>NZ_LWLC01000015.1:0-153316 GCF_001905065.1 Saccharothrix sp. CB00851
GTTAAAGATCAAGGTAAGGGGCCCCATGTCAAATCGAGCCGGACTTGAGACTCGAGCCGGACTTGAGACTCGAGCCGGACTTGAGGCTCAACCACCGAAGGAAGCGGACACCGCCGGCACGTGGTCGACCGGCAGGTCGGTGGTGCCCCACGAAGTATTGGAAGTGGCCGCGACGTCCACCACCAACTCGCCACCCCGGGTGACGAAGTCCTCGCGCGGTAGGTGTTGCCGCCGCCCGCCGAGCCGATGAGCGGGTCGACGTGCCCGACCGGGTCCACGGCCGAGGCGGTGGCCGGCACCGCCAACCCCGCCGCCGGCACCATCGCCAACCCGGCCGTGAACACCCGCGCCGCGTCCCCCATGCCCTCGGGTCTACCCAACCGGGCGTGCGGGCCGGAAGACCTGGGGCGGATTCTGTCCACTGTTGTCATGGGAGCGCTCTCGGCCGTTCGCGGGCACGTCACCCGCCGTCCACCC
Source organism: Saccharothrix sp. CB00851 (assembly GCF_001905065.1). Lineage (NCBI taxonomy): Bacteria > Bacillati > Actinomycetota > Actinomycetes > Pseudonocardiales > Pseudonocardiaceae > Saccharothrix > Saccharothrix sp. CB00851. Next base: position 478 of record NZ_LWLC01000015.1, read on the forward strand.
TGGACCGTGCGGCTATAGGGTTCGCCGCATGCCGGGTCAGGTCGAGACCGAACTCGTGGCCGCCTTCGCGCGGTTCGCCGGGCCGGTCCGCGGTGTCGGGGTGACGCTGATCAGCGCGTTCGGCGTGCTGTCCGTGCCGACCGACGTCCTGCCGCTGGGCCTGGGGCTGTTCGGTCTGGTGCTGATCGGCGCGGTGGCGGACTTCAGGTCGCCGCGGGCCGCGTTCGTGCTGTCGATCGTGCGGGTGGTGGCGCTGTGCGCGGCGCAGGAGCAGTTCGGCGCCACCGGCGCGTGGTCGCTCAACGTGCTCACCACCACCGCGATCACGTTGCAGTGGGAGTGGGGGCCGAAGGTCACCGTGCCGACCACGGCCGCGCTGCTCACCGTCTACCTCACCGCCGTGTGGGGTGACGGGGCGGTGGTGCTGCGGGTGGTGGTGGAGTGCGTGTTGGCGCGGTTGGCGTTGCTGCTGCTGCGCCGGTCGTCACGGCGCGTGGACGAGTTGCGGACGCGGCGCGCGGCGCTGGAGCGCCAGGAGGCGGTGGCGTTGGCGCGGCGCAGGCGTGACCGCGAGTACCTGGCGCTGCTGCACGACACGGCCTCGGCGACGTTCCTGGCGGTGGCGGTGAACGGGCGGGCGTCCGACCCGGCGGAGGTCGCCGGGTACGCGCGCCGCGACCTGGACCTGCTGACCGGCGGGTCGGGTGTGCCGCGGGACAGCGCGGTGGACGTCGGCTCGTCGTTGCGGGCGGTGGTGGAGGGCAGTCCGCTGGAGGTCGACGCGCGGTGGGAGAGCGTGGTGCTGCCGGCTTCGGTGGCGTTGGCGCTGGTGCGGGCGGTGCGGGAGGCGTTGACGAACGTGGAGCGGCACGCCGGGACCGGTGCGGCGCGGCTGCGGGTCCGGGCCACCGGGGGCGGGGGCGGGGTCGAGGTGGAGGTGACCGACGCGGGGCGGGGGTTCGACGTCGGCGCGGTCTCGGACCACCGGCGGGGTCTGCGCGGGTCGGTGGTCGAGCGGATGGCGGCCGTCGGCGGGCGGGCCGAGGTGACGTCCCGGCCCGGTCGGACGACGGTGCGGTTGGAGTGGCCCGGTGATTGATCAAGAGGTCGGGGCGCGGTCGTGGACGGGTCCGTCGCTCTCCTGGGGTCGCAACGAGCGCGATCACGGTGGTGACGACAGCCGTGAGGCCGAGCGGCACGTGTTCGCCGGCGTGCGGCTGATCCTGCTCGGCGTCACCTCCGTGCTGCAGGCGAGCCTCGGCTTCGGCGCCCTGCTCACCTACCCCCACCACCCGGCGGCGCGGGTCGCGTTCGCGGTGCTGGTGTCGGTCACGCTGCTGTGCGCGTTCTGGGTGGTGCGCCGCGAACCCCTGCCGCGGGCGGTGGTCGTGGCTGGTGTGGTGGCGGTGATGGCGGCTTCCGCGGTGGCCACGGCCGTGTTGCCGTCGTACGAGCTGTTCGGGCCGGCGCACTGGTCGTGGGGCCAGATCGGGTGGTCGCTGCTGCTGTTGCTGCTGGACCGTGTCCCCGCGCTGCTCGCCGCGCAGGCGGCGCACATCGTGCTCGGCGTCGGGCAGTGGCTGCTCGCCGGCACGCCGGACCGGGCCGAGATCGGCAACGTCGGCGTGGTCGTGCTCAGCGTGACCAGCCTCCAGCTCGGTGCCCTGGTGATGACCCGGTTCATGCTGCGCAACGCGGCCCAGGCCGTCGAGGTGGCCGCCGAACGGGAGCGCGCGGCGACGCGTGCCGCGTTGGCCGAGCAGTGGGAGCAGGACCTGCGCGCCGGGTTCGCCGGGCAGCTCGGCAGCACGTTGCCGCTGCTCGCGGACCTGGCCGACGGTGTGCTCGACCCCCGGGACGACGACACGCGGCAGCGGTGCGCGCTCGCCGCGACCCAGCTGCGCCGGTTGTTCGTCGAGAACGACGACGTGCCCGACCCGCTGGTGCACGAGGTCACGGCGTGCGTGCACGTCGCCGAGCGGCGCGGGGTGGCGGTGTCGCTCGCGGTCAGCGGGGCGCCCGTGCCGGTGCCGACCGACGTGCGACGGGAGCTGACCGGGCCGCTGGTGGAGGCGTTGGCGGCGGCACGGGAACGGGCGCGGGTGAGCCTGCTGCGCACCGAGGGCGAGGTGCGGGTGGCCGTCGTCTCCGACGCCGAGGTCGAGGTGGGAACCGCGAGGGGTCGGGTCGAGGTCGAAGGCGGCACGTACGGTCGGCACACGCGGATGGAGGCCCGATGGCGGACGAGCTGAGCGCGGTGGTGGTGGACGACCACCCGGCGGTGCGCGCGGGTGTCGCCTACTGGCTGTCCTCCGGCACGCCGCCGATCAGGGTCGTCGCCGGCGGTGACGACGTGCGCTCGGCGTGGCTCGGCGAGGGCGCGAACGCCGACGTGGTGATCCTCGACCTGCACCTGGGCGGGCCGACGCCGGTGCTCGGCGACCTGCGCCGGCTGGTCGAGGCCGGTCGGCGGGTCGTCGTGTACTCGATGCGCGCCGACGACGACATCGCGTTGCAGTGCCTGGAGCTGGGCGCGTTGTGCTACCTGACCAAGGCGGAGGGCGCGGAGCACCTGGTGCAGGCGACCCGGGCGGCGGCGGAGGGCAGGCCGTACACGCCGCCGTCGCTGGCGGGCGCGTTGGCGGGTGACCGGTCCGACCACCGGCCCGCGCTGTCGGCGCGCGAGGTCGAGGTGCTGGTCGAGTGGTTCCAGTCGGAGTCCAAGGACTTCGTGGCGCAGCGGCTGGGCATCTCGCTGAGCACGGTGAACTCGCACCTGGAGCGGATCCGGGTCAAGTACGCGCTGATCGGGCGGGAGGCACCGACGAAGGCCGCGCTGGTGGCGCGGGCCATCCAGGACGGGCTGATCGGCGTGGACGACCTCTGACGACCCCGAAGCCCTCCACCCGCGATCACGGCCGGTAGTCGCCCGGTCGCGGTACGGTGGGTAGCACACCGCCTCCCTCACATCGTTGTGATCAACCGGAGGTATGCAGTCCATGAGGTCTCTCTTACGCGTCGGCCACGTGCTGACGGCGGTCGCGGTCGCCGCGGGGCTCGCGGTCGCCGCCCCGGCCGGTGCGAGCACGGTCCCCCACTGGTCGCCGCGCGTGGACAACCCGTACGTCGGCGCCCGTGCCTACGTCAACCCGGAGTGGTCCGCGCGGGCCGCCGCCGAGCCGGGTGGCGCGGCCGTCGCCCAGCAGCCGACCGGCGTGTGGCTGACCAGCATCGCGTCGGTCCACGGCACGAACGGCAGGATGGGTCTGCGGGCGCACCTGGACGAGGCGCTGCGGCAGCGCGCCACCCTCGTGCAGCTCGTGCTGTGGAACCTGCCGGGCCGCGACTGCGGCTGGCTGGCCAGCAACGGCGAGCTCCTGCCGAGCGGCCTGCCGCGCTACAAGCAGGAGTTCGTCGACCCGATCGCCGCGATCCTGGCGGAGCCCGCGTACGCGCGGCTGCGGGTGGTCGCGGTCGTGGAGCCGAACTCGCTGCCGTTCCTGGTGACGCACACGTATCCGCGCCCGTGGGCCACGCTGGCCTGCGAGACGATGAAGGCCAACGGCGCCTACACCGAGGGCATCGGCTACGCGCTGGCGAAGCTCGGCGCGGTGCGCAACGTCTACAACTACCTCGACATCAGCAATTACGGGAACATCGGCTGGGACGAGGACCGCAAGCCGATGCTGGAGCAGCTGGCGAAGGCGGCCCGCTCGGGCGGCAGCACGATGGCCAGGGTGCACGGCTTGATCTCCAACACCGCCAACTACTCGGCGCTGCGCGAGGAGTTCATCGTCAAGACGGAGATCAACGGGCAGCACATCCGGCAGAGCCGGTGGTTCGACTGGAACCCGTTCATCGACGAGCTGTCCTTCGTGGACGTCTTCCGCGCCGAGGCGGTGGCCGCCGGCTTCGACCCGCGCATCGGCGTGCTGGTCGACACCTCCCGCAACGGGTGGGGCGGACCGAACCGGCCGACGAAGCCAGGCCCGGAGACGACCGTGGACATCTACGTCGACAGCAGCCGGATCGACCGCAGGGCCCGGGTCTACAACTGGTGCAACCAGATGGGCACGGGCCTGGGTGAACGGCCGGTGGCGGCGCCGCGACCGGGCATCGACGCCTACGTGTGGATGAAGCCGCCCGGCGAGTCGGACGGCGTGAGCATCCAGATCCCGAACAGCGAGGAGAACTTCAACCGGGAGTGCGACCCCTTCTACGACAGCAGGCCGACTTCCACCTACGACCCGACCGGTGCGTGGCCGGACGCGCCGCTGGCCGGACGTTGGCACTCGGCGCAGTTCCAGGAACTGCTGCGCAACGCTCACCCACCGGTGGCGTAACTCGATTCGTTGCGGATAATCCGGTGTTGTCCTGGTAGCTAGACTGGGGCCATGTCCGCCATGGCCCCAGCCCGCACCGAGTCCGACCTGTCGTTCCTGCTGGACCACACCGGTCACGTGCTGCGCACCCGGATGGCGGCGGCGCTGGCCGAGATCGGCCTGACCGCGCGCATGCACTGCGTCCTCGTGCACGCCCTGCAGGAGGAGCGCACGCAGATCCAGTTGGCCGAGATCGGCGACATGGACAAGACCACGATGGTGGTCACCGTGGACGCGTTGGAGAAGGCGGGCCTCGCCGAGCGCCGGCCGTCCAGCACCGACCGGCGGGCCCGGATCGTCGCCGTCACCGAGAAGGGCGCCGAGCTGGCCAGGCAGAGCCAGGCGATCGTGGACGGCGTGCACCGGGCCGCCCTCGACTCGCTGCCCGCCAAAGATCGCGAAGCGCTCCTGCACGCGCTGAACCTGCTGGTCACCGGCCACTTGGCCACCCCCATCCCGGCACCGCAGACGGCCCGTCGGGCCCGCGAGAGCACCAGGTAAGCCCGAAAGAGATTGTCTGCAACAAAACTATCCGCTACGGTTTCTCCTGTCACGCCCGGAACAGGAGAGCCTCATGTCGTCCTCGCTCGAAACCCCACTCGCAACCCCACTCGCAACACCGCTCGACGCATCGCCCGACAAGCCCCGTGCGAACCACTGGTCCGCGCTGGTCGTGCTGTCCGCCGCGATGCTGATGACCATCCTCGACGGCAGCATCGTCACGGTGGCCATGCCCGCCATCCAGCGTGACCTCGGCTTCTCCCCCGCCGGGCTGAGCTGGACCGTCAACGCCTACCTGATCGCGTTCGGCGGCCTGTTGCTGCTCGCCGGGCGGCTCGGTGACCTGATCGGCCGCAAGGCGATGTTCCTGGCCGGGAACATCGTGTTCACCGCCGCGTCGCTGCTGGCCGGTGCCGCGACCACGCCCGGTCTGCTGATCGCGGCCCGGTTCCTGCAGGGCGCGGGCAGCGCGATGGCGTCGGCCGTCGTGCTCGGCATCCTGGTCACGCTGTTCACCGACCCCGCCGAACGCGCCAAGGCGATCGGCGTGTTCAGCTTCACCGGCGCGGCGGGCGCGTCCATCGGGCAGGTGCTCGGCGGCGTGCTGACCGACGCGCTGAGCTGGCACTGGATCTTCTTCATCAACCTGCCGATCGGCCTGGCCACCGTGCTGCTGGCGATCCGCGTGCTGCCCGCCGACCGGGGCGCGGGCCTGTCCGCCGGCGCCGACGTGCTCGGCGCGGCGCTGGTCACCAGCGGCCTGATGCTCGGCATCTACACCGTGGTCAAGGTCGAGGAGCACGGGTGGACGGCGGCGCACACGCTCGGGCTGGGCGCGTTGTCGGTGGCGTTGCTGGCCGCGTTCACCGTCCGGCAGGCCCGGGCGCGGACGCCGTTGATGCCGCTGCGGATCCTGCGTTCCCGCAACGTGGTCGGCGCGAACCTGGTGCAGATCCTCACGTTGTCGGCGATGTTCGCGTTCCAGATCATCGTGGCGCTGTTCATGCAGAAGGTGCTGGCCTACAGCGCGCTCGGCACGGGGCTGGCGATGCTGCCGGCGGCGGTCGCGATCGGCGGTGTGTCGCTGTTCGTGTCGGCCCGGTTGAACACGCGGTTCGGTGAACGGGCCGTGCTGCTGGTCGGGCTGGTGCTGCTGGCGGGCGCGATGGTGAAGCTGACCGCGGTCCCGGTGGACGCCGACTACGTCACCGACCTGCTGCCGGTCATGCTGCTGATCGCCGGCGGCGGGCTCGTGCTGCCCGCGCTGGCGTCACTGGGCATGTCCGACGCGAAGCCGGACGACGCGGGCCTGGTGTCCGGCCTGTTCAACACCACGCAGCAGGTCGGCATGGCGGTGGGCGTGGCCGTGCTGTCCACGCTGGCGGCCGCGCGGACCGGGGAGGAACTGGCATCGGGCGTCACCGAGCCGGCCGCCCTGACCGCCGGGTACCACGTGGCGTTCACCGTCGCCGCCTCGCTGCTGGCCGCCGCGTTCGCGGTCGCGCTGATCGTCCTGCGCAAGCGCTCCCACTGACTCCCGGGGAGGACTACGCAACCGCCGACCCCGGCCCTGTCCACCGCGGAGGTGAACAGGGCCGGGCATCACCAACCGCCGTGTGAGCAGCGGCACGGCGGTGGGGTGCGGGGTGGGTCGGCGGTTGTCGGTAAAATCGTTTCAGTAGCTAAGCAACCTTCGTCGCGTGGTCACTGTCGACTCGGGACAGCTGACAGGAGCGACGCATGACGGCGACCGTCGAGTCCACTGTGACCCGTCGTGGCAAGGGCGGCGGGGCGGCGATGGTCGCCCTGGCGCTGGGCGGGTTCGGCATCGGGACGACCGAGTTCGCCACCATGGGCCTGTTGCCGCAGATGGCGGCCACGTTCGACATCTCCATCCCCACCGCGGGCCACGCGATCAGCCTCTACGCGCTCGGCGTGGTGGTCGGCGCGCCGCTCATCGCCGGGCTGGCCGCGAAGCTGCCGCGCAAGGGCCTGCTGATCGGGCTGACCATCGCGCTGGCCGTCGGCAACGGGCTGTCCGCCATCGCGCCGAACACCGGCCTGCTGATGATGGCGCGGTTCGTGGCCGGGTTGCCGCACGGCGCGTTCTTCGGCATCGCGGCCGTCGTGGCGACCACGCTCGTGCCGCCGGAGCGCCGGGGCACGGCGGTCGCGCGGATCATGGTCGGGCTGACCGTGGCCAACCTGGTCGGCGTGCCGGTCGCCACCGCCGCCGGCCAGCAGATCGGGTGGCGGGTGGCCTACCTCGCGGTGGCGGTGATCGAGGTCGCGACGGCGTTGGCGGTGGCCAGGTGGCTGCCGCGCGTCCCGGCGCCGAGGGACGCGAGCGTGGCCGCCGAGCTGAGCGCGTTCCGCCGGCCGCAGGTGTGGTTCGCGCTGCTCACCGGCATGATCGGGTTCGGCGGCATGTTCGCCGTCTACTCCTACATCTCCCCCATCACCACCGAGGTCTCCGCGCTGTCGACGTCCGCCGTGCCGTGGGTGCTGGCGGTGTTCGGGCTCGGCATGACGCTCGGCGCCACGGTCGGCGGCCGGTTCGTGGACCGCTCGGTCATGGGCACGGTGTTCGGCTCGCTGATCGCGGTGACGGTCGTGCTGGTGGCGTTCGCGCTGACCGCGACCTCGCCGGTGATGGCGTTCGGCACGGTGTTCCTGATCGGGCTCGTGTCCCAGGTCCTGGCCTCGGCGTTGCAGGTCCGGCTGATGGACGCCTCCCCCGACGCGCCGTCGCTGGCGTCGTCGTCCAACCACTCCGCGCTGAACATCGCCAACGGCGCGGGCGCGTGGCTGGGCGGCCTGGCGATCGGCGCGGGCTGGGGCTACACCTCGACCGCGTGGGTCGGGGTGGCGTTGAGCCTGGCCGGGCTGGCGGTGGCCGCGCTGTCCGTCATCGTCGACCACCGCCGCCCGGCACGGCGTTAGCCGGCGGGAACGGCGTCCGGGCCACCCAGCCGCCGCCCCCTCGCGCAGCCCGGCCACCACCCTCCCGGGCACGAAGCCGGGCCGGGTCGTGAAGCCGGGCGAGGCGCGAGGCCAGGCCAGGCGCGAGGCTCCGGGTCGTCTACCGCAGCACCTCGCGCAGCCGGGTGGCGAACCGCTCCGGGTCGTCGGCGAAACCGATGTGGCCGCCCGGGAACATCGTCGGCTCGACACCGAGCCCTTCGGCAAGGGCCTTCGACGTGCGCTCGCACAGCTCGCCGCCCGAGTCCTCGCCGATGCCGACCACGATCCGGCTCGACGCGGCGCGCAGCACGTCGAAGTCGGGCACCCACCGGACCGTCGGCCGCAGCATGTGCTCGTACTGGAACCGCTCGTCGGCGAGGTCCTGCGGGTCGCGCTCACCGCCGAACATGTGCTCGACCACCTCGTCCGGCATGTGGATGTTCGCGATCGACAGGAACTGCCGCCAGGCGCCCGAGGAGTCGCCGGACAGGTAGGTGGCGACCATCTCGTCGGTCCGCTTCAGCAGGTCGTCCCGGTCGGGCACGAGCTGGTTGAGAGGCGGCTCGTGCGCGATCACGGTGTGCGCGACCTCCGGGTTCGCCTGCGCGAGCGCCAGCACGCTGACCGCGCCGCCGCTGGAACCGAGCACGGCCGCCGGACCCGCGTCCACGTGCCGGATCAACCGCGCCAGGTCGTCGGCGCGCAGCTCCGGCGTGGCGTCGCGGTCCGGGTCGTCGACCTTGCTGCGGAAGATACCGCGCGGGTCCATGGTGAGCACCGTGTGGTCGGTGGCGAGCAGGTCGGCCAGCGGCTCGAACGACCTGGCGTCCATCGGCGCCGCGACGAGCACGACCAACGGCCCCCGGCCGCGCAGCTCGTAGTGCAGCAGCGCGTCGGGCACCCGCAGGGTCTCGGTGGTGGCGGTCTCGGTCATTCGGGGATCCTCCTCGAAACTGTCCTGAAGTGCTCGTTCGCCGGTAGTGACTCCCCGGGTGAGGCAGAATCGTCGCTCGTGAGCGAAGTTTCTCCGTCGAGTTCGGCGACGGCGGTCGAGGACCCCGACCTGGCACGCGCCCGCGCGGGCGACGGTGCCGCGTTCACCCGCCTGGTCGAGCCGCTGCGCCGGGAACTGCACGCCCACTGCTACCGCATGCTCGGCTCGACCCACGACGCGGACGACGCCCTCCAGGACGCCCTGCTCCGGGCGTGGCGAGGGCTGCACGGCTTCGAAGGGCGCAGCTCGCTGCGGTCCTGGCTGTACACGGTGGCCACCCGCACGTGCCTGGACGCGGTGGCGAGGCGCGGCCGACGGGCCCTGCCGGTGGACCTGGGGCCCGCCGGCGAACGGGCGGTGGTCGACGGCGGGCCCGCGGCGGACGTGGCGTGGCTCGGGCCGTACCCGGACGCGTGGCCGGCCGACGGAGAGCTGGGCGACGGCGGGCCGGCCGGGCGCTACGACCGGCGCGAGGCCGTCGAACTGGCCTTCGTCGCCGCGCTGCAGCACCTGCCCGGCAACCAGCGGGCGGCGCTGCTGCTGTTCGAGGTGCTGGGGTTCTCGGCGGCCGAGATCGCCACCATGATGAACACCTCCACCACCTCGGTGAACTCTGCGCTGGCCCGCGCCCGGCGGGTCGTCGCCGAGAAGGTGCCCGAACGCACGCAGCAGCAGACGTTGCGGCTGATCGACGACGCCCGCCTGCGGCAGGTCGTGGCCGACTACGCCACCGCGTTCGAACGCGGCGACGCCGACGCCCTGGTCGCGCTGCTCACCGAGGACGTGACGTGGTCGATGCCGCCGATGCCGCACTGGTACCGGGGCATCGAGGCGGTCACCGACTTCGCCGTGCGGGTGCCGCTGACGTCCTGCCCGCCGTGGCGGCACCTGCCGACCAGCGCCAACGGCCAGCCCGCCGTCGCCTGCTACCTGTGGGACGAGGACGCGGGCGCGTACCTGGCGTGGTCGATCGACGTGCTGACGTTGCGGGGCGACCGGATCCGCGAGATCACGTCCTTCGTGGACAGCGCGCACTTCCCGGCGTTCGGGCTGCCCGCGTCACTGCCGTGACGTCGTCGCTGTCGTGACGTCACCAGCCGGTGGCACGCACCACCTCGTGCGCGATGTCCTCGACCGACCGGTCGTCCGTCGCGATGCGGACGGTGCCGGGCGGTGCGTCCGCGTCCAGCCGCCGTGCCATCGCCAGGCTGCGCTCGATGTGCGGCAGCAACTGCGAGCCGATCTCACGGCGGGCGAGCCGTGCCCGGGTGGTCGCCTCCGACGCGGTCAGCAGCACGAGCGTCGAGCGGACCTCCCCCGGACCCAGGGCACGCCGGATCATCGGCTCCTCCAGCACGCTCACCGTGTTGGTGTAGACGAGCCGGTGCTGCCCGAGCGCGGCGTAGTTGGCCCAGACCGCGGCCAGGTTGCGCTCGGTGATGCCGGTGCGGTGCGGGTCGTCGGCGGGCGCCGGGTGGATCTGGTCCAGGTAGTCGCCCTCCACCAGGCAGTGCGCCGTCCCCCGGGCCTGGAGCAGGTGCGACACCTCCCAGCCGACGCTCGACTTGCCCACCCCGGCCCCACCGCCGAGCAGCACCAGTTCCCGCGTGATCACGCGCCGAAGCGTGCCAGGTGGTAAGCCGTTCGCCTGCCCCGTTTTCCACCATGTGGCACCATCGGGCACGTGACCAGCAGATCCGCCGAGGCGCACCGCCTGGGCGACCTCGCCCGGCTGCGCCGCGTCCGCGACCGGATCGACCGCGAGTACGCGCAGCCGTTGGACGTCGAGGCGCTCGCGCGCGGCGTCAACATGTCGGCCGGGCACCTCAGCCGACAGTTCCGCCTTGCCTACGGCGAGTCACCGTACTCCTACCTGATGACGCGGCGCATCGAGCGCGCGAAGGCACTGCTGCGCCGGGGCGACCTCAGCGTCACGGAGGTCTGCTTCGAGGTCGGCTGCTCGTCCCTGGGCACGTTCAGCACCCGGTTCACCGAGCTGGTCGGCGTGCCGCCGAGCGAGTACCGGCGCCACGCGACCGGCGAGGCCGAGGGCATGCCCGCGTGCGTGGCCAAGCAGGTCACCAGACCGGTCAGGAATCGAGAAGCGCCCGCTCCGAGCCTCACCTAGCGTGACCGCCATGGACATCACCATTCACTCCAGCTTCCTCCCGCAGGACGACCCGGAGGCCGCGCTCTCCTTCTACCGCGACGCGCTCGGCTTCGAGGTCCGCAACGACGTCGGCTACGAGGGCATGCGCTGGATCACGGTGGGCCCGGTCGGCCAGCCCGACACGTCCATCGTGCTGCACCCGCCGGCCGTCGACCCCGGCATCACCGAGGACGAGCGCCGCACCATCGTCGAGATGATGGCCAAGGGCACCTACGGCGGCGTCAACCTGGCCACCAAGGACCTCGAAGGCGTGTTCGACAAGCTCCAGGCGGCGGGCGCGGAGGTCGTCCAGGAACCGACCGACCAGCCTTACGGCGTGAGGGACTGCGCGTTCCGCGACCCCGCCGGCAACCTGGTCCGCATCCAGCAGAGCTGACCGCACCGTGCCGTCACCCCACGCCCGTCCCCGGGCGGGGTGACGGCACCCGACGCACACCCCGCGCCGGGGAAGTCCACGCGCCCGACAGACCGAGATAGATGGAGACAGGATCAGCATGGCCACGAGGAAGACCGCGCCGTCGCCCGAGCCGCACCTCGCCGACAGCCACGACCTCATCCGCGTGCAGGGCGCGCGCGTGAACAACCTCAAGGACGTCAGCGTCGAGATCCCGAAACGCCGCCTCACGGTGTTCACCGGCGTCTCCGGCTCGGGCAAGAGCTCGCTGGTCTTCGGCACGGTCGCGGCCGAGTCCCAGCGGATGATCAACGAGACCTACAGCGCGTTCGTGCAGGGCTTCATGCCGACGCTGGCCCGGCCCGAGGTCGACGTGCTCGAAGGGCTGACCACCGCGATCATCGTGGACCAGGAGCGGCTCGGCGCGAACCCCCGCTCCACGGTCGGCACCGTCACCGACGCCAACGCGATGCTGCGCATCCTGTTCAGCAGGCTCGGCTCGCCGCACATCGGCCCGCCCAACGCGTACTCGTTCAACGTGCCGTCGGTGAAGGCCAGCGGCGCCATCACGGTCGAGCGCGGCGGCAAGACCAAGGCCGAGAAGGCCACGTTCAACCGCCTCGGCGGCATGTGCCCGCGGTGCGAGGGCATGGGCTCGGTCAACGATATCGACTTGGCCGCGCTGTACGACGACAGCAAATCGCTCAACGAGGGCGCGCTGACCATCCCCGGCTACAGCATGGACGGCTGGTACGGCCGCATCTTCCGCGGCTGCGGCTTCTTCGACCCGGACAAGCCGATCCGCAAGTACACCAAGCGCGAACTGCACGACCTGCTCCACAAGGAACCAACCAAGATCAAGATCGAGGGCATCAACCTGACCTACTCGGGACTGATCCCGTCGATCCAGAAGTCCTACCTGTCCAAGGACGTCGACTCGCTGCAGCCGCACATCCGCGCGTTCGTGGAGCGGGCCGTGACGTTCACGACCTGCCCCGACTGCGGCGGCACCCGGCTGGCCAAGGAAGCCCTGTCGTCCAAGATCAAGGGCAAGAACATCGCCGACGCGTGCGCGATGCAGATCAGCGACCTGGCCGACTGGGTGCGCGAACTGGACGAGCCCTCCGTGGCGCCGCTGCTGGCGAACCTGCGGCGGACGCTGGACTCGTTCGTGGACATCGGCCTCGGCTACCTCTCCCTCGACCGTCCCTCCGGGACGCTGTCGGGCGGCGAGGCGCAGCGCACCAAGCTGATCCGACACCTCGGTTCGTCGCTCACCGATGTGACCTATGTCTTCGACGAACCGACCATCGGCCTGCACCCGCACGACATCGAGCGGATGAACGCCCTGCTGCGGCAACTGCGCGACAAGGGCAACACCGTGCTGGTGGTGGAGCACAAGCCCGAGGTGATCGCGATCGCCGACCACGTCGTCGACCTCGGGCCGGGCGCGGGCACCGGCGGTGGCGAGGTGGTGTTCGAGGGCACCGTCGACGGCCTGCGCGCCGCCGACACCCTCACCGGGCGGCACCTGGACTACAAGGCGTCGGTGAAGCCGTCCGTGCGCACGCCGTCCGGGGCGCTGGAGGTGCGCGGCGCCGACACCCACAACCTGCGCGACGTCGACGTCGACATCCCGCTCGGCGTGCTGTGCGTGCTCACCGGTGTCGCCGGGTCCGGCAAGAGCTCGCTGATCCACGGCTCGGTCGCCGGGCGCGACGGCGTGGTCGTCATCGACCAGGGCGCGATCCGCGGTTCCCGGCGCAGCAACCCGGCCACCTACACCGGGCTGCTCGAACCGATCCGCAAGGCGTTCGCCAAGGCCAACGGCGTCAAGCCCGCGCTGTTCAGCTCCAACTCCGAAGGCGCCTGCCCCACGTGCAACGGCGCCGGCGTCATCTACACCGACCTCGGCGTGATGGCGACCGTCGAGACGATGTGCGACGACTGCGAGGGCAAGCGTTTCCAGGCCACGGTGCTGGAGTACACGCTGGGCGGCCGGAACATCGCCGAAGTCCTGGCCATGTCCGCGATCGAGGCCGAGGCCTTCTTCGGCGAGGGCGACGCCCGCACCCCCGCCGCCCACAAGATCCTCGACCGGTTGGTTGACGTCGGTCTGGGCTACCTGACCTTGGGACAGCCACTGACGACCCTGTCCGGCGGCGAGCGGCAGCGGCTCAAGCTGGCGACGCAGATGGCCGAGAAGGGCGACGTCTACATCCTCGACGAGCCGACCACGGGCCTGCACCTGGCCGACGTCGAGAACCTGCTGGGCCTGCTCGACCGGCTGGTCGACTCGGGCAAGTCGGTCATCGTGATCGAACACCACCAGGCCGTGATGGCGCACGCCGACTGGATCATCGACCTCGGTCCCGGTGCCGGTCACGACGGTGGGCGGATCGTGTTCGAGGGGACGCCGGCCGATCTCGTCGCGAAGCGTGCGACCCTGACTGGTGATCACTTGGCGGACTATGTCGGCGCTTGAGGATCAAGAATGAGGAAAAGCTTGAAAAGCGTCCTCGCCGGACGGGCAGATCAGCAGGATGACATCCCCCAGTCCCGTTAGGGGTCTGGTTGCGTCGGGAACTGCTGTTGCGTCGTGGGCCGGGCTCCGTGCCATCCCACCGACCTCCCTCCGGGCTACCACACGCGTCAAGAGGGCCCCGAAGTTGGAGTATCAGGCAACGCTCGCACGAGGCCCCCTTGACACGTGCGGTAGGGCTACGCCAGGTCGGCGGGATGACACGAACCCCTCCCAATGAAAAGCGAGAGCATCCCGGCCGCACACGCCCCGGGCCCGCTCGACCCCGCGCCCGATCGCGACCCCCGGCACGTGCCACTGGCGGCGCTGTTTGCCCTTCCAAAGGTAGGGCTTCGTGTCATCCCGCCGACCTGGCTTTGCCCTACCGCACGTGTCAAGGGCGGCGCGTCCAACTTCGACTGTCACTTCACTGGGACCGCGCGCCGCCCTTGACACGTGTGGTAGCCCGGAGGGAGGTCGGTGGGATGACACGGAGTCCGGGACCACGACCCAACAGGGGGTTCCCGACGCAACCAGACGGAGACGGAACCGGGGGATGTCATCCTGCTGATCTGCCCGTCCGGCGAGGACGCTTTTCATCTTTTGTTTCTTCCAACCCTTGGGGCAGGGTCACGACGAACGTCGCCCCACCACCCGGAGTCGACCCCACCTCAGCCCGTCCCCCATGAGCCGCCGCGACAGCGGCCACGATGGACAAGCCCAAACCAGCCCCACCGTGATCCGCACGGGCCGCAGGAGCCCGGTAGAAGCGCTCGAACACATGGGCCCGCTCCTCATCGCTCAACCCCGGCCCGTCATCGGCCACCTCCACCACCGCGTACCCACCGCGTCGGCGAAACCCGAACGGCCCGAACGGCGGTGGACGGCGTGGGCGCGCGTGGTCGTGCGGCACCGGGTGCCCGCCGCGCTGGTGTCGGCCGGGGTGCTGGTCGGGCTGTCGGTGGTCGCCCTCGGGCTCAACCTGAGCGTGCCGGTGACCGCCGACCTGGCCCGTTCGGGGAGCGGGCACGACGGGTTGGTGGCGCTGCGGGAAGCGGGCGTGCCGTCCGGTGTGCTCACGTCGTTCGACGTGTACGTGCCGCCGGGGCAGGACGTCGGCCAGGTCGCGGCAGACGTCGCCGCGCTGTCGGACGTGCACGCCGTGACGGCACCGGACCACTGGCGTGTGAACGGCTCGGCGCTGGTGACCGTGCTGCCCGTGCCCGAGGGCGGTTCGGACGCGGGCGAGGAGCTGATCCGGCGGGTGCGTGCGGCGGTGCCGGACGGCGTGCTCGTCGGCGGGAACGCCACCCAGCAGCTGGACTACGTCGACGTGACGTACTCGGCGTTCCCGTGGATGCTCGCGCTGCTCGCCGCCGCCACGTTCGTCATGCTGGCCCGCGCGTTCCGCTCACTCCTGCTGCCGCTCAAGGCGATCCTGCTCAACCTGCTGTCGCTGGGCGCCGTGCTCGGGGCGATGGTGGTGGTGTGGCAGTGGGGTTGGGGCACCGAGGCGCTGCTCGGCATCCAGCCCGACGGCGCGATCGGCACGTTCGTCCCGGTGACGGTCTTCGCGTTCCTCTACGGGCTGTCGATGGACTACGAGGTGTTCATCATCGCCCGGATGCGCGAGGAGTACGACCGGACCGGTGACACGCGGGAGGCCGTCGTCCAGGGCATCGGCCGCACCGGCAGGCTCGTCACGTGCGCCGCGTTGATCCTGTTCTTCTCGTTCGCGTCGATGGCCGCCGGCGGCGAGCTGGACGTGGCGATCTTCGCGTCGGGCGTCGCGCTCGGCATCGTGCTGGACGCGACCCTGGTCAGGTCGGTGCTGGTGCCCGCCACCGTCGCCATGATGGGCCGGTGGAACTGGTGGCTGCCCGGCTGGGCGGCACGCGTGCTGCGCGTGCCGCCCTCGCCGTCGCCCCGAACCCCGTCGCCGGTCACGACCGGGACGTGAGCCTCACCGCCGTCCACGACACGGGCGGCAGCTCGGCGTGCAGCTCGCCGTCCGCGAGGGTGACCTCCCGCGGCTTCGGCACGACGCGGTCCGGGTCGGTCTCGGTGTTGGTCGCCGAGCCGTCCGGGTCGTGCACGGTCCACGCCTCGGCCACCTCCACCTCACCGAACGCCGCCAGGCCGACCCGCAGGTCGACCGGCTCCGACCGGTGCCGGTTGACCACGAACACCACCGTGTCGCCGGTCTCCTCGTCGTGCGTGGCGACCGCGTCGACCACCGGCACGTCACCGAACTTCTGCGTGGAGTACGTCGGCGACGACGTCTCCACCCGCAGCACCCGCCCCCGCGCCAACCGGGACGTCAGCGCGAACGGGTGGAAGATCGTCTGCCGCCACGCCGGACCGCCCGGCTCGCTGCGGATCGGCGCGATCACGTTCACCAGCTGCGCCTGGCACGCCACCGCCACCCGATCGCTGTGGCGCAGCAACGAGATCAGCAGGTTGCCCACCACCACCGCGTCGGTGACGTCGTACTGGTCCTCGATGACCCGCGGCGCGACCTCCCACTCGGTGCGCTTCTCGGCGTGGAACCGCTTCATGTACCAGACGTTCCACTCGTCGAACGACAGCGTGATCTTCTTGCTGCTCTTCAGCCGCGCGCCGACCGCGTCCGCGGTGGCCACCACGCTGTCGATGAAGTGGTCCATGTCCACCGCCGAGGCGAGGAAGCTGTCCACGTCGCCGTCGATCACCTCGTAGTAGGCGTGCAGCGAGATGTGGTCCACCTCGTCGTAGGCCAGCTCCAGCACGGTGGACTCCCACTCGCCGAACGTCGGCATGGACGAGCTGGAGCTGCCGCACGCCACCAGTTCCAGGTCCGGCTCGGCCTGCCGCAGCGCGCGGGCCGTCTCGGCGGCCAGCCGGCCGTACTCGTGCGCGGTCTTGTGGCCGAGCTGCCACGGGCCGTCCAGCTCGTTGCCCAGGCACCACAGCTTGACGCCGTGCGGTTCCTTGGAACCGTTGGCGCGGCGCAGATCGGACAGGTGCGTGCCGCCGTCGTGGTTCATGTACTCGTGCACGTCGAGCGCTTCGGCGACACCGCGGGTGCCGAGGTTCACCGCGTACATGATCTCGACGTCGGCCTTGCGCGCCCAGCGGACGAACTCGTCGATGCCGACCTCGTTGGTCTCCAGGCTGTGCCACGCCAGCTCACGGCGCACGGGCCGCTGCGCGACGGGGCCGACGCCGTCCTCCCAGCGGTAGCCGGAGACGAAGTTGCCGCCGGGGTAGCGGACCAGCTCCACCCCCAGTTCACGGGTCAGGTCGAGCACGTCCCCGCGGAACCCGTCCTCGTCGGCGGTCGGGTGGCCGGGCTCGTAGATTCCGGTGTAGACGCAGCGGCCCATGTGCTCGACGAACGACCCGAAGAGCCGGCGTCGCACGGGCGCGATGACGTAGTCGGGGCTGAGGGCAAGGGAGGCGTTGAGCACGGGACTCCTACTTCAGGGCGCCTGCCGCCGCACCGCTGCGCCAGAAGCGCTGCAGCAGGACGAAGGCGACGATGAGCGGGACGATGGCCAGCAGTGAGCCGGTCACCACGAGGTTGAACAGCATGCGGGTGCCTGCCTCCTGCTGCGCGGTGTTGAACCACGTGGTCAGGCCCACGGTGAGGGGGTAGAGGTCGGCGTCGCTGAGCATGACCAGCGGCAGGAAGTAGTTGTTCCAGGTGGCGACCAGGGTGAACAGGAAGACGGTCACGATCGCGGGCCGCATCATCGGCAGCGCGATCTGCCAGAAGATGCGCAGCTCGCCCGCCCGGTCGATGCGGGCGGCGTCGATCAGCTCCACCGGCACGCTCTCCGCCACGTACACGCGCACCAGGTACGCGCCGAACGGGCTCAGCAGCGACGGGAGGATGACCGCCCACATCGTGTCGACGAGTTCCACCTCCGACAGGATCAGGTACGTCGGCAGCACCAGCGCGGTGGCCGGCACCATGATCATGCCCAGCAGCGCCGTCTCGAACAACCGCTTGCCCACGAACTGGAACCGGGCCAGGCCGTAGCCGGCGGCGGCCGCGAGCGCCGTGGCGCCCAACGCGCTCAGCCCCGAGTACAGCGCCGTGTTGACCAGCCACTTGCCGTAGACGCCGTCGTCCTCGCGGAACAGCAGCCCGATGTTCTCGAACAGGTTGAACTCGGCGAACCACAGCGCCGGGCTGTCCAGCAGGTCCGGCTGGCTCTTGGTGGCCGCGACGACCACCCACAGCAGCGGTACCAGGAAGTAGAGGATGCCCACGCCCATCAACAGGTGCGGGAGCCGGGTGTCCACCCTGGTCCCGTTGTTCGCTCGGCCGACGGTCATGCGCGCTTCCCCCGCCTGCGGTTGTTGACGAACATGAACGCGTAGGCCACCACGAACACCAGGAACCCGAGCGCGAAGGACACCGCGGCGGAGTAGTGGAAGTCCGAGTAGGCGAACGCCTGGTTGTAGGCGTAGAGGTTCGGCGTGTACCCGGCCGAGATCTGCGGCGCGAACCTGGCCATGATCTGCGGCTCGGTGAAGAACTGCATGGTGCCGATGACGGTGAAGATCGCGGCCAGCGAGATGGCCTGCTTGATCGCGGGCACCTTGACCCGCAACGCGACCTGCACCGGCGTGGCGCCGTCGATCACCGCGGCCTCGTACATCTCGCGCGGCACGCCCTGCAGCGCCGAGTACAGGATGATCATGTTGTACCCGGTCCACGCCCACGTGACGATGTTGCCCAGCGACACCAGCAACAACGAGGCGCTGAAGAAGTCGATCGGATCGCCGCCCACCAGCGTCGGCAGGTCGGCGAACGGTCCGAACGTGCGGCTGTAGAGGAAGCCCCACATGAGCGCGCCGACCACTGCGGGCACGGCGTAGGGCATGAACGCGATGAGCCGGAACGCGAGGGCGAACTTCGTCGTGACGGCGTCCAGCACCAGCGCGCCGGCCAGCGCGATGCCGAGCATGATCGGGATCTGGACGAGTCCGAAGAGGACGACCCGCAGCAGGCCGTCCAGCAGCACCGGGTCGGTGAACGCGCGCACGTAGTTGTCGAAGCCGCTGAACCGCGTGCCCAGCGCCAGGCTCTTGCTGGAAAGGCTGAGCCAGAACGCGTAACCCAGCGGCACGACCAGGAACGCGACGACGACGAGGAAGAACGGCAGCACGAACAACATCCCGGCCACCGGGTGCGCGGTGACCCGGCGCGACCGCTGCCGCGCGCGTGACTCGACCGGAGCGGCCGGGGGCGGGTCGTCGGCCGCGGGCGCCGTGATCGGCAGTGACCGCGTCACGGTGAACCTCCTGACTTGGCCTCCAGGCCGCCGCGGCGCGGTGTGCGCCGCGGCGGGCCGCCGGAGGGTTACTTGCTGACCTTGAAGCCCTGCTGCTCGGCGTACGCGACCACGTTCTTCTGCGTCTCCTCCAGCACCGTGCTCCACGGCCTGCTGCCCGACATCGCCTCGGCGCTGCGGTCGTTCAGCTCGCCGAAGACGAAGTCCTGGAACGGCGTGTACTGGAACTCGCCCAGCTTGTTCGACACCGGCACGAAGATCTCGTTGACCTTCTGGCCGTTGAAGAACTCGTAGGCCTTGCCGGTGAACGCCGGGTCCGCCGCGACGTCCTTCACCAGCGGGTAGAGGAACGCCTTGTTCAGCCCGATGTCCCAGGCCTCCTTGGACTTGCCGAACAGCTCGCGCGCCACGATCGTCGCGGCCTTCGGGTTCTTCGCCTGCTTGGTCACGGTGAACGTGGAGCCGCCCCAGTCGCCCTGCTCGTCGGCGCCCGCGGTCCACTGCGGCATCGGCGCGACCGCCCACTTGCCCGCCGTGTTCTTCAACGAGCCCGCCACGTAGCCGGGCGTCCAGCCGGCCGCGGCCCAGGTCCAGTACTTGCCCGAGTCCAGCGCGGCGGTGGCGTCGGCGGTGAAGAACGGGTCCTTGGCCATCAGGCCCTTGTCGACCAGGTCACCGTAGAAGTCGAAGACCTTCTTGCACTCCGGCGCGGTCAGGTTGATCTTCACCTGGTCCTTGGCGGTGGCCTGCGAGTAGCCGTACGGGCGGCAGCCCGCCTGCCACATCAGGCCGTTGATCCAGCCGCCGTCGCTGCCGAAGCTCGCGATGTGCGCGTTCGGGTCGGCGGCCTTCATCTTCACGGCCGCCTCGCCGTACTCGGCCCAGGTGGTCGGCACCGCGATGCCGTGCTGGTCGAACAGGTCCTTGCGGTACATCAACGCCATCGGGCCGCCGTCGACCGGGATCGCGTAGACCTTGTCGCCGTCGGTGGCCTGCTTCCACGCCCACTCGGCGTAGAGGTCCTTGTCCTCGTTGGCACCGTGCTCGCCCATGTCCACCAGGGCGTCGAGGATGATGAACGTGGGGATCTGCTGGAACTCCACCATCGCCACGTCCGGCGCGCCCTTGCCCGCGGTGAACGCGGTCTTGAGCTTGGCGTACTGGTCGGGTCCGGTGCCGACGTTGGTCCACTCGACCTTGATGTCCGGGTGGGAGGCGTTGAACGCCTCGACCACGCCCTTGAACTCCGGGTACCAGGCCCAGACGGACACCGTCACGGGTCCGTCGTCGCCGCCCGCCCCGCCGCACGCGGCCACGGCGAGCAGGCCGCAGGCGGCGAGCCCCCCTCGGAGTTTCGCCAACCAGGTGGTGCCGAGCATGAGTGCGCCTTTCCGTCGCGGCATGCGTCCGGGCATGCGCGATCGCGATCACGGTGCGTGAACTAGACGTACAGGGTGTGCGGCGACCCCGCGAGGCGTGAACTGGCGCCTGGGGGTCGGGGTCCGGGTGTCGCACCACGGCCGGCGGGTCCTCGGAGTCCGACCGTGTCTGCCGCCGTGGCACCGGTCTTGCTGCGCTGCAAAGCACTATGGACGGCGTTTTGCCGCGCTGCAAGACCTCATCTGAAGTTAATCCAAACGAGATTTGAGACGGTTGCGACTCGCTCGGCGGTCGGGGCTTGTCGCGGTGGAGGTGGCCGTGCACACTCCTTTGCAGCGCTGCAGCGGTGGGGCCGCCGCGCCGGTCCGACGGAGGAGAACCATGCGCGACGCCACGCTGCGTGACGTAGCAGAGCTCGCGGGCGTGTCCGCGCGGACGGTCTCGAACGTGGTCAACGGCTACGCCAGGGTCACCGAGCGGACCCGCGAGAAGGTGGAGCGGGCGATCGCGGAGCTGGGCTACCGGCCCAACGTGCTGGCCCGCAACCTCGCCAACGGGCGTTCCGGCCAGATCGCGGTGGTCGTGCCCTACCTGGACACGCCGTACTTCGCGGAACTGCTCCAGGCAATCATCCCCAGGGCGCGCGAGCGCGGCTACAACGTGCTGATCGACCAGACCGACGGCGACCCGGCGCACGAGCGGGAGCTGATCCGGCGCGGCGCGCGGGCGCTGCTGTTCGACGGCATGATCTTCAGCCCGCTCGGGCTGGCGCAGGAGGACCTGGACGACGGCGATCCCACGCTGCCGCTGGTCGTGCTCGGCGAGCGGTCGTCCAACGGCACGTTCGACCACGTCGGCATCGACGACGTGGCGGCGTCCCGCGAGGCCACCGCGCACCTGATCGGCCTGGGCAGACGCCGGATCGCGGCCATCGGCGACCAGCCGTACCCGACCGGCGAGGCCGCGCAACTGCGCACGCTCGGCTACCGGCAGGCCCACGCCGAGGCCGGGTTGCCGGTGGACGAGTCGCTGATCATCCCCACGCCGAGGTTCAACCGGGCCGACGGCTCGGGCGCGATGCGGCTGCTGCTCGACCGGCCCGACCCGCCGGACGCCGTGTTCTGCTACAGCGACCTGGTCGCGCTCGGCGCGTTGCACGAGGTGCTGGAACGCGGCCTGCGCGTGCCCGAGGACATCGCCCTCATCGGGTACGACGACATCGAGGACGGCCGCTACTCCAACCCGCCGATCAGCACCATCTCGCCGGACAAGGTGACCATAGCGGCCACGGCGGTGGACCGGCTGCTCGCGCGCATCGGCAGCACCGAGCCGCTCCCCGGCATCGAGGTCCGCGCCGGCCACCGGCTGATCGCCCGCCAGAGCACCCTCGGCCGCACCGCCGCACCCTGACCCGAACGTTCAACTCACCTGTTCCGAACGTAGGACACACGCGTTCCGAACGTAGGACACGCGCGGGGTTCTAGGTTCGGAAGCGGGGGACGACCAGGCCCGATTCGTAGGCGGCGACCACGGCCTGGGTCCGGTCGCGCAGGCCGAGTTTGTTCAGCACCCGGCTCACGTGGGTCTTCACCGTCTCCTCCGTGACCACGAGCCTGGCCGCGATCTCCGGGTTCGACAGGCCCTCGGCGACCAGCCGGAGCACCTGCGTCTCGCGCGGGGTGAGGGTGGCCAGGGCGGCGTTCGCCGGTGCGTCCCGCTCGGGCCGCAGGCGGGTGAACTCGCTGATCAAGCGACGGGTGACGGTCGGTGCCAGCAACGCCTCGCCGGCCGCGACGACCCGCACCGCGTCGAACAGCTGCTCCGCCGTGACGTCCTTGAGCAGGAAGCCGCCCGCACCCGCGCGCAACGCGTCGTAGACGTACTCGTCCAGGTCGAACGTGGTGAGGATCAGGATCCGCGGCCCCTCCGGACCGCTGAGCCGGCGCGTGGCCTCGATGCCGTCCACGCCCGGCATCCGCACGTCCATGAGCACGACGTCGGGTGACAGCTCCCGGCACAGCCGCACCGCCTCGTCGCCGTCGGACGCGGTGCCGACGACGGTGAAGTCCGGCTGCGTGTCGAGCAGCGCGGCGTACCCGGTGCGGATCACCTGGTGGTCGTCGGCGACCACGATCCGGACGCCGCTCACCCGGCCGCCCTCGCCGGGAGGCTGGCCTCGACCACGAACCCGCCCACGGCCGCCGGACCGGTGTGCAACCGACCGCCAACGGCCGCCGCCCGTTCCCGCATACCGGTCAGCCCGTGCCCGCCAACAGGTGCCGCGGCGGGCGGTCCGGGCCCGTTGTCCCTGATGCGCAACCGCAACGCCTCCTCGGTGTAGTGCAGCTCCACGTCGACCGCCGCGCCGGGCGCGTGCCGCCGCGCGTTGGTCAGTGCTTCCTGGACGATCCGGTACGCGGCCAGCTCGACGCCCGGGTCCAGCCCGGCGGGCGCGCCGGAGACGATGAGCCGCGCGCCCGCGCCGGACGTGTCGCGCACGTGGTCGAGCAGTTCGGTCAGCTGCCGCAACCCGGGCTGGGGGTGCCGTTCGGCGACGTCCTGCGGCGCGTCCTCCCGCAGCACGCCCAGCAGCCGCCGCATCTCGGTCAACCCGGCCCGCGCGGTGTCGCCGATCTCCGACAGCCGCCGCGCGCCTTCGGCGGGCAGGCCGGGCGTGGTCAGCCGCGCGGTCTCCGCCTGCACCGCGATCATCGAGATGTGGTGTGCCACGACGTCGTGCAGCTCGCGCGCGATCCGGGCCCGTTCGCCCCGGGCGGTGTGCTCGACCAGGCTCTCGGCCACGGCCTGCCGGGCGGCCCGGTGCACCACCGCCTCGCCGCGCGCCCACCGGGCGATCCCGACCCACGCCGCCGTCAACCCCAGCGACGCCGCCGGCACGGTCATCGCGTCCGCGCCGGGCAGGAGCGCCAGCACGAGGTACGGCACGGCCAGGCAGGTCGCCACGACCTGGCCACCCGCCCGTCCCAGCCGGTACAGCACGAGCAGCTGCGCCACCAGCCCCGCCGCCGTGAGGCCGTGGAACAGCCCGAGCGACAACACCCCCGCCGCCGACACGGCGACCGCCGCCGGCATCGGCCGCAGGAACGCGGGCGGCGCGGTGGTCGCGAGGGCGAGCAGCCCGAGCACGAGGACGAGCTGCGGGTCGGCACCGCCCGCGACGGCACGCCCCACCGACTCGCCCACCGCGGCCACGCCCAGCGACACCACGGCGAGCACCGGCGCGTGCAGCCCGTCGCCCAACCGCCGTGCCCACCCCTCATCGCTCACGCGGACCATTGTCGTCGCCGACGCACGTACGGGCGTCACCGCACGCGGTGAGACCGACATCCCTCGCGCGAGGGACACGTCTCCCCCACGTCAGCGAGCGTGGAGATTGCTCTCCCGCGTGACGACTCCGCCCACCCACGCTCCCTAGCCTTCCCCGGCATGGAAGCAACCATCGAAGTCTCCGGGCTGCGCAAGCGGTACGGGCCGACCGTGGCGCTGGACGGGATGACCTTCACCGTCGCGCCGGGCAAGGTCACCGGGTTCGTCGGCCCGAACGGCGCGGGCAAGTCCACCACGATGCGGGTGATCCTGGGCCTGGACTCGGTCGACGAGGGCCGCGCGCTGGTCGGCGGGCAGCCGTACCGGAGCCTGCGGCACCCCCTGCGGCAGGTCGGGTCGCTGCTGGACGCGTCGGCGTTGCAGCCGAGCCGCACCGGCCGCAACCACCTGCTGTGGCTGGCCCACTCGCAGGGGCTCGGCGCGCGGCGGGTGGACGAGGTCGCCGAACGGGTCGGCCTGACCTCGGCGATCCGGCGCAAGGCGGGCGGCTACTCGTTGGGCATGCGGCAGCGGCTGGGCATCGCGGCGGCGCTGCTCGGCGACCCGCCGGTGCTGGTGCTGGACGAGCCGGTCAACGGCATGGACCCCGAGGGCATCCGGTGGGTGCGCGGCTTCCTGCGGACGCTGGCGGCCGAGGGCCGGGCCGTGCTGGTGTCCAGCCACCTGATGAGCGAGTTGCAGGACACCGCCCACCACGTGGTGGTCGTGGGGCGGGGCAAGGTCATCGCCGACGTCGGCGTGACCGAGCTGATCGAGGCCGCGTCCGGTGCCCGGGTCACGGTGCGCACGAGCGATCGCACCGCGGCGACGACGGTGCTGGCGCGCG
This sequence comes from Saccharothrix sp. CB00851, assembly GCF_001905065.1. Taxonomy (NCBI): domain Bacteria; kingdom Bacillati; phylum Actinomycetota; class Actinomycetes; order Pseudonocardiales; family Pseudonocardiaceae; genus Saccharothrix; species Saccharothrix sp. CB00851. The sequence continues at coordinate 25,243 of NZ_LWLC01000015.1, forward strand.
CCGGTGCGACGGTCGCGGTCACCGGGGCGGACACGCTCACCGTTTCCGGGCTGTCCGGCGAGCGCGTGGTGGCGTTGCTCGGTGAGGGCTCGGTGCCGTTCTCCGAGGTGTCGGCGCACCGCGCGTCCCTCGAAGAGGCGTACATGGAGCTGACCAGGGACGCGGTCGAGTTCCACGCGGCGGGTGACGCGCGATGAGCGGGCGGGACGGGTTCGGACACGTGCTGCGGGCCGAGTGGACGAAGCTGCGCACCGTGCGCGGCTGGGTGTTCGGCCTGGTCGCGGCGGCTCTGGTGATCGTGCTGATGGGGTTGTTCGCGGCGGCGGCGAGCACCGTCTCGTGCAGCGGCCCGGACGGCAAGCCGTGCGCGGGCAGCACGCCGACGCGGGGACCGGGCGGCGAGCCGGTGGTCGACGCCTTCTCGTTCGCGCACCGGTCGTTCACCGGCGACGGCAGCATCACGGCCAGGGTGACGTCGCTGTCCGCGGTGTCCTCTTCGGACGGTGGGACGCCGGTGGCGGACACGCAGCCGTGGACCAAGGGCGGGGTCATCATCAAGGAGAGCACCACCCCGGGCTCGCCCTACGCCGCGTTGACGCTGACCGGCGGGCACGGCGTGCGGCTGCAGCACAACTTCACCGGCGACATCGCGGGCACGCTGGACGCGCTGCCGAGCTGGCTGCGGCTCACCCGGTCGGGTGACACGATCACCGGCCACGAGTCCGCCGACGGCGGGACCTGGCACCTCGTCGGCACGGTCCGCCTGCCCGGGCTGCCGCAGACCGTGCGCGCCGGTTTGTTCGCCACCTCGCCGCACCACGAGGTGCTCACCGAGTCGTTCGCCAGTACCAGCGGCACCAGCTACCCGACGATGGCGACCGCCGAGTTCGACCGGATCGGGCTCCAGGGCTCGTGGCCGGACCGGACGTGGACCCGCGGCACCGTCGGCGGCCGTGGCGGTGGTGCCGTGGAGGTGACCGCCGACGGCGTGACGGTGCGCGGTGAGGGCGACATCGCGCCGATCGTGGCCGGGCGCGGTGGGCTGGGCAAGACGGTCGAGGGACGGCTGGTGGGCGCGTTCGCCGGGCTGATCGCGGTCATCGTGGTGGCGGCGACGTTCATGACGTCGGAGTACCGGCGCGGCCTGATCCGGACCAGCCTGACCGCGAGCCCGCGGCGTGGCCGGGTGCTGGCGGCGAAGTCCGCGGTGATCGGTGCGGTCACGTTCGTCACCGGGCTGGTCGCCGCTCTGGTCGCGGTGCCGTTGGTGCGGGCGGTGGAGGAGGACAAGGGCTTCTTCCTGTTCCCGGTGCCGACGGCGGTCGAGGTGCGGGTGATCGTCGGCACGGCGGCGCTGCTCTCGGTCGCGGCGGTGCTCAGCCTGGCCGTGGGCACGGTGCTGCGGCGCAGCGCGGGCGCGGTCGCGGTGGTGATCGTGGCGATCGTGCTGCCGTACATCCTGGCGATCGCGTCGGTGCTGCCGACAGGGCCGTCGGACTGGCTGCTGCGGATCACCCCCGCCGCCGCGTTCGCCGTGCAGCAGAGCCTGCCGGAGTACCAGCAGGTCACCGCGAGCTACGCGCCCGCGGACGGCTACTTCCCGTTGAGCCCGTTGGGTGGGTTCGCGGTGTTGTGCGGTTACGCGGCGGTCGCGCTGGGCGTGGCGGTCTTCGTGCTGCGGCGGAGGGACGCGTGAAGGAAGCGCTGCGGGTGGAGTGGACGAAGCTGCGCACCCTGCCGGGCACGGGGTGGCTCCTGGCCGCCGTGGTGCTGCTGACCGTGGCGCTGGGGGTGGTCGCGTCGTCCGCCGTCGCCTGCTCGGGCGTCGGCTGCGGGCAGGACCCGGCGAAGATCAGCCTGACCGGGATCGCGTTCGGCCAGGCCGTGGTCGCGGTGCTGGCCGTGCTGGCGGTCGGCGGCGAGTACGGCACGGGGATGATCCGGGTGACGTTCGCCGCGCTGCCGCGCCGGTCCACCGTGCTGGTCGCGAAGGCCGCCGTGGTCGGCGCGCTGGTGCTGGTGGCGGGCGCGGTGGCGGTGCTGGTGTCGGTGCTGGCGGGGCGGCTCATCCTGCCGGGCAACGGGTTCACCGAGGCGCACGGGCACGCGGTGCTGTCGCTGGCGGACGGGCCGGTGGTGCGGGCGGCCGTCGGTTCGGTGCTGTACCTGGTTCTGGTGGGTCTGTTGAGCGTGGGTGTGGCCACTGTGGTGCGTGACGCGGCGGCGGCCATCGGGGTGGTGCTCGGGCTGCTGTACTTGTTCCCGATCGTGGCGGCGGTGGTGTCCGATCCGGACTGGTTCCGGCGCCTGCAGCGGATCAGCCCGATGACGGCGGGGCTCGCGGTGCAGGCGACCACGGACCTCGCCGCCCTGCCGATCAGCCCGTGGGCGGGACTGGGTGTGCTCGGGCTGTGGGCGGCGGGTGCGCTGCTGGTCGGTGGCCTGGTGCTGCGGCTGCGTGACGCCTAGCGCGCTTTGTCGGGCCGTGGCAGCAGGAGGTGGACGGCGAAGCCAGCCAGGGTCGTCAGGACGACCTGGTAGAGCAGGGAGAGCCGCAGGTCGTTCCCGACGGTGAACACCGCGTCCAGCCCGGTCGTCACCACGCCGGCCAGGGTGAGCAGGCCGGTCACGTGCCAGCCGAAGAACCCGGCCGTCCAGGCGACCAGCGGCCAGCGGTTGCGGTCCGGTCGGCGCAGCACCAGGTAGGCGGAGAACGCGGCGGCGGCGTTGAAGGCCACGCCGACGATCCGCAGTTCGGCCAGTCCGCCGGACAACAGCGTGGCAAGCGTTTGCGCCACCACCAGCGCGATGATCGACCAGCACCCGACCCGAGTTTTGTCCACGGCGCGGATGGTAGTGCCGCGACCAGGTGGACCAGGCCGGCGGCGGCCTGTCGCCGAAAACGTGGTCGGCCGCCGCGGGGGGTGATCGATAGGCTGATCCGATGCGCGTGTTGTTCACCTTCATCGGCGGTGTGGGCCATTTCCACCCTTTGGTGCCGATCGCCTCGGCGGTGGTGGCCGCCGGTCACACCGTCGCGGTCGCGGCCGGGCCGGGACGGCGGGAGGCGATCGAGGCGGCCGGGTTCACCGCGTTGCCGGTGGGCGTGGCCGGCCGACCGGAACCCGCGCGGCTCGGGCCGTTGCTCACGCCGGACCGGGAACAGGACGACGCCGAACTGCGGGACAACTTCGTGCGACGCGGCGCGGCCGAGCGGGTGCCGCTGTACCTGGAGCTGTTCCAGCGGTGGCGGCCGGACGTGGTGGTGTGCGAGGAAGTCGACTTCGGAAGCGTGCTCGCGGCCGAGAAGCTCGGGGTGCCCTACGCGAACGCGCAGGTGATCGCTTCCGGGGCGTTCGTGCGGCCGGCGGTGGTCGGCGAGGCGATCGGCGAGCTGCGGGCCGGCCTCGGCCTGCCACCGGATCCGGACCTGGTCATGCTGCACCGGCGGCTGCTGCTGTCGCCGTTCCCGCCGAGCTTCCGCGATCCGGCGTTCCCGTTGCCGGACACGGCTTTCCCGATCCGGCCGCCGGTCGGGCCGGTCGGTGGGTCCGACCGGACGACCGTGTACTTCACCCTCGGCACGGCCTTCAACACGGAGTCGGGCGACCTGTTCTCGCGCGTGCTCGCCGGGCTGCACGACCTGCCGGTGGACGTGATCGCCACGGTGGGTCGGCACGTCGACCCGGCCGTGCTCGGCCCGCAACGGCCCGGGGTGCGCGTCGAGCGGTACGTGCCGCAGGAGTCCGTGCTGCCCCGGTGTGACCTGGTGATCTCGCACGGCGGTTCGGGCAGCGTCATCGGCGCGTTGGCGCACGGGCTGCCGACGGTGCTGCTGCCGCTGGGCGCCGACCAGCCGCAGAACGCCGAGCAGTGCGCGCGGCTGGGGGTCGGGCGGGACCTGCACCCCGTCACCGCCACCGCGGGGGACGTGCGCGCCGCGGTGGCGGAGGTGCTGGCGGATCCCGGGTACCGGCAGGCGGCGGCACGCGTGCGTGCGGAGATGCTCGAGCTGCCCGAGCCCGCGCGGGCGGTGCCGTTGCTGGAGCGGCTGGCGAAGTGACTACCCGGACCCCGTCGGCACGATGAGGCCGCTCTCGTAGGCGACCACGACGGCCTGCGCGCGGCTGGACAGGCCCAGCTTGCCCATCATCCGCTTGACGTGCGTCTTCACCGTCGCCCGCGCCGCCTCCTGCGCCAGCCGCTCGGCGCGCCGCGCCCACCGCTTCGTGCCCTCGCCCAGCATCCACGCGCCCGACACGACCAGCACCGACTGCGCCACCTCCGACCACGCGACCACACCGGGCAGCCCGAGGAACGCCACGACCACCACGGCCACCGCGGCCAGGAACACGAGCGCCGCCACGAGCCGGGACCGCAGCGTGGCCACGGTGAACATGCCGATCAGCGCGCCGACGCCGCCACTGGGCAGGCCGCCGAACTCCACCACGCCGTAGAGCGCCAACGCGCCCAGCACCACCGCCATCGTGGCCACCGGCGCGAGCTGGCGCAACGCGATCGGCGCGACGGTGAGCGCGCCCACCACGTACGCCGCCCAGCCGGACCCGCCGCCGGTCTGGCTCACCGTGGTCGCCACGGTCAACGACGTCAGCACCACCGCGAGCAGCAGGTCGAGCCGGATCGGCTTGAGTTTGGCCAGCACCAGCCCAAAGTAGTCGCGGACCGGCGCACCCGTCGCCACCCCGTGGGCGGATCCCGGCCTACCCCCACGGTGGTAGCTCAGGATGCCGTCGTGGGGCGACGACGCCGACCCGGCGCGGGCCTACCGTTCGGTGACATGAAACGACTCTGCGCAACAATGATGGTCGCGGTGCTGGGACTCGCCACGGCGGGCACGGCCCACGCCGGGCACCGCACCGACACCACCACCCTCCAGCGGCACGCGGACGCGTTGTTGGACCAGGGCGCACCGGGCGTGCTGGTCGAAGTGGACACACCGCGTGGCGCCGTGCGGGTCCGCAGCGGTTACGGCGACGTGGACCGGCGGACGCCCGTGCCGTGGCGGGTGAAGTTCCGCATCGGCAGCTACACCAAGACGTTCGTCGCGGCCACCGTGCTGCAGCTGGTCGACGAGGGGCGCCTGTCCCTTGAGGACAGCGTCGAGCGCTGGCTGCCGGGTGCCGTGGCGGGCAACGGCAACGACGGCACGCGGATCACCGTGCGACAGCTGTTGCAGCACACCAGTGGCTTGACCGACTACGTGGGCAAGATGCCGGAGCTGTTCCTGGAGGAGGAGTTCGAGAAGAACCGGTTCCGAACCTACCGGCCGGAGCAGCTCGTCGCGCTCGCCCTCCAGTCGCCGCCGGACTTCCCGCCGGGCGAGGGGTGGAACTACTCCAACACCGGCTACGTCCTGGCCGGGATGATCATCGAACGGGTCACCGGCAACACCTGGCAGCACGAGGTGCGCACCCGCATCGTCGAACCGCTCGGCCTGCGCGACACCTCCCTGCCGGGCACGTCACCGTTCCTGCCCCGGCCGCACGCCACCGCGTACGAGCGGTTCCCGGAGAAGGGCCTCGAAGCCGACCCGGAGGACCCGCGGTGGGGCCGGGCGGTCGACGTGACGCGCTACAACCCGTCGTGGGGCGGGGCGGCCGGTGACATGATCAGCACCACCGAGGACGCGAACGAGTTCCTCCAGGCGCTGATCGGCGGCAAGGTGCTGCGGCCGGCGCAGCTCGCCGAGATGACGAAGACGGTGCGCACGCCCGGCCTGGACCCGGCGTGGCCCGGCGCCGAGTACGGGCTGGGGATCATGTGGATCCCGAACTCGTGCGGCGGGCACTGGTCGCACGGCGGCGACATCCCGGGCTTCAAGACCCGCAACGGAGTGACGGCGGACGGCCGGCGCAGCGTGGTCGTGTCGATCAACACCGACTCGATGGTGGCCAAGCCGGGCGCGCCCAAGCCGACCGGCGACGTCACCTCGCCCCTGATCGACCACGCCCTCTGCGACCTGGGGTGAGGGGACGCTGGGGTGGGCGCCCACGTGGTGTCCCACCCCCGACGTCACGTCCGGGCGGCGGGGTGGTGGGGCGGTTGGGCGCGGTAGGTGGTCGGCAGGTCATGATGTAGGGGTGGAGTCCACCCGTGTGGACCGCTGGCTGTGGGCGGTCCGGTTGACCAAGACGCGATCCGATGCGGCGGCGGCGTGTCGGGGTGGGCACGTGCGCGTCAACGACAAGCCGGCCAAGCCTGCCACGTCGGTCACGCCTGGTGACGAAGTGCGGGCACGGGTGGGTGACACGGTCCGGATCGTGGAGGTTGTCCGGGTGATCCAGAAACGCGTTGGCGCCGCCGACGCGGTTGGCTGCTTCATCGACCGGACGCCGCCGCCGCCGAAGCCGACGGAGGCGCCGGCGCCGGTCGCCCGTCGCGAACGCGGCGCGGGCCGCCCCACCAAACGGGAACGGCGGGTGCTGGACAAGTTCCGCAGCGGCGGGTTCTGAGCCCGCCGGGTGGCCGACCCGGGCACGACCGGATGGCCCTCGACCACCCTGGACCGTTCGGGTGAATCAGCCCAAGTCCACCTAACGGGGCATCACGCGGAGACGATCAAGGAGGAGGACGGCGTTCTCGCGTGGCGGCTGGGAGGTGCGGTGACCCGGAAGCGGCGGGAAGAGCGGAACGGGCGGGTCGGGCTGGCGCGCTGGCGGTTGCGCGAAGCCGACTCGGCGGTGATCGCGGACCGGTGGTCGGAAGCCGCCGGCCTGTACACCGTCGCCGCGTACGAGCTGGACGGGCTGGACCCGCGTGACCGCGAAGTCGCCACCCTCCTCGCGCACGCACTGGCCGGCCACGGACGGGCGGACCTGGAACTCGGCAACCCGCACCGCGCGCTGGACACGGTGACGAACGCGCTCCACCTGGTCGAACAAGCCGAGCCGCACAGCGCCCTGCACGCGAAGGTGCTCGCCTGCCGCGCGTGCGCGCTGAGGGACACGGGGGCGCTGGACGACGCGGTCACGGCGTTCACCGACGCGTTGGCCATCCAGCGGACCGTGGACCGGATCGGTGAGACCGTCGTCGGCACGCTCAACGAGCTGTCCCACACGCTCAGGCTGCGCGGTGACGGGTGTGCCGCCGAACGGGCCGCCCGGGACGCCGTCGACCTGGCCGAGCGGGTCGTGCCCGGCGGGCTCGCCGCGGCGGTGAGCCACCACAACCTGCGGCAGGCGTTGGACGACCTCGGCCGGGCGGACGAGGCCGAGGCGCACCTCGTCCGCAGCATCGACCTCCTGCTGCGGCACGCGCCCGCCGCGTCCGTGACGGCCGACGCCGTCGACCGGTGGTGCGAGGTGGTGCTGTCGCGGGACGGTGCGACCGACGCCCTGCCGTGCCTGGACCGGCACCTCGCCCTGATCGAGCGGGAGGTGCCCGGTGCGCCGGTGGTCGGCGTGCTGCGGCTGTGGCGCGGCGTCGGGTTGGCCTCGCTCGGGTCCGAGGAGGCGGAGGCCGAGGCGTTGCGCGAGTTCGAGACGGCCGAACGCGTGCTGGCCGGGCACCCGGCCCAGTCCGCCCGCGTCACCCGGGCAAGGCGCGAGGTGCTTTCCTGGCAACGGGATCCGTGACCCGCGGCTCACCCAGCCGCACGGCCACCACACCACCCAGGATCAACACGCCACCGGCCAGTTGGACCAGGCCCGGCGCCTCGCCGAGCAGCAGCCACGCGAACACGAGCGCCAGCACGACCTCCGTCAGCGCCACGAACGACGCCAGCCGCGAGCCGAGCCGCCGGGTCGCCGCGATACCGGTGACGTACGCGAGGGCGGCCGTCACCACGCCGAGCGCGAGCACCGGCAGCCACCACGCCACGGTGAACCCGTCGAACGCGACCGGCGCGGCCGACACCGCGAACGGGACGATCCCCACCGCGCCCGCCACCACCAGCACGACACCGCCCAGCAGCAACCCGCCCGCGGCCAGCACGGTGCCCGGCAGCCCTTCCGCGTCCCGCGCGTTGAGCACGAAGTACACCGCGGCACCCACCATCGCGGCCAACGCCCACAGCACACCGACCGTACTGGCCCGCGCGCCGGACACGACGTCGAGCACCAGCAGCAGCCCCACCAGGCCCAGCACACCGCCGAGCACGGTCAGCCGGGTGGGGCGCTGGCCGTGCCGCAGCCACAGCCAGCCGACCACGGCCACCGGCGCGGTGTACTCGACCAGCAGCGCGACACCGACCTCCATGTGCGCGACGGCGTTGAAGAACGCCAGCTGGCAACCCGCGACCGCGACCAGCCCGTACGCCGTGATCAGCGGCGCGGTGCGGCGCAGCAGGTGCCACCGGCCGCGCAGCTGCACCACCGCGATCGGCACCAGCACCACGGCGGCCAGCAGCACCCGCACCGCCACCGCTGCGGCCGACGACCAGCCCGCGTCCATCAGACCCCGGGCCAGCGGGCCGGACAGCCCGAACGACGACGCCGACAGCAGCGCGAAGCCCAACCCGGCCCGCAGCCGCCCACCCACCACGGTGTCATGCGTCATCGTCGCCATGACTCATGACGCTATGGACCGCGGCGGTAATCTGTCAACATGCTTTTCACCCATGACACGACGGCGGCGCTGGTCGCCGCGGTCGCCTTGGTGAACTCGGCCGAGGAGCCGGACACGCTGACCGACCCGGCCCAGCTCGACGCGTTCTTCGCCGAGCACGGCTACACCGGCTCGCGCACCCACGACGCGACCGAACTGGAGGCGGTCCGCGCGCTGCGCGCACCGTTGCGCCGCCTGCTGACCAGCGACCGCGACACCGCCGTCGCCCTCGTGAACGACATCCTGGCCGGGCACCACGTCGTGCCGCAGCTGGTGCGGCACGACGGTTTCGACTACCACCTGCACGCCACCGACCCCGGCACGCCGTTGGCCGACCGGATCGCCGTCGAGACGGCCATGGCGATGGTGGACGTGATCCGCGCCGAAGAGCTGAGCAGGCTGTCGGTCTGCGCGGACGACACGTGCGGCGGGCTGGTGCTCGACCTGTCCCGCAACCGCTCCCGCCGCTACTGCAGCACCGCGTGCGGCAACCGGATCGCCGTCGCCGCCTACCGCGCCCGCAAGAACTGACGACCGCTCGCACTGTTCGACCATCGAGGAGCCGCCAGTCGACCCAGTGAGCCACATCACCCGAATGGGGGCCACGCACCCGGACTGATAATGATTACCATTCTCCCAGTCCCGGTCCGGCCACCCTTTCGGAGGAGCACGCGTGGCGCACTTGTTGATGATCGAGAGCTGGGTCGGCGCGATGAGTTCGCTGCTGCCACGGGCGATCCACGAGTCCGGCCACCGGTTCACCTTCCTCACCCGCGACCTCCAGCACTACCTGCGGTCCGCGCCCGCCCACCCGCACCCGTTGCTGGCCGCGGAGAACGTGCTGACCACCGAGACCAACGACGTGCCCGCTCTGCTGTCCTATGTGGAGCGTTTACACGGTGTGCTCGCGTTCGACGGCGTGATCTCCTCCTGCGACTACTACCTGTCCACGGTCGCCGCCGTGGCCGCGCACCTGGGCCTGCCCGGCGCCGACCCGTGGGCCGTCGAACGCGCCTACCGCAAGGACCTCACCCGCACGACCACCTCGGCGGCGGGCGTGCCCGGCCCCCGGTTCGCGCTGACGCAGGACTGGGCCGCGACCGCGAAGGCCGCCGCCGAGCTGGGGTACCCGCTGGTGGTCAAGCCGGTCGACCTGTGCGCGGGGATGCACGTGCGCGAGGTGCGCGACGAGGCCGCGCTCCGCGAGGCGTACCTGGCGCTGGAAGCGTTCCCGGTCAACGCGCGCGGTCAGGAGCGGGTGCCGACCGTGCTGCTGGAGGAGCTGCTCGTCGGCCCCGAGGTGAGCGTGGAGACGGTGACCGCGGCCGGCACGACCTACGTCATCGGGGTGACCGACAAGAGCCTGGCCGGGCGGCCGTGGTTCGTGGAGAGCGGCCACATGTTCCCCGCCGCGCTCGGCGACGCCGACCGGGACGCGGCCGTGGACACCGCCGTGAGCGCGATCGAGGCGTTGGGCCTGGACCACGCGGTGGCGCACACCGAGGTCAAGCTGACCGCCGACGGGCCGCGGCTGATCGAGGTCAACCCGCGCCCGGCGGGCAACCAGATCACCGAGCTGGTCCGCCGGGTCACCGGCGTGAACCTGCCGTCGGTGTTCGCGGAGCTCGCGGTGGGCCGCCAGCCCGACCTGCGGCCCCGGGAGACCGGCGTGCGCAGTGCCGCCATCTCGTTCCTGCTGCCGCCGCGCGCCGGGGTGGTGGCCGGGATCGACGGCGTGGAGGACCTGGCCGCGAACCCGGAGGTGGTCGACTGGGCGGTCAAGCCCGCCGGGCACCGCGCCGGCGAGCCGACCAGCAACAACAGCTACCTCGGGCACGTCATGGTGACCTCGCCCGACACCGACGCCCGCACCAGGGCCGAGCGCGTGGCCGGCGCGCTGGACGTGCGCTACGCGGAGGACGTCGCGTGACCGCGCGGGACGGCGCCACGCGGGCTCGGCGCGCGGGAGGGTGCCGCGTGATCGCGCGAACCGACCGGGTCGGGGCACCGCACGCTCGGCACACGGCAGAACGTCGCGTGACCGCGCGGGCAACCCGGGTCGACGCCTCGCAGGTTCGGCGCACGGGAGGTGCCCGGTGACCGCGCAGGCCGACCGTCGCCCGCTGTCGGGCGTCACGGAACTCGTCGCGCTGGCGCGGGCGGGTGCGATCGGGCCCGACCCGGCCGACTGCCGGGTCAGCGTCGCGTTCACCACCCGCCAGGGCGCGCGGCACGTCTCACGCGGCCAGGCGTACCGCAACACGGTGGTCAGCGTCCGAATCGGTGACGCGGTCGGCTCGTGCGCGGTCGAGCCCGACGGCGCGGACGACGCGGCCGTGACCGAGTGCGTCGGCGAGAGCGCCGCAGACCTGCTCGCCCATCCCGACCCCGCGATCCGCACGGCGGTGCTGGACGCGTACCTGATGCACGCGCACCCGCACCACCTCACCGCCGCACAGCACGTCGTGATCGGCGCGGGCGACTCGCTGACCAAGTCGATGGCCCGCGCGTCGGCCGTGGTCGACCTGCTGGACGCCCTGCCGGGGCAACGGGTGCTGGTCGTCGGCGTGGTGAACTCGCTGCTGCACCACCTGCGCGAACGCGGTCTGCGGTACGTGCCGTGCGACCTCAAGGGCGGGCGCACCGAGTGGGGCGAGCCGATCGTGACCGACGCGCTCGCCGCGGTGGCCGACTGCGACCTGGTGCTGGCCTCCGGCATGACGGTCGGCAACGGCAGCTTCGAACCGCTGCTGCGCACGGCCGTCGCCGCCGACCGGCCGCTGGTGGTGTTCGCCCAGACGGCGAGCGCGATCGTGCCGTGGTTCCTCGGCTCGGGCGTGACGGCGGTGTCGGCCGAGCCGTACCCGTTCTTCTGGCTGCACGGCGGCCCGACCACGCTGCACCACTACCGCGCCACCGCGGGACCGGTCCGGTGACCGTGCTTCCTCGATCGGGCATGCGCAACCCACACCTGTTCGACCTGCTCGGCAACACCCCGGTCGCCCGCGTCGACACGCCGCTGCCCCACCGGCACGGCGGGTTCTGGGCGAAGCTGGAATACCTGGGCGCGGGCGGAATGAAGGCACGTTCGGCGGTCGCGATGCTGGTGGCCGCACGGGAGCGCGGCGAGCTGCGGCCCGGCGCGGTGGTCGTGGAGTCGACCAGCGGCACGCTCGGCCTCGGGTTGGCGTTCGCCGGCCAGGCGTTGGGGCACCCGGTCGTGCTGGTGGTCGACCACGAGCTGGAACCGTCGATGCGCGCGATGCTGCGCGCCCACGGCGCCCGGCTGGAGGTGGTGGACCGGCCGCACCCGACCGGCGGCTGGCAGCAGGCCAGGCTCGACCGGCTCCAGGACGTGCTGCGCGGCCTGCCTGGCGCGTACTGGCCCGACCAGTACAACAACCCCGACAACCCCTCCGGGTACGCGGGGCTGGCCCGTGAGCTCGCGGCCCAGCTCGACCACGCGGACGTGCTGGTGTGCAGCGTGGGCACGGGTGGGCACAGCGCCGGCGTCGTCACGTCGCTGCGCCGGTACTGGCCGGGCGTGCGGCTGATCGGCGTGGACACGGTCGGCTCGACCATCTTCGGGCAGCCCGCCCGGCCGCGGGTCATGCGCGGGCTCGGCAGCAGCATCCACCCGCGCAACGTCGCCTACGAGGAGTTCGACGAGGTGCACTGGCTCGGCCCGGTGGAGGTGGTCGACGCGTGCCGCAGGCTGGCGCGGGACTGCTTCGTCACCGGCGGCTGGAGCACCGGCGCGGTCGCCCTGGTGTCGGCGTGGGTGGCGCGCGTCGAGCCGGGCGCGACCGTGGTGACGATCTTCCCGGACGGGCCGCACCGCTACCTGGGCACCATCTTCGACGACGATTTCTGCCGCTCGCGGGGTTTGCTGGGCAGGCCGGAGGACCGGCCGGTGGAGATCGCCGACACCGCGGAGATCGAGGTCACCAGCTGGGCCCGGTGCCGCACGGTCTACGCGCCCAAGCCGGTCGGGGTGTCCGCGTGAGGCTCGACTGGACTGTGTACGGGCTGGAGCTGCGGACCCCTCTGCGCATCTCGCGGTCGGTGATGGCTCGCCGTGACGCCGTGCGCGTGGTGGTCGAGTGGGACGGGGTCCGCGGTCACGGCGAGGTCGTGACCAGCCAGTACTACGGGCTGGACGTGCCTCGGATCACCGGGTTGCTGCGGGACTTGGCGCCCGTGGTCGGCTCCAGCGACAGCCCCGACGAGCTGCGTGCCGGCCTGCCCGAGCTGCCGCCGGGTGTGCTCGCCGCCGTGGACGCCGCGTTGCACGACCTGGTGGCGTTGTGCGCCGGTGTGCCGGTGCACGCGGCGGTCGGAATTCCACAGTGGATGGATGTACCGACGGCCTGCACGATCGGCATCGGCTCGCCCGCCGAGGCCGCGGCGCAGGCGACCGGGTTGGCCGCGCGCGGGTTCACCGTGCTGAAGGTCAAGGTGGGGTCGGAGGACGACGTGGCCCGGGTCTCGGCGGTCCGGACCGCCGCTCCGGACGCCCGCCTGATCCTCGACCCGAACGGCGGCTGGACCGCCGAGGAGACCGTGCGGGTGGTCGAACGGCTCACCGGTGTCGACGCGGTGGAGCAGCCCCTCGCGCCCGGCCGGTGGGACGACCTGGCGTGGCTGCGCGAACGCTGCCCGGTGCCGTTGATCGCGGACGAGGACGCGGCCACGGTCGCGGACGTGCGGGCGCTGGCGGGCCTGGTCGACGGGGTCAACGTGAAGCTGGCCAAGTGCGGCGGGATCACCGCGGCACTGGAGATCATCGACGTGGCCCGCGAGTGCGGGCTGGACGTGATGCTCGGCTGCCTGGTGGCCAGCTCGCTGGGCATCGCGCCCGCCGTGCACCTGACCGGGCACGCCCGGTGGGTCGACCTGGACGGCCACCTGCTGGTGACCGACGACCCGTGGACCGGCATCGGCGGCGAGAACGGCACGCTGCGGCTGGCCGGTGCACCGGGTCTCGGCGTGGTCGCCCGATGAGGCGCTTCCCGTGGTCCGTGCGCCTGCTGCTGGTCAACCAGTTCGGCGTGAACACCGGCTTCTACCTGCTGATCCCCTACCTGGCCACGCACCTGGGCGAACTGGGCCTGTCGGTGGCGGCCATCGGCACCGTGCTCGGCGTGCGGACGCTGAGCCAGCAGGGCCTGTTCCTGTTCGGCGGCTCGGCGTCGGACCGGCTGGGCCCACGCCGGGTCATCATCGCGGGCTGCGCGGTCCGGGCCGTCGGGTTCGGGCTGTTCGCGGCGGGCGAGTCGGTGGCGGTGCTGCTGGCCGCGTCCGTCCTCAGCGGAGTGGCCGGTGCGCTGTTCAACCCGGCTGTGCGCGCGTACATCGCCGAGGAGTCCGAAGACCGGGCCGGCGCGTTCGCGCTGTTCAACGCCTACGGGCAGGCAGGTGCACTGGTCGGGCCGCTGCTGGGCGGCGTGCTCATGCTGTGGGACTTCCGGGTCGCGGCACTGGTCGCGGCCGGGATCTTCGCCGCGCTCACCGTCGCGCAGGCCGTCGTGCTGCCCGACCGGCCCGCGGCGCCGCACCGGGGCACGGTGCTGGACGACTGGCGCGAGTGCCTGTCCGACCGGCGGTTCCTGGCCTTCACCGCCGCGCTCACCGGCATGTTCGTGCTGCAGAACCAGCTGTACCTGGTGCTGCCGCTGGAAGCGCGGCGGCTGACCGGCTCGTCGTTCGCGGTCGCCGCGCTGTTCGTCGTCACCACGGTGGCCACGCTGCTGTTCCAGGTGCGCATCACCAAGGCGCTGGGCCGGTTCGCGCGCGGCCGGGCCATCGCGCTCGGGCTCGCGGTCATGGGACTGGGGTTCGGCGCCACGGCGGCGGCCCACCTCGGGCCGCTCGGCGGCGTCACGCCCGTGCTGGTCGCCGCGCTGCTGCTGTCGGTCGGCGTGATGATCGCGCACCCGTTCGTCTACGACCTGATCCCCGAGTTCGGCCGCACCGGGTTGGCGGGCACCTACTTCGGCGTGTTCTACCTGGTGTCCGGCCTCGCCGCGGCACTGGGCAACGCGGCGATCGGGTGGGTGTTCGGCCGGTCGGCCCCGGCGGCGTCGCTGCTGTGCGTCGGCATCGGGCTCGGGTGCGCGGCGGCCGTGACCTGGCTGCACCGGCGTGGCGTGCTGACCGTGCGACGAGAGGTGGCGCGATGACGCTGTACGAGAACCCGGCGGGCGAGAACCTGCTGACCGACAACCCGGCGCTGTACGAGCACCAGTTCCCCGACCCCGACCACGTCGCGGCCCGGTTCACGCACGACGTCGTGACGCGGTTCGGCGGCGGGCGGGACCTGCTGGACGTCGGCTGCGGCACGGGCCGCGACGCGGGCCACCTGGCGAGCTTGGGCTACGACGTGGTCGGGCTGGACAGCTCCGCGCGGATGGTCCAGCACGCCCGCGCCCACCACCCGGCGGTCGAGTTCGTGCTCGGCGACATGCGCTCGTTCGCGCTCGGCCGCCGCTTCGACGTGATCACGTGCCTGGACAGCGCGCTGCTGTACTGCCACACGAACGCCGACCTGGAGGAGTTCCTGCGCCGCTGCCGCGAGCACCTCGAACCGGGCGGTCTGCTGGTGGCGGAGATGCGCAACGGCGCGTTCTTCCTCGGCAACACCGAACTCCTCGACGACGTCCGCAGCCGCACGGTCGTGTGGGAAGGCGTGTCCTACACCTCGCACACCCGGCTCTGGATCGACCACGCGGCCCAACTGCTGCGCCGCCGACGCGAGTGGTGGTGGCCCGGGGCACAGCCGCTGGTGCAGCGCTCCGCGTGGCGGCTGCTGTTCCCGCAGGAACTGCGGCACTTCCTCGACCACGCCGGGTTCGACGTGCTCGCCCTGTTCGACTCGCCGGGCCCGCGAACGGACGAGCCGTGGACGGCCGACGCCGACCTCGGCGATGCCCTGTCCGGCGACCGCCTGCACCTCGTCGCGCGCCTGCACCACTGAAAGGAACCACCATGCACTCCCTCAACCGCCGCGGTTTCCTCGGCCTCACCGCCGGGCTCTCGCTCGCCGCCCTCGCCGGGTGCGGCACCGCCGAACCGACCTCCGCCGCGTCCACCCCGCGCGCCGGCGGGCGGCTGCGCGCGGCGTTCGCCGGTGGCGGCGCCAAGGAGGTGCTCGACCCGCACCTGGCGAACCTGTTCGTGGAGGCCGCCCGGTCCAAGGCGCTGTACGACAAGCTCGCCGACCTCGGCCCGGACGTCTCCGCCCAGCCCAGACTGGCCGAGAAGTGGGAGTCCGACGCGAGCCTCACCCGCTGGCGGATCACCCTGCGGCAGGCCGCGTTCCACAACGGGCAGCCGGTGCGCGCGGAGGACGTGCTGGCCAGCTACGCCCGCATCCTCGACCCCGCCCGCGCGTTCCGGGCCAAGTCCAGCCTCGCGCTGATCGACCTGCCGAACAGCCGCGCGGTCGACGAGCGGACGGTGGAGTTCGCGCTGAAGCGGCCGTTCGTGGAGTTCCCCAACGTGCTGGCCGCGTTCGGCGCGTACATCGTGCCCGCCGGCGCCGAGGACTTCACCGCACCGGTCGGCTCGGGACCGTTCAGCTTCGTGTCCTTCGAGCCGGGCAAGTCGGTGCTGCTCAAGCGGTACGACGCGTACTGGGAGGGCGCGCCGCACCTGGACGAGCTGGAGTTCGTGATCGCCAACGAGGAGTCGGCGCGGGCGAACGCCCTGCTCGGCGGTCAGGTCGAGTACGCGCACGACCTCACCCCGACCACCGCGCGCGGTCACGCGGCGGGCGACCGGATGACGATCCACCGCGCGCCCAACAGCGCCGTGCAGGCGTTCGCGATGAAGCTCGACCGGCCGCCGTTCGACAACCGCGACCTGCGCGAGGCGATGTTCCTGCTGGCCGACCGGCCGCAGCTGGTCGAGTCGGTGCTGGCGGGCAGCGGGCAGATCGGCAACGACCTGTTCGGCAAGGGCTACCAGCACTACGCCGACGACATCCCGCAGCGCACCCGTGACCTGGACAAGGCCAAGTTCCTGATCAAGCGCGCCGGTGCCGAGGGCCTGACGGTCAAGCTGGACACCTCCACCGCCGCGGCGGGCATGGTCGAGGCCGCCACGGTGTTCGCCGACCAGGTCAAGGGCTCTGGCCTGACCATCGAGGTGGTCACGGGCAACAAGGACAGCTACTGGGCCGACACGCTCAAGAACGGCTCGATGTCGAGCTTCCGGTCCGGTGCGATGCCGATCGAGACGCACATCGCGCAACGCCTGCTGAGCGGTTCGGGCACCAACGTGACCAAGTGGGCCAGGCCGGAGTTCGACGCGCTGTACGACAAAGCGGTGTCCACTGTGGACGACAAGCAGCGCGGTGAGGTGTACCGGGAGATGCAGCGCTCCCTGCACGCCGAGGGCGGCTACCTGATGTGGGGGTTCGCGGACTGGATCGTCGGCGCGGCTCCGAACGTGGGCGGCATCTCCACCGCGCCCGCGAACACGCTCGATTGGGCGCGGTTCGACAAGGTGTGGTTGGGGTGAGCCTGCGCCGGTACGCGGTGCGGCGGCTGGCCATCGGGCTGGTCCAGGTGCTCGCCGTCGTCACCGTCGTGTTCCTGCTGGTGCAGGCGTTGCCGGGGGACGCGGCGGTGGCGTTGGCGGGCGACAACCCGGACCCGGGGCGGATCGAGCAGATCCGCGTCGCGATGGGGCTCGACCGGCCGCCGCTCGAACGGTTCGGCGAGTGGGTCGGGGGGTTGGCGCGGGGTGACTTCGGGGTGTCGTTGATCTCCGGGCGGCCGGTGGTGGAGTTCCTGCACGACGGGCTGGGTCCGACGCTCGTGCTGGCGGTGCTCGCCCTGGTGCTGCTCATCCCGTTGTCGGTGCTGCTGGGCGTGCTGGCGGCGTTGCGCGAAGGCGGGCCGGTGGACCGGGTGGTCACGACGGTCACCGTGGGTCTGCACTCGATCCCGGAGTTCGCGCTGGCCGTGGTGCTCATCGCGGTGTTCGGGGTGCAGCTGGGGTGGCTGCCGCCCACGGCGGTGGGCGCGGACCTGCTCGCGCAGCCCGCCGTGCTGGTGCTGCCGCTGGTGGTGCTGGTCGCCCGGCCGCTGTGCTCGATCAGCAGGCTGGTGCGCGCCGGGATGATCGACGCGCTGGCGTCCGACCACGTCCGGCACGCGCTCCGGCTGGGCATCGGCGTGACGCGGGTCCGGTTCGCGCACGCGTTGCCGAGCGCGCTCGCACCGGCCGTGCAGCAGGTGGCGCGGACGACCGACTGGTTGCTGGGCGGCGTGATCGTGGTCGAGGCGGTGTTCGTGATCCCCGGCCTGGGCACGATCCTGGTGGACGCGGTCGCGGGCCGTGACCTGCCGGTGGTGCAGGGGCTGGCGGTGGTGTTCGCGGTGACCACGGTGGTGGTGAACCTGGTCGCGGACCTGCTCGTGTTCCGGCTCGCGCCACGATCGGTGGCGATCGCGTGAAGGGCGTCGGCTGGCTGCTGTTGCTGGTGCCGTTGGCGTTGGCGCTGGTGGGGCCGTGGTTCGTGCCGGACGAGCTGACGCGTGGCGCGCCGTTCGTGGCGAACTCGTCGCTGGGCACGGACTTCGTCGGCCGCGACGTGTGGCACCAGGTGCTCGCGGGCGGGCAGACGGTGGTGCTGGTCGCGGTACTGGCCACGGTGTGCTCCTACTTCGTCGGCGTGCCGTGGGGCGTGGTGGCCGCGATGACCCGGCTGCGGATCGTGGACGAGGTGCTGATGCGGCCGCTGGACCTGCTGCTCGCGGTGCCGTCGCTGCTCGTGCTGATCCTGGTGGCCGCCATCGCCGGTCCCGGTCTGCCGGTGCTCGTCGGCGTCGTGGCGCTGGTCAACTTCCCCGACGTGGCGCGGATCTCGCGGGCCGCCGCGCTGGAGGTCGCCGGACGTCCGGCGCTGGAGGCGATGCGGATGCAGGGCGAGACGTGGTGGCGGACCTCCATCGTCTACACGGGACGGTCGATGCTGCGGACCCTGGCGGCGGACGTGGGAGTGCGGCTGACCGGCGCGCTGTACCTGGTGGCGTCGGCGAGCTTCCTGGGCGTCGGGGTGGCGCCGGACGCCGCCGACTGGGCCGTCATGGTCGACCGCAACCGGGTGGGCCTGTTCCTGCAGCCGTGGGCCGTGGTCGTGCCCGCGCTGCTGATCGTGGCGTTGTCGGTGGGGTTGAACCTGGTGTTCGACCGGGCGCTGAAGAAGGAGGCCCGGACGTGACGCCGGTGGTGCACGTGGAAGACCTGCGCGCGGTCGCCGGCTCGCGCACGCTGGTCGACGGTGTCAGCTTCGCGCTGGCCGCCGGGCAGGTGCTGGCCCTGGTCGGCGCGTCCGGCAGCGGCAAGACGACCACCGGGTTGGCGCTGCTCGGCGAGCACGCGCCGGGGGTGGCGGTGAGCGGGCGGGTCACGGTGACCGGGCGGGTCGGGTTCGTGCCGCAGCAACCGTCGGCGGCGCTGAACCCGGTGCGGCGGCTCGGTGGCGTGTTCCGCGAGATCGCCGCTTTGCACCCCGGTGACCGCGACGAGGTGATCGCGACCGCGTTGCGGCGGGCGCGGGTGCCGGCGGAGTTGTTGCGCCGCTACCCGCACGAGCTGTCCGGTGGCCAGCAGCAGCGGGTGGTGCTGGCGCAGGCGCTCATCGGCGACCCGGCGGTGCTGGTCGCGGACGAGCCCACCACCGGGCAGGACCCGATCACCCGGGCCGAAGTGGTGGACGAGCTGTCGTCGGTGGTGGCGCAGGGGGTGGCGTTGGTGCTGCTGACGCACGACCTGGACGTGGTGCGCGCGTTGGCGGACGAGGTGGTGGTGCTGCGGTCGGGACAGGTCGTGGAGGCGGGGCCGACCGCCGACGTGCTCGACCGGCCGCGTTCGGCCTACACCGCCGCGCTGGTGGCGGCACAGCCCCGCGTCACCGTGCCCGAGGAGCGCCCTGCCGTGCCGCCGAGGTTGGAGACGCGGTCACTGACCGCGCGGCACCGCACCACCACCGTGCTGCACGACGTGGACGTGCGGGTGGGCGCGGGCGAGTGCCTGGCGGTCGTAGGTCGCTCCGGCAGCGGCAAGACCACGTTCGCCCGGTGCGTCGCCGGGCTGCACGCCGGGTTCACCGGCGACGTGCTGCTGGACGGTCGTCCGCTGCCCCGCTCGTTGCGCCGCCGTTCCCGCTCGGAGCTGGCCGCGGTGCAGTACGTGTTCCAGGACGCCCGCGCGTCGTTCGACGCCTACCGGACGGTGCTCGACCAGGTCGGCCGGACCGCGGTGCGGCTCGGTGGCGTCGCCGACGCCCGGGAAGCGGCGTTGGCGGAACTGGCGGCCGTGGGGCTGGACGAGGCGACCGTGACGCGGCGCCCGGCCGGGCTGTCCGGCGGCGAACTGCAACGCGCGGCGTTGGCGCGCGCCCTGCTGGCCCGGCCGGACGTGCTGGTGTGCGACGAGATCACGTCCGGTTTGGACACCCTGACCCAGGCGAGCCTGCTCGACCAGCTCGCCGCGCTGACCTGCACCGTCGTGCTGATCAGCCACGACCTGGCCGTCGTCGCACGGCTCGCCGACCGCGTCGCCGTGCTGCACCGCGGGCACGTCGTCGAGCACGGACCGGCGGGCGACGTCCTGGGCTACCCCACCCATCCGGTGACCATCGGCCTGCTGGGCCGCTCAATGGAAGGAACAGAGGAGAGGAAGTCATGACCCTGTACCACCGCGAAGTCGGGCCCTATGAGGTCCGACGCGCGCTCCAGTCCGATTTGGACGGTGCGCGCAGCGTCATGCTGGACACGTTCTACCAGGAGTTCGGCTACGGATACCGGCCGGAGTGGCACGGCGACGTGATCGACCTGGAAGGCGCCTACCAGCGACCCGAGCGGCACGCGTTGTTCGTCGCGGTCAAGGGCGACGAGGTGGTGGCGACCACCGGCGTGCGCGCCACGGCCCCGGCCAGCCCGCCGCACCCCGCCTGGCTGGCCGAGCGCTACCCCGACGGCAGCACGGCGCAGCTGTTCCGCGTGTACGTGCGACCCGACCACCGCCGCGCCGGGCTGGCCAGGGCGTTGGTCGAGGTGGCGACGGAGTTCGTGGCGCGCACGCCCGGCTACGAACGGCTGTACCTGCACACCGACACCCGGATCGCCGGGGCGGAACCGTTCTGGCGGTCGGTGGCGGAGGAGGTGCACGACGCGCGTGACGGCGACCCGATTACCTTCCAGACCGTCCACTTCGAGATCCCGTTGCCGCGCTGAGCACCGCTACCGGCCACGTCGTCGGCGGAGCAGGTCCGCCGACGACGTGGCCGGGTGCCCGGTCAGGGTCGGCACGGCGTCGGTGACCCGGGCGAGTTCACCGTTGGCGATGGCGGTGTAGGTGGAGACCCAGGCGTCGAGCTGCCAGTCCGGCGCGCCGTACGAGGCGCGGGAGCGGTAGGCCTCCTCGACGGTCTCCGGGTGGTAGGTGATCGTCCGGCCGGTGGACTCGGCCAGCACGGCGGCGACCTCGTGGAGGGTCAGCGCCTCCGGCCCGGTGAGCTCGTAGGTGCGGTCGACGTGCGCGGCCGGGTCGGTGAGGACCGCGGTGACCGCGTCGGCGATGTCGTCCTGCGCCACGGCGGCCACCCGACCGTCACCGGCGGGACCGCGCAGCACGCCGTCGTCGCCGACCAGGGCGGGCAGGAAGTCGGCGTAGAGGTTGTCCCGCAGGAACGTGAACTTCAGGCCACCGGCCTCGATGCGCCGTTCGGTGGCCCAGTGGTCGCGGGCGAGCGTGAAAGTGGCGTTGGGGGCGGCGCCGGCGAACGAGAGGTAGACCAGGTGGGCGACCCCGGCGTCCTCCGCGGCGTCGATGAAGGCGCGGTGCTGGTCGACGCGGTCCTCGGACTCCGCGGCCGAGACCATGAGGACCGTGGTGACACCGCCGAGGGCCGCGCGAACGGCGTCGCGGTCGGCGAACTCCGCCTGGGCCACGGTGGTGCCGGGCAGCCGCGGCGCCCGGGACGGGTCGCGGACGAGCAGGACCTGGGCGTGCCCGGCGTCCGCGAGGCGGCGGGCGACCCGTCCACCGACGTGACCGGTGGCGCCCGTGACGGCGATCGGGGACATGCGGCGGATTCCTCTCGACGGTCGCGGTGAATTCGACTCAGTATTCGACTAACTTTCGGACAATGCGGCGAAACTTCTCCATGGTACCCGCACTGAATTCACGTGCATGAACATTCTCCCGATTTCGACCCCTTCGGGTTACCCTTCCTGGGAGCGCTCCCAGAATGTCCGCCGCCGTTGCCCTGTTCACGAATGTGCACCGCCGCTGGGAGTGGTTCGACCGATCCGGCTCGCAAGGAGGCGACGCATGAGTCCGCGCACGGGTACGCGCAAAAGAAAGCTGACCGGTCGGTTCGCGGCGATCACGGCCGCGGCCTCGGTGACGGCGGTGACCGCGGCGATGGTGGTGGCAGGCGGTCAGACCGCGCACGCGGCCGTGGGGTGCCGCGTCGACTACACCGTCGTGAACCAGTGGAACGGCGGGTTCGGCGCGAACGTCACGATCACCAACCTCGGTGACGCGCTGTCGAACTGGACCCTGGAGTGGACGTTCACCGCGGGCCAGCGCGTCGACCAGCTGTGGGGCGGCGAGTTCGGCCAGTCGGGCAGCACCGTGACGGTGCGCAACGCGAGCTGGAACGGCTCGCTGGCCACGGGCGCGAGCACCACGCCCGGCTTCAACGGCACGTGGTCCGGCTCCAACCCCGCGCCGACGTCGTTCAAGCTCAACGGGGTGACGTGCACCGGTTCGCCGACGAGCACGTCCACGTCCACGTCGACTTCAACCTCGACTACGTCGCGCACCACTACGACGACTACGACCACCACGACGTCGAACCCCGGTGGTGGTGATGGCAGTGGTCCGTGGCCGACGGACACGGGCAGTGTGCACCAGACGACGACGCGGAACGTGAGTACGTACTTCAACGGTGGGATGAAGCGGTACTACGGCATCGGTGACGGTGGTCAGGGTGAAGGTCAGGACCCGATGTTCGTGGTGGCCAACGGCGGCACGATCGAGAACGTGATCATCGACGCGCCGGCGGGTGACGGTATCCACTGCGAGGGTTCGTGCACGATCCGCAACGTGTGGTGGAACGACGTGGGCGAGGACGCGGCGACGTTCAAGGCGTCGAGCTCGTCGGCGACGTACCTGGTGGACGGTGGTGGCGCGAAGTCGGCGTCGGACAAGGTGTTCCAGCACAACGGTGCGGGCACGGTGACCATCCGCAACTTCCAGGTCCACAACGCGGGCAAGTTGTACCGGGCTTGTGGCAACTGCTCGACGTCGTACCAGCGGCACGTGGTGATGGACGGTGTGACGGCGCGGTCGACCAAGGTGTTGGCGGGTATCAACACCAACTGGGGTGACACGGCCCGGTTCTCCCGGATCACGGTGTACGGCAGTGCGGTGATCTGCGAGAAGTACCAGGGTGTGCCGAAGGGGTCCGAGCCGAAGAAGATCGGTGAGGGCGCGGACGGCAGGAACTGCTTCTACTCACCGTCCGACATCACCTGGCGGTAGCGAGAGCGGTGGTGCGGGCGCGAGGGAACTCCCCGCGCCCGCACCACGATCACCAGTGCAGGCCCGGCAGTTCCGCGATCCGGATCAGGTCCGCCTCGGACAGGGGCGGGGTCGGCCGGGTCGGGCGGTTGCCCGCGGGGCCGATGTCGGCGACGTTGGAGGTCTCGACGGTCAGCCAACTGCCGTCTGCCGCCCGCCTGTAGAGGCGGCTCGTGATCACACCGTCTTCCTTCGTCGTCGTCTCCACGGATGCCTTCCGGCCGCCGGCCAGCTCGACCAAGCGGCACGTAAGCCGGTCGCGGCAGGTCGGCTCACCGTCACGGGGGACGTCCACCGTCACCACCGTCAAGCCGCGGCCCTGCGCGTCGGCCAGGTTGGCGGCCGCGCGGTAGCCGCCCTGGCGGATGCGGAACCTCAGCACCGCCTCGTCCGACGGGAGGGCCCGTTCGACCGTCAAACCGGGAGGGAGCGCGCTCGCCAGCACCTGGTCGAGCTCGGCGGCACGTCGAGCCGACGGGTCGGCGGGGACCTGACGGCCCACCCACTGCACCTTCAACTGCGGCGCGGTGGCGATGGCGACCAGGCGGTCGTCGTCGAGGACCCGGTTCCGGGAGCCGGTGCCGCCGGTCTCCATGACGCGGACGTACGTGCCGTCGGTGCGCCACACGTCGGCGAAGGCCAGCGTCGCACCCGCGCCCTGTTCCACGGTGATCCGTGCCGTCGACCCGTCCGGCAGCGCCTTGATCGAGCACTGCGACTCCGGGATGAACCGAAGGCACTCGCCGGGCGGCTGGCCGCCCAGCGGCCTGGTGTAGACGATGACCGACCGGTCGCCCGTGAGCCTGAAGTCGCCGCCCCAACTGGCGTCGATGACGCACAACCGCAGCGGTGTGGCCTCGACCCCCGCCGGCAACGGCAGCGCGAACCCGGCGAACGCCTCGGTGAGCCGGGCGGACTCGGCCAGTTCCTCCGGCGTCGCGGAACCACGTGGCTGTTCGGGGTAGCCGCCCACCATCGCAGGCGCCGTGCAGCCCGGTGCCGGCGCCACGGACGACGTCACGCTCGTCGGCGACGTCGACAGCACCGCGGCGGGCGGGCCGGGTGACGGTGCGAACGTCCCGCTCACCGCGACCGCGGCCACCGCGACCACCCCCACCGCCGCGGTGGTCAGCACGCCGAGCCGCCGTGCCCGCCGCTTGCGCCCGTCCTGGACGACCCGCTCGAACTCCAGGCCCGACGCGGGCTCGTCCGCCAGCGCCGACCTGATCATCTCCCGCACCTCGTCACTCACGAGCCCTCCCACAGCACGCTCCGCTTGGCCGCCAGCGCACGCCGCAGGGCGCCGAGCCCCTTGGACACCTGGCTCTTCACCGTTCCCTCGCTACAGCCGAGCGCGGCCGCCGTCTCGGCGACCGGCAGGTCCTCCCAGTACCGCAGCACGACCGCGGCACGCTGCCTGGGCGGCAGCGCGGCCAACGCGCGCCGCACGTCCATGGCCTCCTCGACCCCCGTCGACGCCTCGGCCACCTCCGGCACCGCCTCGACCACCGTCTCCGGCCGCCGTCCCCGCCACCGCGACTCGTCGATGACGGCCCTGACCAGCACCTTGCGCACGTACGCGTCGACCCGCCCGGTCCGGTCCAACCTCCCCCAGTGCACGTAGACCTTGGCCAGCGCCGTCTGCGCCAGGTCCTCGGCCCGGTGCCAGTCACCGCACAACAAGAAGGCGGTCCGCCGCACGACGGCCGCCCGTGCCTCGAAGTAGGCCCGGAACTCGCGGTCCCGATCCTGCACGTGACACCTCCTCCACTCGGTCACCCCCTATACGGCGGCCGACCGCACCCCGTTGCCCGTAACTTTGGGTGATCACGGCGAAGGGCCCGTGCGCTCCCCGGCGCACGGGCCCTCCTCCGCTTCCCCGATCAGCCGGCGGGCTTGGTGCCGATGGTGTCCACGACCCCCGTCGTCACCGAGGTGAACGACACCACGGTGCCGGTGTCGAACTCGCCCAGCCAGTCGGTCACGACCTGGCGCTCGCCGATGAACTGCCCGGTCTCCGGGTCGATGATGATGTCGTGGCGCCGGTCGCCGTCGTCGACGCCGAGGGCGATGCCGACGCGCCCGGCCAGGTTCGCCTGCCGCTCGGTCACCTCCAGGCCGGGCAGCCTGGTCAGCGCCTGGTACAGGGCGGCGCGCAGGTCCTTGCCGATCAGCCCGCTGCGCAGCGCGTCGGCGGCGTAAGTGAGCATCGCGGCGTCACCCCGGTCCGGCGCGTCGGCCCGCAACCGCTCGTAGAGCGCGCCCGGGTCGGTCGGCAGGCTCGCCTGCCACCGCGCGTTCGGCTGCTGCCAGGAGCCGGCGTCCTGGCAGCCGGATTCGCCGAAGAAGTCGCCGCACGGTGCGCGCCACTCGCCCTCCGGCCAGCGGCTGTCGGTGCCCACGCGGGCCGCGTCCGCCTCCTCCGCCGTGCCGACCACCCACTGCACGTTGCCGGTGATGTCCTGGCGCAGCATCCACTCGTCGCGCGGGTCCGCCGGTTCCCACGTCTCCTTCAGGTGCTCGGCGAGCCACGCGAACTCCCGGCCGTCCCTCGACGTCGTCGACCCCATCCACCAGGCGTGCGTGGCGACGTAGCGGTACCGGCCGGGCCCGACGGGCTCGTCCACCGCCCCGATCGCTCGCGCGGCGGCGCTGTCCAGCGCCTGCACGGCCTCGGCGGTCGCCGGCGCGGAACCGCCGAACGACACGGTCTGCGCCAGCAGCGTGCCGGCCACCAGCACGGCCACCGCCGCCGCACCGATCAGCAGGCGCCGGGTGGACCGTCGCGGTCGCTTCCCGCGCGCCGGTCCAGCCTGCTCGATCGTCGCGATCAGGGCCGCCCTGGCCTCGGCGAGCACCGGCGCGTCCGGGCGGACGTCGGCCCGCAGGACGTTCAGCGCGGAGTCCAGCTCGTCGTCGGTCCAGACGCGGCGGACGTAGTGGTCACTCATCACCGCTCCTCAGGTGCTCGGTGTTCGACGCGTGGGCCCGCAGTCGCTGCCGCACGCGGTGCAGCCGGGAGCGGACCGTGCCGACGGGGATGCCGAGCGCCTCGGCGACCTCGTTCGAGTCCAGCCCCGCCCAGCTGGTCAGCAGCAGCACGTCCCGGTCGCCCGGCTCCAGCGCGACCAGCGCACCGGCCAGCAGCCGGGCCCGCGCCGAGGCGTCGACCTGGTCGGCCACCCGGTTGTCGTGGTCCTCGGCACCCGCGGCGGACCCGGCCGCCCGTGCCGCCGCCCGCAGGCCGCGCACCTCCTGCCGCACGTGTCGGCGCAGCAGGTTCGTGGCGATGCCGTAGAGCCAGGACCGCGCCGTGCCGCGGCCGGGGTCGTACCCGGCGCGGGTCTGGAACGCGATCAGGAACGTCTCGCCGACCAGGTCGTCGGCCAGGTCGCCGACCCGGCGCGCCAGGTACCTGTGCAGCGGCCGGGAGTGCCGGTCGAACAGGTGCCCGAAGATCCGCGCCGGGTGCGGTCCTGACAGGTCCGGCCGGTCGGCGTCCGACGCACCACCGCCGTCCGCGTGCTCGGTCATCATCCTCACACCGGGTGTTGCCCGCAGCGCGCCGTCACGTTCACGCCGACCGCGCGACGTCGGGTGCCCCGCTCACGTCCGCGAGCGGGGCACCCCGAGTCTGCCGGACCGGGTGGGTCACCCCTCCCGGGCCCAGGCCTTGGACAGGGCGAGCTTGCCACCGGTGTGCAGCAGCGAGCCCGAGTAGATCCGGCTCGCCAGCAGCACGGTCAGCACCACCGTCCCGGCCAGCAACCCCAGCGCCAGCAACGGCTCCCACACCGCCGCGTCACCGGCGAACAGCCGCACCGGCATCGCGATCGCCGACGAGAACGGCAGGAACGACAGCACGGTGAGCACGGTGGCGTTGTCGGAGAAGAACATCACGCCGAAGTACGGTCCCATCACCAGCATCATCACCAGGCCCATGCTCGAACCCAGGTCCTCCTGCCTGCTGACCAGCGACCCGGCGACCGCCCACATCGAGGCCAGCAGCACGAACCCGAACACCAGGAACGGCACGAACCAGCCCAGCGCGGGCGCGATCAGGGCCAGCAGCTCCTGGTGCCCGCCCAGCCGCAACGCGACCGGCCCGGCCACCGCGATCACCACCACCTGGCCGATCGTCAGCAGGGAGTGCCCCGCGATCTTGCCCGCCAGCAGCGCCCGCACCGGGACCGTCGACACCAGGATCTCCACGATCCGGGTCTGCTTCTCGGTGACCGTGCTCTGCGCGATCGCCGTCCCGCTCATGCCGACGATGAGGAACACCATGGCGAACACCATGATCGCCAGCTGCCGCTGGTCCTGGCCGACCTCGGCCGGGTCGAGCAGGTCGACCGGCGGCGCGGTGCGCAACGCGGCCACCACGCTGTTCGGCGGGTCGTTCAGCGCGAGCACGCGGATGCCCGTGGCGGACTCTCCCGTCGTGTCCGGCACGACCGCCGCCCTCACCTCGTCCGCCCGGATGAGCGCCTCGGCGGCGGCCACGTCGGCGACTTCGCGCACGTCCAGACCGGTGTCCCGCAACGCCTCCGCGGCCTGCGAACCGACCGTGGCGACCTTGGTCTCACCGCCGCCGAACACGGTCGGCAGGATCGAGATCGCGAACAGGCCGACCACGACCACGGCGAGCCCGATCCAGAAGCCCTTGGACCGCAGGAACACCTTGATCTCGCGCTCGGCGACCAACCGGGTGGCCGCGACGAACCCGCGCGACCCGCCGTCCTGCTCCGTCACGCCGGTCATCAGATGACCTCCTTGAAGATCTCGTCGAGCGTCGGGACGACGGGGGTGAAGCTGCGCACGGGCCCGCGGCGCAGGGCCGCCTCCAGGACGACCTGGTCCACGCCCGGGTCGCCGCCCTGGTCACCGTCCGGTTCGAACACCACGCGGGGACCGTCGACGTCGACCACCCGGACACCGGGCACGTCCCGCACCCACCCCGCGTCGGACGCCACGACCAACTCGAACCGCGTGGTGCCGTACCGGGCGCGCAGCTCGTCACGCGCGCCACCGGCCGCGATCCGGCCACCGGAGATGATCACCACGTCGTCGCACAGCCGTTCCACCACCGACAGCTGGTGGCTGGAGAACAGCACGGGCACACCGTTCGCGGCCCGCTCGCGCAGCACACCGAGCACCGTCTCGACCGCGATCGGGTCCAGCCCGGAGAACGGCTCGTCCAGGATCAGCATCACGGGGTCGTGCACCAGCGCGGCGGCGACCTGCGCGCGCTGCTGGTTGCCCAGCGACAGCTCTTCGAGCTTGTCCTTCGCCCGGTGGCCGAGTTCGAGCTGGTCGAGCAGCCGCTCGGTGTTGCGCCGCGCCACGTCCCGGTCGAGGCCGTGCAGCTGGCCGAGCCAGCTGATCTGCTCGGCGACGCCCATCTTCGGGTAGAGGCCGCGCTCCTCGGGCATGTACCCGAACCTCTGCCGCACCGCGCCGGTCACCGGCGAACCCTGCCAGGACACCGCGCCGCCGTGCGCGGCGAGGACGCCGAGGACGATGCGCATGGTGGTGGTCTTACCCGACCCGTTCGCGCCCAGGAACCCGGTCATGCGGCCGGGCCGGACCTCGAACGACACCCCGTCGAGGACCTGGTGGTCGCCGAAACTCCGGCTGACCGACGTCACTGTCAACATGGCGTCAACGCTAGGTCGTGGACGGTTGCGGCACGTCCGGCGCGAGACCGACTGGCCGGGTCCTCCTCACGGAGGACCCCACGTTCCACGCGAAGACCTGAAAACTTCGAAAAGCATGTCCTCGCCGGACGGGCAGATCAGCAGGATGACATCCCCCGGTCCCGTCTCCCTCTTGTCCCGTTGGGAACGCCGGTTGGGTTGGTGGTCCCGGGGTACGTGTCATCCCACCGACCTCCCTCCGGGCTACCACACGCGTCAAGGGGGCCCCGAAGTTGGAGGATCAGGCAACGCTGGCACGAGGCCCCCTTGACCCGTGCGGTAGGGCTACGCCAGGTCGGCGGGATGACACGAACCCCTACCTCTGCAAAGCGGCTGCCCCCCGCCCCGGGCCCGTTCGTCCCCGCGCTCGTCGGCGACACCCGCGCGCTGTGCAACGGGCACGTCCTTCTCCCCAATAGGAGGGCTTCGTGTCATCCCGCCGACCTGGCGCAGCCTTACCGCACGTGTCAAGGGCGGCGCGTCCAGCTTTGCCTCCTACTTCACTTCGGGCTCGCGCCGCCCTTGACACGTGTGGTAACCCGGAGGGAGGTCGGTGGGATGACACGGAGTCCGGGACCACGACCCAACGGGAGTTCCCGACGGGACAAGACGGAGACGGGACCGGGGGATGTCATCCTGCTGATCTGCCCGTCCGGCGAGGACGCTTTCATCTTTTAGCTTTTCAAGCTCCTGCCATCCACCTCAGCCCCGACCCGGCTCCACGATCCCGTGCTCATACGCAAACACCACGGCGTGCGTCCGATCGCGCAGCCCCAGCTTGGCCAGGATGCGCGACACGTGCGTCTTCACCGTCGTCTCGCCCAGGAACAGCGCACCGGCGATCTCCGCGTTGCTCGCGCCACGCGCCAAGTGGACCAGCACCTCGAACTCACGATCGGTCAGCTCCCTCGGTCTCCGACTCGTCATGGCCGGCTGCACGGGCTCGGTGAACCGGGCGATGACCCGGCGGGTGACCTCCGGCGACAGCAGGGCGTCACCCCGCGCGACGATCCGCACCGAGTCGACCAGGTCCTCCGGCGAGGCGTTCTTGAGCAGGAAACCGCTCGCACCGGCCCGCAACGCCTCGAACAGGTAGTCCTCGCGATCGAACGTGGTGAGGATGACGACCTTGATCGGGTTACCCGCGCCCGCCGGGCCGAGGATGCGCCGGGTGGCCTCCAGCCCGTCCACGCCCGGCATCTGCACGTCCATCAGCACGACGTCCGGCCGCAGCCGGCCGACCACCTCCACGGCCTCGACGCCGTCCCGCGCCTCGCCGACGACCTCGATGTCGTCCTCGGTGCCGAGGATCACCCGGAAGCCCGCCCGGACCAGGTCCTGGTCGTCGGCGAGCACCACGCGCAACGGGTCCGTCATGCGGGGAACCTCGCACACACCCGGTACCCTGCGTCACGGCGGGGTCCGGCTTCCAGCTCACCGCCGTGCACCGCGACCCGTTCCCGCATGCCGACCAGCCCGAACCCGGCTCCCGACATCCCGCCGCGCCCCCTGCCGTCGTCGGTGACCTCGACCTCCAGCGACTTCTCCAGGAACCGCACCCGCACGTCGGCCTTGCTCGCGTCCGCGTGCTTCACCACGTTCGTCAACGACTCCTGCACGATCCGGTACACCGACAGGGCGACGCCCTCCGGCACCGGACGCGGCTCCCCGTACACGCCGTGCACCACGTCGAGCCCCGCCGAACGGGCCTGTTCCGCCAAGTCGGCCAGCTGGTCCAAGCCGGGCGACGACGTCTCGCCCGCACCCTCCCGGACCTCTTCCTCGGGGTCGGCGCGCAGCACGCCCAGCAGGCCGCGCAGTTCACCGATGGCCGTGCGCGCGGTGTCCTCGACGGTCCGCAACGCCTCGCGGGCCAGCTCGTGGTCGCGGTCGAGCACCCGGCGTGCCGCGCCCGCCTGCACGCCCATCACCGACACGTGGTGCGCCACGACGTCGTGCAGGTCGCGGGCGATGCGCACGCGTTCGGCGACGATCGCGCCCCGCGTGTTCTGCTCCTGCGACCGGCGCAGCTGCTCGGCCCGGTGCTCCAGCTCGGCCTGCCGGCGGGCGGAGACCCACGCCATGTCGCCGAAGAAGTACGCGGACAGGAAGAACAGCGCGTTGAGCCCGATGCCGTAGAGCACGGTCGCGAGCACCGGGTCGAGCGGCCCGGCCGCGTCCTCGAACGGCGGTGTCGGCGACACCATGAACTCCACCAGCCCGAAGCCGAGCCAGCCGAACATCACCGCCATCACCGCGATCCGCGCCCACCGCGCCCGCGTCCGGTCCGGGCCCCACGCGCCCGCGCCGAAGATGGCCAGGAACAACGCGACGGACGGCACGAGGGTGTCCCCGACCTGCCGCACCTGGACCGCGATGAACACCGCGGCGACCACGAACAGCACGGTCACCGGGAAGCACCGCCGCACCACCAGCGGCAGGGCCAGCGCGAGGCTCCAGGCCAGCTGCTCGGCCAGCGGCGGTCCGCTGTCCCACGGGCTCACACCCATGCTGTTCACCAGCACCGTCATCACCACGGCACCCGCCAGCACCGCGAGCGCCAGCGAGACGTCGCGCCGCCACTGGCCCGTGGCCGGCCCGGGCCGCCGCCACCGCGCCCACTCGGGCTCGCCCTCGTGGGACCGTTCGTCCGTCATGCCGAGAACGTAACCCGGAACGTGACCCGGCCACGTCGGAAGCCGCCGTCGACTGCCCCGACCTTCAACGCGGCTCGGCCCCTCAGCGCGGCTCGGCCCCTCAGCGCGGCTCGACCCTGGTGGCCGTGTCGCCGAACACGAACGGGGACGGCTCGCACTCGGCGATGAAGTCGCCGGGGAAACCGAGCTCGAACGCCACCGCCGCCTCCAGCCGGCGCACGGCGTCGCCGGTCAAGGTCAGGTCCAGCGCTTCCAGGTTCTCGGTGAGCTGCGCGACGCTGCTCACGCCGACCAACGGCAGCACGGCGCGCGACTTGGCGCGCGTCCACGCCACCGCGACCTGCGCGGGCCGTGCGCCCAGCTCGTCCGCCACCTCCCGGACGGCACGGGCCGCCGCGCGTTCCCGTTCGGTGAGCGAAGCCGGGTCCGCGCGCCTGCCCGCCGCCCCGGTCAGCTTGCCCGCCGCCAGCGGTGCCCAGGCGGTCACGCTCAGGCCCAGCGCCTCGGCCATCGGCAGCAGTTCCCGCTCGATATCGCGGTTCAGCAGGTTGTAGGGCACCTGGAGCCCGGCGAACGGTGTCCAGTCACGCCACTGCGCGAGGGTGTTGGCGCGGGCGACGACCCAGGCCGGTGCGTCCGAGATGCCGGTGTAAAGGATCTTGCCCGCGCGCACGGCGTCGTCCAACGCGCGCATGGTCTCCTCGACCGGGGTGTGCCGGTCCCAGATGTGCACCCAGTAGACGTCGACGTAGTCGGTGCGCAGCCGGCGGAGGCTGCGGTCCAGCGACGCGGTCAGGTTCTTGCGGTGGTTGCCGGAGGCATTGGGGTCGGCGGCGTCGCGGGACAGCGTGTACTTCGTGCCGATGACGAACCGGTCGCGCCGCCGGACGATCGAGCCGAGCAGTTCCTCGCCCGCGCCGTAGGCCGACGCGGTGTCGAGCACGTTGCCGCCCGCGTCGGCGTAGGCGTCCACGATGCGGCGCGCCTCGGTGGGGTCGTCGAACGTCATGGTGCCCAGCAGCAGTTCCGACACACGCAAACCGGTCTGGCCGAAGAGCCGGTACTTCATGGTCATGCCCACAGCCTGCGACCGCGGCCCGGCCGGAGGGAGGCCCTCGCAGGGACCCCCTCCGCCTAGACTCGCCAACCATGAACGCGTTGGGCGGGTTCCTGCGGGCACGCCGGGAGGCGATCACCCCGGCCGAGGTGGGTCTCCCGTCCGGTCCGCGCCGCCGCACGCCGGGTCTGCGCCGGGCCGAGTTGGCCGCGCTGGCCGGTGTCAGCGTCGAGTACCTCACCCGGTTGGAACGCGGGCGCGACCGCCACCCGTCCGCACAGGTGATCGGGGCGTTGGCGGACGCGTTGCGGCTGTCGTCGCACGAACGCGTCCACCTGCACCGCCTGGTGAAGGCGGGCGGCGCGGTGTGCTCGGCAGTACTGGAACCACGTCCGGTGCGGCCCACCGTGCTGGCGCTGCTCGACCGGCTGGAGCCGACGCCCGCGTTCGTCGCCGACGCCCAGGGCGACCTGCTCGCGTGGACCGCCGGGTTCCGCCTGCTGGCCGCGCCGTCCGGTCTGCTGGACGTCGAACGCCCCAACTTCGCGCGGTTCGTGTTCGGTGACCCCAGGGCGCGCACGACGTTCCCCGATTGGGATCGCGTGGCCGACGACCGTGCGGCTGCCCTCCGTGCCGCCGCGGACCTCGGTGACGGCTCGGCGGCGGCCCTGGCCGAAGAACTCTCCATCACCGCGGGCACCGACTTCGGCCGTCGCTTCACCGCCGGGTCGGTGCCCGGCGGGACGGGCGTGGAGCGCTGGCAGCACCCCGAGCACGGCGAGCTGCGGCTGGCCTACGAAACCCTGGCCGTGCCCGGCGACGAGGACCACCGCCTCGTCGCCTACCTCCCGGCCGACCCGGCGACGGCACAGGCCCTCGACGCCGCCCACGCCTACGCGTCGTAGTCCTCACAGCACCGCCGCGTCGTAGTCCTCACAGCACCGCGGCGAGCTGTTCCACCGCCTCCAGGGGGTCCGGCCCGACCGGGATCAGCACGGCGCTGTCCACGCCGGCGGCGAACAGTTCGGCCAGGCGGGACTTCGCGTCGGCGGCCGTGCCGGTCACGGCCAGTTGCCGCACCCACTCCTCCGGCAGACGCCGCACGAACTCTTCCCGGCTGTCGCACGACCGGCGCAGGGCGGCGAACTCCGCGGCGAACGGCAGCGGTGCCAGGTGGGGTGCCCAGTCCGGCTCGCCGATCCACTCCAGGCCGGTCCGCACGGCGTCGATCGCCACCGACGCGTCCGGGTGCACGGCGGCCACGTTGTAGCCGACGAGGCGGTGCGGCCGGTCCGCGTCGATGTGCGCCAGCGCCGCCCGCGCGTACTCCGGCGTGGTCGGCTCGGCCAGGATCGTGCCGTCCGCCGCCCGCCCCGACACGGCCAGCGAACGCGGACCGCGCACACCCGCCAGCACGAGCGGCGGGTGGTCGGGCACGGACGAGTCCTCCAGGCGCACGCCGTCCAGCTCGACGTACTCGCCCCGCTCCACCGAGTTCCCGCGCACCAGGGCCGTCACCGCGCCCAGGTACTCCTCCAGCATCGTGAGCGGACTGGCGGGCCACTCCCCCACCGACTTCATCCACCCGGGCATGCCGTGCCCGATGCCGATGTCGATCCGGCCGGGGAACAGCTGGGCCAGCGTCGCCGACTCCATCGCGGCGAACGCGGCGTTGCGCGCGCCGACGGGCAGCAACCCGATGCCGACCCGGATCCGCCCGGTCGCCGCCAGCACCGCCGCGGCCTGGCCGATCCCGCCCCGGAAACCCAGGTCCTCCACCACCCACAGCTCGTCGAACCCCAGCTCGTCGGCACGCCGGGCGAACGGCAGCACCCGCGCGGGCGCCAGGTCGCGGGGCAGCATGACCCCGACCGATCCGGATCTGCTCAAGACGAGGCTCCTAGGTCCGCAGGTACGAGGCGCCGTTGAGGTCGAGCACGGCACCGGACGCCCACTCCGCTTCCGACGATGCCAGGTAGACCACCGCGGCGGCGACCTCCTCCGGCTTCGCCACCCGGCCGAACGGGCTCTGCGCCAGCACCTCGTCGGTCACCATGCCCGCCACCCGGTCGGTGCCGACGAAACCGGGCGCCACCGACGCCACCGCGATGCCGTGCGGCGCCAGCGCGACCGCCAGCGACTGCCCCATCGAGTGCAACGCCGCCTTGCTCGCGCCGTACGCGGGCATGGCGGGCTCACCGCGGAACGCGCCGCGCGAGCCGACGTTGACGATCCGCCCGCGAACACCGCGCGAGATCATGTGCCGGGCCACGCAGTACGACATGTCGGCGGCACCGAACACGTTGACCGCGAACGTGCGCCGCCACAACGCCTGCCACTGCGCGTACGGCAGGTCCACCGAGCCGAGTTCCACCAGACCCGCGTTGTTGACCAGGACGTCGATCCCGCCGAGGGTGTCGGCGGCCGACTCGACCACCCGCTCGATCGCGTCCGGGTCGGCCAAGTCCACGTCCGCTGAGGACAGAGCGACCACCTCGTCGCCCAACTGCCGGAACGCGTCCACGATCGCCGCACCGATACCGCGACTGCCACCGGTGACCACAACACCCCGGCTCACTTGGCGAACACCTGCGACTCGTCGGAGAAAGCCTTGAACTCCAGCGCGTTGCCCGCCGGGTCGCGGAAGAACATCGTCCACTGCTCACCCGGCTCACCCGCGAACCGCAGGTACGGCTCGATCACGAACTCCGTCCCGGCCGCGCGCAGCCGCTCGGCCAGCGCGTGGAACTCTTCGACCGGCAGGAGCAGGCCGAAGTGCGGCACGGGCACGTCGTGGCCGTCGACCGGGTTGCGGCCGGAGTCGCCGCGCGGACCGGGCACGACGTGCGTGACGAACTGGTGGCCGTAGAAGTTCCAGTCCACCCACTTCTCGGCCGAGCGCCCCTCTTCGAGCCCGAGCACACCGCCGTAGAACGCGCGGGCCCTGGTCAGGTCGTCGACGGGGACAGCGAGGTGGAAACCAGGTCTCATGCCTTCACCTTGACCACCGGTCCCGCCAATGTCAACATTCGACATTATGCAGCTGCGCAGGGCCGACCGGCGGGGTCTGGCGGACGAGGCCGCCGACCGAATCCGGGAAGCGATCTTCGCGGGCGTGTTCCCGCCCGGCGCGCCGGTGCGCGAGGTGGAGCTGGCCGAATCGCTGGACGTCAGCCGCGGCTCGGTGCGCGAAGGCCTCGCCGTGCTGGCCCGGGAAGGGCTCGTGCGCAGCGCCTGGCACCGCGGCACCAAGGTCATCGACCTGACCGTCCAGGACGCCGAAGAGGTGTACACGGTCCGGGCCGCCTTGGAAGGCCTCGCCGGGCGCAGCGCGATCGGCCGCGTCGACCTGGCCGCCCTCGACCGGCTCGTGGACGCCATGGCGGCACGGCTGGCCGAGGGCGCGCCGAGCGACCAGCTGCTGGCCCTCGACATGGAGTTCCACGACACGATCTACCGGGCCACCGGCAACCGGCGGCTGCTGGAGGCCTGGCACGCGGTGCGGTCCCAGGTGCACCTGTTCCAGCTCACCCGGATCCGGCTCGGCCACCACGACTACCGCGCCGTGGTCGTGGACGAGCACCGCGAGATCGTGCGGCTGCTCGACGCCGGTGACGCCGCCGAGGTCACCCGCCGCGCCGAGGAGCACGTCCACTCGGCGCTGCGGGTGCTCGTGGGTCAGCTCGACGGCTCGACCACCGAGACCTCCGGGTAGCTCGCCGACGGCCGGTCCAGCAG
This sequence comes from Saccharothrix sp. CB00851, assembly GCF_001905065.1. Lineage (NCBI taxonomy): Bacteria > Bacillati > Actinomycetota > Actinomycetes > Pseudonocardiales > Pseudonocardiaceae > Saccharothrix > Saccharothrix sp. CB00851. The sequence continues at coordinate 61,560 of NZ_LWLC01000015.1, forward strand.
CGGCTGCGGCACGCCGCGCAGGTGCAGGTCGAAGAACGCCCGCACGTACGTGCGGGTGATCGCCGCGCCGCGCTCACCGGGCACCTCCGCACCCGGTTGGATGCCGAGCTGCGGCACCAGCACCCCGATGTCGGTGAACGACGGGTGCGACATGCCCGCCACCACCAGCCAGCGCTTCCACCCCGTCAGCAACGGCCAGGCGTCCGCCCAGCTCTTGACGCTGGGAGCACCGGGCGCGAAGTTGTCCTGCCGACCCAGGAGCATGACGGGCTGCGACATCCCCTCCGGCGGGACGGGCGTGGAGAGGACGCCGTCCACGTCGATCGCGGCGCGGATGCGGGCGTCGGCCCGCGCGGCGCCGAGGCTGCTCGCCCCGCCGACGGAGTGGCCGCCCATGGCGATCCGCGCGGCGTCGACCAGGTTCGCGCCGCGGTGGTCGCGCAGCGGGCCGGTCAGCTGGTCCAGCACGAACGACACGTCCGCCGCCCGGCCTTCGCCCAGCTTCTGCCAGAACGCCGGATCGTGGACGACCTCGCAGGAGACGCAGGGTGCGAACCGCCCGTCCGGGAACGCGGTGGCGACGTTCTCGTAGGTGTGGCCCACCACCGCGACGACGTAACCGTGGCTCGCCAGGTCCTCCGCCAGCGTGGTGAGCGTGGCGCGGGGCCGTTTGTAGCCCGGTGACAGCACGACCAGCGGCAGGCCGTGCCGCCGACCGACCGGCCGCGCGTCCACGACGGCGTTGGTCCGCACGGTGCTCAACGTGTCGGGCGGCACGGTGGTGATGCCGCCTTCTTCGAGCACCGCGGCCGACTCGGCGGGCGTGAGGTACTGCTTCTTCGGCCCGCGCGCCGACGCCGCCGGGTAGAAGAGCGAGACCATCAGCTCCCGGTTCACCGCGGGCACCCACGGATCCGGCCGGGACGCGTCGACCAGGTGCAGCGACGTGACGCCGACCGGGTGGCGGCCGGTCGGCGCGGGCAGGTACGGCGTCGAGTCGGGCGTGGCCGAGGCGGGTGTCACGGAGAGCAGGAGTGCCGAGGCCATGACGAACGTGATGGCGCGCATGATGATCCCTTTCCGGGTGGTGTCAGGACAGCCGGCGGAGCCGGACGAAGCAGAACCAGGTCACCAGCGCCGACAGGACGCCGAACAACGCCAGTTCCACCCACTGCAACGGCCAGAACCGGCTCGCCGGCTGGTAGGTCAGGTGCTGCCGGTAGCCGTGGTCGGACAACCGCGCGAAGCACGCGCGGATCTGCGCGAGGTCCACGTCGTGGGCGTTCTCCACCGGCGGCGGCAGGCAGCCGCCCACCACGGCGGGCAGTGGGCGGACCACGGCGCCGTTCGCGTCCACGGTCTCGTTGGTCAACACCCACGCGCCCGCCGGTCCGCGCACGGTCAGCGCCTCGGGCACGTCACCACCGCTGCCCTCCTCCGCCTGGATGCCGGCGATGTTCGCCGCGGTGATCGCGACCGTGTCGCCGACCGGCGGCAGGACGTGGGGGCGCACCGCGAGCGGGACCGCGAGCTGCACGGCGACGTACACCACCAGGGTCACGGCCATCGCGGTCACGGTGCGGCGCAACAGGATCGCGACCGCGATCCCCAGGACGAACGCGAACGCGGCGTAGCCGACGGGCGCGATCCCCCGTGCGGCGAACACCACCGGCGTCATGAGCCGCCCGAAGTTGCGCACGCGCTCCGGCACGGGCGAGGTGTCGATGGGGTCGGCCCACCAGGTGACGACCAGGCTCAGCAGTCCCGCCGTGAGCGCGGCGGCGGGCACGCCGATGCCGAGCTTGACCGCGAGCCACCGGGTGCGGGTGACGCTCTGGTTCCACACCAGGTTGTGCGTGCCCGCCTCCAGTTCCCGGGTGATCATCGGCACGCCCCAGAACACGCCGAGGAGCACCGGCAGCCCGTTCACCGCGAACAGGCCGGCGGAGTACCAGAACTCACCGTCGCCGGGGTCACCCCCGCCGACGAGGCGGGTGCCGGCGAGGAGCGCGGTGACCACCGCGAGGGCCGCGTACACCGAGACCAGCGGGAACCGGAGCTGCCGCCACGTCAACCACGTCATCGCACGACCTCCAGCGGCGGGCGGCCGGTGCCGGGGTTGCTCATGTAGGCCAGCAGGAGGTCTTCCAGGTCGACCTCGCCGACGTCCCAGGCGGGGTCGAGGACCGGTGCCTCGGTGCGCACCAGGACGCTGGTCTGGCGGTCGGTGTGGCTCACCGAGACGACGTGCTGGTCCGCGGGCAGGGTGCCGACGTCCCGCCGCGGCCCGGTCAGCCTGCGGTGGGTGGCCAGCAGGTGCTCGACCTCCCCGGTGATCCGGACCCGGGCGTCCACCAGCACGACGAGGTGGTCGCAGACGCGTTCCAGGTCGCCGATCAGGTGCGAGGACATCACCACGCTGAGCCCGTGCTCGGCCACGGACTCCATCAGGTCCCGCAGGAACTCCCGCCGTGCCACCGGGTCGAGCGAGGCGACCGGCTCGTCCAGCAGCAGCAGTTCGGGGCGTTTCGCGATGCCGAGCGTGAGCGCGAGCTGCGCACGCTGGCCGCCGGACAGCTTGCCCGCGGGCAGGGCCGGGTCCAGCCCGATCCGGGCGATCCGGTCGCGGGCCAGGCCGTCGTCCCAGCCTGGGTTGAGGTGGGCGCCCAGGCGCAGGTGCTCGGCGACGGTCAGGTTCGCGTAGACGGGCGTGTGCTGGGCGACGAAGCCGACCTTCGCCAACTGGGCCGGGCCGCTGCCCGGCACGTCGCCGCACACCTCGATCGTGCCGCTGGACGGCTCGACCATGCCCGCCGCGAGGCCGAGCAGCGTGGACTTGCCCGCGCCGTTCGGGCCGACCAGCCCGGTCACGTGCCCGGCCGGGAGGTCGAGGTCGCAGCCGGTCAACGCCCAGCGCCGCCGGTACTTCCGGCCCAGGTCACGGGCGCGCAGCACGGTCACGCTATGTCCTCTCGGGACGCGGAGCGAAACGTGGTGAGGAACAACGCCTCGACGCTCTCCTCGTCCAGCCCGGCGCGGCGGGCCTTGGCCAACCAGCGCCGCAGGTCCTGGCGCAGCGGCGCGAGCGCCGCGAGCGAGGTGCCCGACAGCGTGCCCGTCACGAACGTGCCCACGCCGGGCCGGGCCGCGACCAGGCCGTCGTGCTCGAGTTCGCGGTAGGCCTTGAGCACCGTGTTGGGGTTGATCGCCAGGTCGGCGACCACGTCCTTCACCTTCGGCAGCTGGTCGCCTTCGCGCAGCAGGCCGAGCCGCAGCGCGTGCCGCACCTGCCGGACCAGCTGCTGGTAGGGCGACAGGCCCGACTTGCCGTCCAGGTGGAACTCGATCACGGCTTCCTCCATTTAACTAGCTACCTAGCACTATAGGCACATAGGAGGGAGTCCGTCGAGGTCTTCGGCTGGGCACAAAGCGGCGGGGCCGGGCGATCAGCCCGACCCCGCCGTGGATCCGCAGGTTTCTAGAAACGCGCGCCCACGTCCGCGCCGTTGCTCGGGCGCAGGAAGGTGGAGGACGGGATGGAGCCGTCGGTGTTGCGCGGCCCGGTGATCGTGCTCGGGTTCGTGCTCACGAACGACCACGAGCCGCCGAGGTCCCAGGAGTTGCCGCTGCCGCTGGAGTTCGAGCCGAGCGAGACGTTCGTGCCGTTGCCCGCCGCCAGGTTCTTGGTCAACGTGCTGTCGGAGCGGTCGAACTGGAACCCGGTCTTCGGGTTGTCCCACGCGGTGCTGCGCTCGATCCGGTGTTGGCCGGGGTTGTTGTTGTCCACGAAACCGCCGGCCGCGTTGTCCCACGTCATCGTGTTGCGCACGGTGTGGTTCGCGGCGACGCCGTTGCCGCCGAGCTTGAACCCGTTGCCGTCACCGGTGAAGTCGGGCAGGTTCCAGCGGTTGAAGCCGTTGCCCCAGGCCAGGCTGTTCTCCAGCAGGATCGGCGAGGAGAACATCCAGTAGTCCAGGCCGTCGTCGGAGTTGTGCCACAGCCGCGCGCCGCGCACGACGTTGCCGCTGCCGGAGCCCTCCTTGATGGCCAGGCCGTCGGCGCTCTCGCCGTTCTTGCGCGGGTCGCGGTTGCCGTAGGCGTCCAGGTTGATGATCTGGTTGTTGCTCGACGCGCCTTGCAGGTGCAGGCCGGACTCGTAGTTGTCCCGGGTGACCAGCCGGTCGAACACGGTGTTGTTGACGTCCAGGCCGAACACGCCGTACGGGCCGTGGATGATCTCCAGCCCGATCAGCCGCCAGTGGTCGCCCTCGATGTGCACGGCGCCGCGTTCGGCGCGCGGGATGCTGGAACCGACCGCGCCCGGCGTGTGCGGCATGTTCTCGCCGTCGATCACCACGCGCTCGGTGCCGTGGTTGCGCAGCGTGATCGGCTGGCTCGCGGTGCCGTTCTTGAGCAGCTGGACGTTGGTCGAGGGCGCGTACGTGCCGCCACGCAGGTAGATCGTGTAGCCGGGTTGGGCCAGGTCGACGCCGCGCTGGATCGTGCGCAGCGGCGCGGCCAGGGTGCCGGGGTTGCCGTCGTCGCCGTCGGGCGCCACGTACAGCGCGTCGGCGGGCGGCGGCGTGCCGTCCTGGGTGAAGTCCGGGTAGTCGACGTTCGGCAGGCCCGCCGAGGTGGTGGGGCTGAGCCGGATCGTGCTGGTGCCCGCCGGCACCGTGACGGACAGGCTCTTCGAGGTCCACGTCGACCACGCGCCGGTCGCCTCGAACGAGACCGACTGCGCGGTGGAGCCGTTGAGGACGAGGTTCGCGGGCCGGGCGGACGTGGTGCCGTTGGCGAACCGGACCAGGACCGTGGCTGCGCCCGCGGTCGGCGCGGTGACGGTGAACTGCGCGTGGGCGCCGACGGCGTTGGTGGCGTTGCAGAACCCGGTGCCGGAGTAGCCGGACCAGTTCGACTCGACGGCGCCCTGGCACACCGCGGGTGCGGTTTCCGCTTCGTGGTGCGTGGTCGCGGCGGCGGCCGCGGCTCCCGGCAATCCCAAGGCGACGGCCACCGCGGCGGCGGCGACAAGGGGGGTCAACCTCATTGTTTCTCCCTTTGTGTGACGCGGCGGCGGCCGGAGTTCACGCTTCTGAACTGCGAAAACAGGTTCGGGAGCGATCTCGGGCACGCTAACGCACACCGCCGGGACGAGGCAATGAGCCGAATGCGGATTCACGATTATGAACAAATAGACGGCGGGCGCGGGGACGATTCACCGTCGCTCCCGCGCCCGCCGAACAGGTTGAAGCTCGAGCTAGTGCGGTGACTCCGCCTTGCCCGGCTTGACCATGAACGAACCGGCCACGGCCGCCAGCGACAGGATCGCCGCCAGCAGGATCGCCGCGTGCATGCCGCCCATCTCGGCACCGACGGTCGCCTCACCGGCGCCGGCCAGCTCGGCGGCCCGCGCGCTCATCACGCTGACCAGCAACGCCACGCCCGCCGCGGCGGCGAGCTGCTGGGTCGTGCTGAAGATCGCGCTGCCGTGGGAGTACAGCCGCGCGGGCAGGGCACCCAGGCCCGACGAGAACAGCGGCGTGAACGAGAACGCCAGGCCCAGGCTCAGCACGAGGTGGAACGCCAGCACCAGCACGGCGGGCGTGGTCGCGTCGAACGTCGTGGCGAACCACAGCGAGCCGCTGGTGGCGATGGTGCCGACGATGAGCAGGATGCGCGGTCCCACCCGGTCGTAGAGGCGGCCGACGAACGGCGACAGCAGACCCATCAGCAGGCCACCGGGCAGCAGGAGCAGGCCGGTGGCCAGCGGGTCGAGCGCGAGGACGTTCTGCATGTAGATCGGCAGGATCGTCACCACGCCGAGCAGCAGGCCCATCATCACCATCATCAGGGCGCTGGCCAGGGTGAACGCGCGGAAGGCGAACGTGCGCAGGTCCAGCAGGGCGCGTTCGTGGCGCTGCAGCTGGATCTGCCTCAGCACGAACGCCACGATGCCGACCACACCGACCGCGAGCGACGCCCACAGCGTGGCGGACGACCCGCCGCCGCTGTGCCCGATGCTCGACAGGCCGTAGACCAGGCCACCGAAACCGAACACCGACAGCACCACCGACAGCACGTCGATCGGTGCGCTGCTCGCCTCGCCGATGCGCGTCACCCAGCGCAGGCCGAGCACGAGCGTGGTGAGCGAGATCGGCAGCACGACCCAGAACATCGCGCGCCAGCTGAACAGGTCCAGCAGCACACCCGAGACCGTCGGCCCGATGGCGGGCGCGACGGAGATGACGATGGAGATGTTGCCCATCACCGCGCCGCGGCGGGCCGGCGGCACGAGCGTCATCACGGTCGTCATCAGCAGCGGCAGCATGATCGCCGTGCCGCTGGCCTGCACCACGCGTGCGGCGAGGAGCACCGGGAAGCCCGGTGCCAGCGCGGCGATCAGGGTCCCCGCGCTGAACAGGCCCATCGCCACGCCGTAGAGCACGCGCGTGGACACCCGTTGGATGAGGTAGCCGGTGATCGGGATGACCACCGACATGGTCAGCAGGAAGCCCGCCGTGAGCCACTGACCCACGGCCGCGGTCACGTTGAGCTCCGTCAGCAGCACGGGCAGTGCGACGCCCATGATGGTCTCGTTCAGGATGACCACGAACGTGGCCACGAGCAGCACGCCGATCACGGCGCGGTCGGCGCGGGTGAGCGCGGGCGGCGACGTGACGGCGTCGGACACACCTGCGGAAGTCATGCGTGGATCCCCCAGAGGAAAAGATTGGCGCGCCAAAGAGGCGACAGCGCCCCCAGCCCTTCAACCCTACCTCCGGAGGCGGCGAGGTCACCTCACCTTTTCCTGCGGGCGAACTCTCACCGCGGGCGGGAATATCCACAACGGACGACCGACACACCGACGGTGCCGCAACCACCTCACCCAGCCCCCTCGCCAGCCCATCACCCGACACGCACAACCGCACACCGCCCGGTCCGCCACCACCGCACCCCGCCCTCCTCGCGGGACTGGCCGACCACCACGCCGACCTGTCCCCTGGGCGGGTCGGCGTCATGCGTGCCGTCGTTCGGGTCGTTCTGACTAGCGCTCCAGCACTCGGGCGATGAACGCGCCGAGCTTCGCCGTGGTCCGCTCGGTCTTCTCCTCCAGGGTGAGCGATTCGTGCAGCCGCGAGCCGGGACCGGCGTCCTTCTTGCCGCGCAGGTAGAGCGAGCAGGCCAGGTCGGCGCAGAGGTAGATGCCCACGGAGTTGCCCTGCTGACCGCCGCGTCCCGCCTTGCGCGCGGTCATCAGGGAGATGCCGTCGCCCGGCTGCGTGGTCAGGCAGATCTCGCGCTCGGTTACGGGTTCCACGAAGGCCAAGCTACGTCAGCTAGGCGTGAGCGACAAACTATTAAGTGCTAGCCTAGAGCCTCTAGGTTGGAGGGATGGCGACATGGCACGTGTGGGACTGACCGCCGAACGCCTGGTCCGGGCGGCGGCCGAGTTGGCCGACGAGGTCGGCTTCGACAACGTGACCGTGTCGGCGCTCGCGCGGCGGTTCGGGGTCAAGGACGCGAGCCTGTACTCGCACCTGAGGAACGCCCAGGACTTGCGGGAACGGGTGGCCGTCCTGGCGTTGGCCGAACTCGCGGACCGCGCCGCCTCCGCCTTGGCCGGGCGCGCGGGCAAGGAAGCGCTGGTCGCCTTCGCCAACGCCTACCGCGACTACGCCCGGGAGCACCCCGGCCGGTACGCCGCGCTGCGGGTCGACCTGACGCCGGAGATCGCCGCCGCGAGTCGGGCGGACCGGCACTCGGAGCTCACCAGGGCGATCCTGCGCGGCTACCACCTGTCCGAGCCGGCCGAGACCGACGCCGTGCGCCTGCTGCACAGCACGTTCCACGGCTTCACCACGCTCGAAGCGGCAGGCGGCTTCAGCCACCACCCCCGAGACACCGACGCCTCCTGGACCAAGACCCTGGACGCCCTCCACGTCCTGCTCAGCCACTGGCCGTCGTGACGCCGTAGCTCCACCGAAGAAGATCAATCCGAAACTTTCGGTACGCCGTGACGTGGGTAGATTACGGCCCGTAGGGATGCTACGTCCGGCCAGAAGGCGGCAAAGCATACCGCCGAATGGCTCTTACCAGCGAAGTGTCCACCTTTTGACACGCGCTGGTACACCGCCAGTTCATTGACGCGACACCCGAGTGCCCCCTATCGTTTCGAACCAGTTCCCGAAAGTTTATCCGAATATTCGAAAGTTTCGGCGACCGTCCTGCAGACCCCCGCCAAGAAGCGGGCGGTGCCCAGCCGATCTCGGCCTGCGGCTGTAGGAGGAACGAACGAGATGTCACAACTCGTCCTGTTCGCGATAGACATCTGCGCGGTGGTGCTGCTCGTGTTCGGGCTCTACTTCCCGCGACACCGCCGCCGCGACCTGGTCGTCGCCTACTTGGGGGTCAACGTCGGCGTGCTCGCCGTCGCGAGCGCGTTGAGCACCAGCAACACCGGCGCCGGCATCGGGCTCGGCATGGCGCTGTTCGGCGTGCTGTCGATCATCCGCCTGCGCTCGACGGAACTGGACCAGCACGAGGTCGCGTACTACTTCTCCGCCCTCGCACTGGGCCTGCTCGGCGCGTTGAGCACGTCCTCGCTGTGGCTCAACGGCGGCCTGATGGGGCTCATCGTCGTGGTGATGTTCCTGGGCGACAACAGGAAGCTGTTCCGGCACTACCGGCACCAGGTGCTGGTGCTCGACTCGGCCGTCACCGACCACGTCGCGCTCGTCGCGCACCTGGAACGGCTGCTGAACGCCAGGGTCCACGCGGTCACCGTGCAGCGGCTCGACCTGGTCAACGAGACCACGGTGGTCGACGTGCGGTACGCGTTGACCGAACGCGCCCTGACCGCCGCGCCCACCGCGCCCGCGCACTCGGGGGCGCGCCGATGACCGCGACGACGGTGCAGGTGCCCGCCCTGGCCCGGATGGCACCGGTCGGGCTGGCGGAACTGGTCGACCGGGCCGCGCTGCAGACCAGGGTGGACCGCAAGTACCTGGTACCGGCCGAGGCGCTGCCGCTCCTGCTGGAGCAGCTCGCGCCGCACGCGCGGGTGCTGGACATCGACGGCGAGCGGACGTTCCGCTACGAGTCGGTCTACTTCGACACCCCGCGGCTGGTCAGCTACCACTCCGCGGCCTACCGCAGGCGTCGCCGGTTCAAGGTGCGCACCCGCACCTACGTCGACTCGGGCGAGTGCTGGCTGGAGGTCAAGATCAGCGGCGCTCGGGGCAGCATCACCAAGCACCGGCTGCCGTACCACCCGGGTGACCGCGACACCGTCCGCCCGGGACGCCGGTTCGTCGACGAAGCGCTGGCCCGCGAGTCGATCGCGCCCGACACCGACGGCTCCTTCGACCCCGTCCTGGTCACCGGATACCAGCGGACCACGTTGCTGCTCTCGGAATCCGCGAGCCGGGTCACCATCGACACCGCCCTGTCCTGGCGGCACGACGACGCCACGCTGCGGCTGTCCGGCCTGGCCGTGATCGAGACCAAGACCGCGTCGGCCGCCTCGCCGGTCGACCGCGTGCTGTGGCAACGGGGGGTGCGGCCGGCCCGGATCTCCAAGTACGCCACGGGTTTGGCCGCGCTCCGCCTGGACCTGCCCGACGCACCCTGGCGGCGGACGTTGCGCCGTCACTTCCGCGGCACCACGTCGTCGGTGGGCCCGGTACCGACCACCCCGTCCCACCGACCCGAACAGGAGGCATCGTGCGTTTGACCCTCCGCAGCAACGGCGCCGCGGCAGCAACCCACCGGTCCCAGGTGCTCGCCGTCTCCGCCGTGCTCCTCACCGGACTGCTCATCCCGTTGTCGGCCGGCGCCGAACCCTCCTCGCCCGGCGGAACGCCCACCGGCGGCACGGCCGCGGCCGATGCCATCGCAGCCGCGGCGGCGGCCGAGGACCTGGTCGGCGACATCACGTTCTCCGTGCCCAGCGGCACGTTCCAGGGCCAGGTGTCGGTGTCGCTGAGCACCACGATCGCCGGCGCCCAGATCCGCTACACCACCAACGGGCAGTTGCCCGGCGCGCAATCGACCCTCTACCAGGGCTCACCGGTGCAGCTCACCCGCACCACCCAGCTGCGCGCGCAGGCGTTCGTGGACAACGCCGCCTCCGGTCGTCCCGGCACCGCCATGTACGTGGCGCGCGAGGCGTCGTTGACGGCGCACGACCTGCCGGTGGTGGCGATCGACTCCTACGGCGCGGGCAAGCCGCAGCGGGAGTACTTCGACGGCGCCACCATGATCTTCGAACCGCAGGCGGGCGGCACGACGTCGCTGGCCGCCGCACCCGCGGTCGCCACCCGTGCCGGGTTCAGGCTGCGCGGCCAGTCGTCGGCCTCGTTCGAGAAGACGCCGTACCGCCTGGAGTTCTGGGACAACGCGGGCGACGACGCCGACTACCCGGTGCTCGGCATGCCCGCCGACTCCGACTGGGTGCTGCGCGGCCCGTTCACCGACAAGGCCCTGATCCGCGAGGCGTTCATCTACGACCTCGGCCGGGAGATGGGGCTCAAGGCGCCGCGCTACGAGTTCGTCGAGTTCTACCTCAACACCGACGCGAGCGCGGTCGGCGCGGCCGACTACATGGGCGTCTACATGATGGTCGAGACGATCAAGAACTCGAAGAACCGGCTCGACCTCAAGGGCCTGGACGAGGACGACACGACCCTGCCGACGATCCAGGGCGGGTACATCTTCAAGTTCGAGTGGATGGCCGCCGAGGAGCCGACGCTGCCGTGCACCGGGCCGACGAACACCTGCTGGAACTACCTTGAGGTGGCCGACCCCGACCCGTTGAACACGCAGCAGCGCGACTGGTTGCGCGGTCACGTCCAGCAGTTCCACGACGTGCTGCGCGCACCGGACTTCGCCGACCCGACCACCGGGTACCAGAAGTACATCGACGTGCCGTCGTTCATCGACCACATGATCCTCAACGAGCTGAGCCGCGGCATGGACGCCTACATCCGCAGCGCCCACTTCTACAAGGACCGCGACAGCAAGATCTTCGCGGGACCGCTGTGGGACTTCGACCTCACGTTCGGCGTGGGCGGGTTCTTCCAGAACGACCAGGTCTCCGGCTGGCAGCACCTGCAGACCCGGCAGCCGTTGGCCAACGACTGGTACACCCAGCTGCTGCGCGACCCGGCGTTCGTCAACCAGACCAAGTCGCGCTGGCAGTCGTTGCGGCGCGGGCTGCTCTCCGATTCCGCGCTGGCCGGTCGGATCGACGCGCTGTCCCGGCCGCTGACCAACGGCGCGCAGCGCAACTTCCAGCGCTGGCCGAACCTCAGCTCGGCCACGGTCGGCTTCTTCCGCACCCCGACCGCGCCCACGTGGCAGGGCCAGGTGCAGGCGATGCGGGACTGGATGCAGCGCCGCATCACGTGGCTCGACTCCGCCTCCGGCTGGGGTGGTTCGACCACCCCGACATCCACCTCGACCTCCACCACGACAACGACGACCACAACCACCACTACGACGACGCAACCTGGCGGTGCGCGGTGTTCGGCGACGTACACGGTGGTCAACCAGTGGCAGGGCGGGTTCCAGGGCGAGGTCCGCGTCACCGCCGGCACGTCGGCGATCAGCAACTGGACCGTGTCGTGGACCTACGCCAACGGTGAGACGGTCACCCAGGCGTGGAACGCGACCGTGACCAGCCAGGGCTCCACGGTCACCGCCCGCAACGCCGCGCACAACGGCTCGGTCGGCGCGGGCGCCAGCGCCACGTTCGGGTTCCTCGGAACCGGGTCGCCCGGCACGCCGATGCTCACCTGCTCCGCGAGCTGACCTCCGACGGGTGCGTGAACGGATCATTTCGGGTCAATCCGTTCGGCGTATTCGACCGGAAAGTTTCGCAACCTGTTGACAGGTTCCGACGGTCGACTTGATGCTATTTCCCGTCGATCAGCAACGCTGCTGAAAGGATTTCGCCGATGTCCGGCAAGAGCAGAGCCGGGAGATTGCTCCCGTTGACGGCGATCACTTTCCTGCTCATGGCGATCGTGGCGTCGAACGCGCACGCGGCCGTGACCACCAATCAAGAGGGCACCAACAACGGGTACTTCTACTCGTTCTGGACCGACAGCCAGGGCACCGTCTCCATGGAGCTCGGGTCCGGCGGCAATTACAGCACGTCGTGGCGCAACACCGGCAACTTCGTCGCGGGCAAGGGCTGGGCCACCGGCGGGCGCCGGACGGTGAACTACTCGGGCAGCTTCAACCCGTCCGGCAACGCCTATCTGACCCTTTACGGCTGGACCCGCAACCCGCTGGTCGAGTACTACATCGTCGACAACTGGGGTACTTACCGGCCGACCGGTGAGTACAAGGGCACGGTCACCAGTGACGGCGGCACTTACGACATCTACAAGACCACCCGGCACAATGCGCCGTCCATCGACGGCACGCGGACCTTCGACCAGTACTGGAGCGTCCGGCAGTCGAAGAAGACCGGCGGCAGCATCACGTCCGGCAACCACTTCGACGCGTGGGCCCGCCAGGGAATGAACCTGGGCAGCCACTACTACATGATCATGGCGACCGAGGGCTACCAGAGCAGCGGCAGCTCCAACATCACCGTCGGCGGCACCTCCACGGGCAACCCGCCCAACCCGGGCACCGGCGGCTGCACCGCCACCCTGTCCGCGGGTGACCGGTGGAGCGACCGCTACAACCTCAACGTCTCGGTCAGCGGCTCGTCCAACTGGACCGTGACGATGAACGTCCCGTCGCCCGCGAAGGTGCTGGCCACCTGGAACGTCAGCGCGAGCTACCCGAACGCCCAAACCCTGACCGCACGACCGAACGGCAACGGCAACAACTGGGGCGTGACCATCCAGGCCAGCGGCAACTGGACCTGGCCCTCCGTCTCCTGCGCCGCGGGCTGACCCTCCCGGCGAACCGGCGCGGCGGCACCCTTGCCGCCGCGCCGTCCCGCTGCCCACCCGTAGAGCAGGGCTGAGCCGGTCGGCGTCAGGCGGGTTGGCGCTGGGCGAGGATGGCGGCGAACTGCGACCGCTGCTCCTCGGTCATCAGATCCTTGTAGACGCCGAGGGCCTGAGCCTTGGTGATCATGAGGAACCACGCGTCGGGCTCTTCGTCGACCCGTTGGATCGTCGACCACGCCAACCGCTGCTCGTACACGTCCGCCTTCATCGTGAAGCCGGCCTCGTCCACGGTCAGCAAGTAGTCCTGCCGGGTGGCCGGGTTCAGCCCGCGCATGCTCTGCCACAGCAGGAACGGCTCCATCGCGATGGCGTAGACCAGGCCCAGCACGACCAGGACGACCGTCGTGATCGTGGGTCCGGTCACGAGCATCAGCGCCGCGCCGAGGGCCGCCATGACCAGGCCGAGGACGCGCAACCTCTTGACGTTGCGGCTCAGCACGAACTTCAGCGAGCGACGCAGGCGCTGCTCGTCATGGGGAACCGCGATCGAGATTTCCACGCGCGGATAGTAGTCGGACCGCGGTGGAACGCTCACCAGAGCAGGTCGCCGCGTTCGAAGCCCAGCAGCATCCGCTTGCGCTCGATCCCGCCGCCGTACCCGGTGAGGCTGCCGGTCGAGCCGACGACCCGGTGGCACGGCACGATGATGCTGATCGGGTTCTTCCCGTTGGCCAGCCCGACCGCGCGGGACGCGGTGGGCCGGCCGATCCGGACCGCCAGCTCGCCGTACGACACCGTCTCGCCGTGCGGGATCTCCTTCAGCGCGTCCCACACGGTCCGCTGGAACGGGGTGCCCGCCATCGACAGCGGCAGGTCGAACTCCGTCCGCTTGCCCGCGAAGTACTCCTCCAGCTGGAGGACCACTTCGCCGAACGGCGCCGCGTCGCGCTCGCCGAAGGTCGACAGCGCCGGTCGGTAGCGGTGTTCGGCCATGTACAGGCCCGCGAGCACGCCGTCTCGCGCGACCAGCGTGATCTCACCGATCGGGCTGTCGATCACCGTGTGCACGGCGACTGGGGTTGGCATGCCGCTCATTCTGCCGCGCGCACCTCCACCTTGATCGCGTCGGCCGCCTTCTCCGCGAGCGCCGCCGCCTCGGCCGGGGTGTCCGCCACGACCGTCACCGACCCGGCCCGGTCCCACGAGCTGCGCAGTTCCCGCACCGCCTCGCCGGGTGCCGCCGACACCGACGCGGCGAGCACGCCGGACATGGCCTTGACCTCCTCCAGGCCCTCGACCGCCACGACCTCGCCCGGCTCGGCCCGCAGGAACCGCACGGCCGCCGCGCGTTCGGCCTTGTCGGGCAGCGCGGGCGGCTCCTCGCCGCGCATGATCGTGTAGTAGCGCTCGGCCAGCGGGAACCCGTAGGCCTCGTCGATCAGCCACGTGATGCCGTCACCGGGGAACCGGCCCGCGCACTCGACCAGGTAAGGCGTGCCGTCGGCGAGGATCCACTCGCAGTGCACGATCCCGGTGCCGAAGCCGACCGCCCGCAACACCGCCTCGGTGCGTTCGGCGAGCAACGCGGACGTGTCCTCGGGCAGGTCGGCGGGCACCAGGTGGCCCAGCTCGATGGGGCGCGGACCGGGGAACAGGGTCTTGCCGGTGACGTTGGTGAACAGCGGCACGCCGTCGCGGACCAGCATCTCGACGCTGTACTCCGCGCCGCTGACGAAGGTCTCGACCAGCATCCGCAGCGGGATCTCCCGCTCGGGCACGAGAATGCCCTCGTCCTGACCGGCCAGGCACTCCTGCCACGCCTGGTCGACCTCGGCCACGTCGTGCAGCACCTTCGTGCCCAGCGACGCCTGCCGGTTCGCGGGCTTGAGCACGACCGGACCGGGGTGGGCGGCCATGAACGCGCGCACGTCGTCCGGCGTGTCCACGGCCGTCGACACGGGGTTGTCGATACCCGCGGCCCGGGTGACGCGGCGCAGCAACTCCTTGTCCCGCAACAACTGCGCCGCTCCGCTGGTCGCCCCGGGCAGCCCGTAGCGCTCGGCGAGCCGGGCCGCGAACGGCGTGGCGTACTCGACCAGCGGCACCACGTAGGCCGGGTCGAGGTCGGGGTAGGTGTTGTAGAACTCGTCCGCCGCGCCCACCACCTGGTACTCCCACGGCACGAGTTCGCGCAGCATGGGCGCGCCCGCCATCTTCCCGGCCACGTCCCGGTTGCGGATGACGTCCGGCTCGTCCACGAGCACCATCGAGGCGTCCTCGAACTCGGGGCGGGTGGGCAGCGGCGCCAGGAAGCCGACGATGATCACCGGTCGCGCGGTCATGGTGTCCTCTCCAAGGTTGGTCGTGCTCATCGGGTGATGCCGAGCGCGAGCGGGAAAGCGGGCGCGCCGCCGAGCAGGTACGCACCGGCGGTCTGCAGGATCCGATCCTGGGCGACGACGTGCCGGCACATGGTCGTGGTGTCGCGCAGCCACCGGTCCAGCGGTGACGGCCGGTAGATCGACGCGGTCTGCACCAGGTCGTACAGCCGGGTCACGATGGACCGGGCGGTGCGGAACGCGTGCAGCCGGGACAGCGGCAGCGCGGCCCGCTCGTGCGGCGTGAGGTCCTCCATGGTGCCGCCGGCCGACAGCACGTCCCACTGGCGCCGCGGGCTCATGCCGATCATGGCGCACCACCCGGCGGACGCGTCACCGTGCGCCAGCGCCTCGACCACCCTGGTCTGCTGTTCCGAGGTCATCTCGGGGCCACCCCGATCACGGCCGAAACCCATCCGGAACACACCCGCGTCACGCATCATCGCCACGACGTCCTCAGGCAGGCGACGCAGCCGCTCGATCTCCTCGGACCGCTCGCGCAGCCTCGGTGCCAACTCCTGGGCACGGGCGAGGATCTCCTCCCCCGTCTCGGCCACCGCCATGGTCCTCACTCCTGAACGATCATCCAACGTGATCGGCCCTCCGAGGCCAGCAGGACTTCTCGTGCCGCGCCAGCCCTACCGCGCCACATCGGACCCGCAGCGCACCCACCGAGGCTCGATTTGACATGGGTTCGGGTGCTTTAGGCTGGTCGAAGCCGGCAGGCCTGGCGGAACGCTCTTCCCCGCCGGGCCTGCCGGCTTTGGCCTGCCTGGAGTGCCCGTAAGGGCCCCATGTCAAATCGAGCCGGACCTGACCCAACAGCCGCCCCCCGCGCCCCCGCGCACGCGACCCGGCTTTGACGGCTATTCCCGCGAACTCCCCGGCGAACTCCCGGCGGACTCCCCGGCGAATTACCCGCTGACGCCCGCCACGACCACAGTCAAGCCGACTGGACAGTTGATCGGTAGTGCCGTCCGGCCGTGACAATCAATTCCTGACGGGTGGACCGGCGCACCGCGTGACCGGTCGCACGCAGGTCGAGCACGAACGCACGGGCCAGCGGGTCGAGCCGGTACGCACCAGGCCTGCCCGCACCGCGCAACATCCCCGCGTCCGCCAACTCGTACACCGGTTCGTCGTCGATGAAAGCACCGAGCAGCACCGGCTCGGCCGCCGGCTGGTGCGCCACCTGGTGCAACAGCGCCTTGGCCGCTTCACCGAGGCCCAGGTAGGTGGACTGGTAGGAGTCGCGCACCGACAGGTCGCCGACGCGCAGCCAGTCCAGCAACGCACCTGGCTCGGTCAGCCGCGCGAGCACCAGGCTCACCGGCACGTCCGGCCTGGCCGCGAGCTTGCGCGCGGCGATGTCCAGCGCCAGCGGCAGGTCGCCGCACAACCGGGCGAGCCGGTCGCACACCTCGGGCTCGGCCGCGACCGGGTCCGGCACGCCGCCCGCGAGCATCGCGATCGCTTCTCCCCTCGGCGGCACGGCCAACCGCAACCTGCGCACGCCGCGCAGGCCGAGCAGCGCCGACCGGCCGACGATGATCGTGGTGCTGTGCGGGCTCTCCACCAGCAGCGGGCGGACCTGCCGCTCGTCGCGGACGTTGTCGAGCAGCACGACGAGCCTGCGTTCGGCGATCAGGGATCGGTATAAGCCCGCCTGCTGGTCGACGGTGTCGGGCAGGTTCTCGACGGGCACGCCCAACGCGCGCAGGAACCCCTCCAGCACGGTCCGCGCGCCCCGCTCCCCCGGCTCCAGCGGGCCGAAGTCGATGTAGAGCCCGCCGTCCACCGCGTCGACGGCCAGCCGGTGGGCGTGGTGCAGCGCCAGCTCGGTCTTGCCGACACCCGCCGGTCCGCTGATCACCACGGGGGTGGCCGGGTCGGCGGCGAGCAGGCGCAGTTCGTCGGCCCGGCCGACGAAGCGGCGCGGTCTCATCGGCAGCTGCGCCGGTCGCGGCACGCACGACCACGCGGTCACCGGTTCGGGGCGCACCGACGTGCCTGCGGCTTCGGGGTCCAGCCCGCTGGACACCTCCAGCCACCGACGTCGCCACTGCTCGCGGTCGCCGCCGCACGCGGCCACGAACGCCAGCGTCACCTGCAACGTCGGCATGCGGTGGCCGCTGGCCGCGCTGGACAGCACCGACGAGGAGTACAAGGCCGCCCGACCCATGTCCCGGTACGTGGGGTTGCCCGCCCGAGCGCGCAGCCGTCTCAACTCGCTCGCGAAAGTCGCGACCGCTCCGGACGAGGCGTCGACAGGTTTTTCCGGTCTACCCATCCCCAGCGGATCCCTTTCTCTCCAGGTGGCGCGCCAAGCATGAATAAGGGGCCGACCTCCCGCTACCGCCGATCGGAGGACCATAGAGATTGAATATGACTGCAAAGCGAGGAACCGTAACGTTCGGCGGGCGAGCATTTTGTAACCCAACGTTGCGACGCGTGCGCGGCGAGTTGCAGCCCTATTATCGGTGACCCGGAAAAGCCCGGAAAAAGGCTCCCGAACGACGGACGGCCCGACAGGCGTCGCCTGCCGGGCCGTACTCCCCGATGCGGGTCGGTGCACACCGATTCCATTACACCGTTTCGGTCACACCGAGGTCTTGCCCTCCCTCATGCCCACCAGGGCGAACCAGCCGCCGATCAGCCCGAGCACCCCGCACAGCAGCCACACGCCGTTGCCGAACGCGCCCCAGGCCAGCACGCCGAGCGTGGGACCCAGCGCCGAACCGAGGCCGAACGTGGCCTGGTGCGTGCCGACGTACCGGCCGCGCACCGCGGCGGGGAACCTCGCCGGGTGCGCGAACATCGTCGGCCCGCTGATCATCACGCCGAGCACGAACACCGCCGTGCTGACCACGATCACCACCGCGTGCGAGCCGAGCCCGTACCCGGCCGCGCCCAGGCCCATCACCGCCGTGCCGACCGCGCCCGCCGCCCACGGCACCCAGTTCTTCACGTACGAGGTGATCTTCAGCTCGGACACGACCAGGATGATCGACGCCGTGGTGAGCACGATGCTGTACAGCGCCGCCGGGTGCCCCTCGCTGGTGATCTTCAGCGGCAACGCCACCACGTACTGCACGTAGATGAGCGTGCCGAGCAGCACCGACGCGAGGAACGCCAGGTACCGGCCGTCGCGCAGCATCACCGCGTACGCCGACCGCTTCTGCTCACCCGACTCGGCCTCGTCCTCGTCGTCGCGCGGCGCGGCCGTGGCGGGCAGGGTCAGCCGCGCCACCACCGCGTACGCCAGCGCCGACACGGCGTCGAAGTAGAACAGCAGGTCCCAGTCGAGCAGGATCAGGCCCGCCGCGATGAGCGGCGCGAGGGCGGCGCCGCCGTTGAGCGCGATGCGCATCATGGAGAACGCCATCACCCGGTGCTCGGCCGGCATCAGCTCGCTGAGCAGCACGGCCGCCGCGGGCCGGTAGCACTGGGTGGCCAGGCCCGCCGCGCCGATGGCGACCAGCAGCACGCCGAACAGCCCCGGAGTGCTCAGCACCGGCATGATCGCCAGCACCGCCGCCGACGCCGTCATGGCGCTGACGATCGTGGCGCGCGGCCCGAGCCGGTGGGTCAGCTCGCCGCCGAGCAGCGTGCCGAGCACCGCGCCCGCGCTGTAGCAGGTGAGCGCGATACCGGCCTGCCCGATGGAGAACTGGCGCGCCGTCAGGTACAGCACCAGGAACGTCTGCGCGAACGCGCCGAGCTGGTTGACGAGCACGCCACCGAGCAGGTAGCGGACCGGCCGTGGCGTCGCGCGGACGCTCGCGAGAACGCCGCCCGCCGCACCCGCTTCCTTCGTGGTCACTGCGATTTCCCCGTCCGTCGCCATCCGATTACGTGTCGTCGTCGGCCGGGGCGCCGTCGTGGGCGCCCCGGCCGAGGTCCAGTCCACCGGAGCCGGACGTTGTCCGACAGGGTTGATCTGACCTGGCGATCAATCGGGGCCGGCGCGAACCGCTAGCGGGTGAACACACCGTTGACGGCGCCGAAGTCCAGCGCGCCGTCCAGCTCGGTGTACGTGCCCTTGGTCAGGGCCTCCTCGGCGGCGCGGTGCGCGACCGAGTACGCGGCCTGGGTGACCGCGGTGCCGAGGCTGACCCGCCGGACGCCGACCGCCTCGAACTCGGCCACGGTCGGCGCGCCGGGGCCCGCCATCACGTTGACCGGCAGCGGCGAGGCCGCGACCAGCGCCTTCAGCACGTCGAGGTCGACCAGGCCGGGCACGAACAGCACGTCCGCACCCGCTTCGGCGTAGACCGCGGCACGGGCCAGCACGTCGTCCAGCCGACCCTCGGGCTCGCCGACCTGGAACAGGAACACGTCGGTGCGGATGTTGACCACCAGCTCGGGCAGCCCGGCGCGCTCCGCCGCCTCCCGTGCCGCCCGCAACCGGGCGGCCTGCTCCTCGGCGGTGAACAGCGGCACGCCGAAACCCTTGGAGTCCTCGATGTTCACGCCGACCGCGCCCGCGCCGATCACGGCCTCGACGGTCGCCGCGACGTCCTCGGGCGCGTGGCCGTAGCCGCCCTCGACGTCGGCGGTGACGGGCACGTCCACGGCGGCGGCGATCAGGCGCACCTGCTCGACCATCTCGTCGCGGGACAGGTTCTGCCCGTCGGGGCGGCCCAGCGCCCACGACACACCACCGCTGGTGGTGGCGACCGCCTTCGCTCCGGCGCGCGCGATCAGGGCGGCGCTGCCCGCGTCCCAGGCGTTGGGGAGGACCAGCACCCCGTCCGCGTGGAGGTCGCGCAGTAAGTCCGCCTTGGGCTTGTTGCTGTGCATGCAGATGTCACCTTTCCGATGACCGCGAGTGTCTGGGGCGGCGAATCGTAACAGCGCCGGGTGGCGGCCCGGTGCGGGTCGAGCCGCGCCGGCGGACGTCAGCCGAACCGGCCGTGGACGTAGTCCGACGTGCGGGTGTCCGACGGGGATTCGAAGATCGTCTTGGTGGGTCCGGCCTCCACGATCACGCCCGGCGTGCCCTGTTCGGCCAGGAAGAACGCGCACTGCTGCGACACCCGTGCCGCCTGCTGCACGTTGTGCGTGACGATCACGATCGTCACCTCGTGCGCGAGTTCGGCGATGGTCTGCTCGATCCGCCGGGTCGACGTCGGGTCCAGCGCCGAGCACGGCTCGTCCATCAGCAGCACGTCCGGCCGCACCGCCAACGACCGCGCGATGCACAGCCGCTGCTGCTGGCCGCCGGACAGCGCGCCACCGCGTTGCTTGAGCCGGTCGCGCACCTCCGGCCACAGGCCCGCCTTGGTCAGGCACTCGTCGACCAGCGCGTCCTTCTCCGCCCGCCGGGCTCGCACACCGGTCAGCACCAGCAGGCCGCCCAGGAACAGCGGCAGGCCGGTCGACGCGCCGGTGCTCGCCAGGCCGGTGTTCTTCTTACCGCCCCGACGCCGCTTCGAATGCTTGGTTTCCCAGGTTGACAACAGGTCAAGAACCGGCGGCCAGTGGGTGACCACCATCCTCACGCCGTACGGCCAACGGCCGCCCGGTCACCCGTGGAAATCGACCGGTCACAAATCCATCCCCGAGCCGGTCACGGACAATAATCGGACCAATGCGAAACGACCGGACCCGGTGCCCGCGGTTGTCGCGGGCACCGGGTCGCGCGGTCAGCGGTTGGCGTCGTCGCGGGACAGGCGCAGCCAGCCCAGCAGCAGGGTGGCCGCAGCCCAGCAGAGCATCGTGACCACCGACGATGTCGGCGTCATCCCCGGCACCTCGCCGATCAGCAGGAACGCCGCGCCGGAGCCGGGCAGGCGATCGGCCACCCAGGACAGCCACTCGTGGCCGAAGTTCGGCAGCATCAGCGGCAGGACGAGCATCAGCAGGAACACGGTGACCAACGTGGCCGCGGTGTTGCGCAGCAGGAAGCCAAGGCCGAGCGCGAACGCCGACCCGGCGGCGAAGACGAACGCCACGTCCGGCAGCACGTCCGAACCGCCCGCCATGGTCAGCAGCGGCTGTGCCGTGACGAACGACGCCACCGTGGCGGCCGACGCCAGCAGGACGCCGAGCGCCGTGGCCACGGCCACCACCACGGCCGTCCGGGACAGGAACAGCACACCGCGCCGCGGCGTCCACTGCAGGCTGGGCACGATGCCGCCGGTCGCGTAGTCGGACGTCACGGCGGTGAGCGCGAGCGCCAAGAGCGCGAACTGGCCCGGCAGCCCGGTCACGGCCGCTGCCGCCCAAGCCGACCCACCGCTTGGCGGATCGGGGTCGGCGGCCGCCTCCAAGCCCGCGATGGTCGCGATGCCCACCATCGTCACGGTCGCGGCGGCCAGGAACCACCACGTCGCCTTCACCGTCCACAGCCGCGTCCACTCGGCCGCGCACGCGCGGGCGAACACGCGGGCGACCGGGACGTCCCGGGTCACCGCCGTCATCGCGCCTCCTCCGCCGTGAGCAGGGGCTCGCGGCCCTGGTACTCGACGCTGCCGGTGGTCAGCTCCACGTAGGCGTCCTCCAACGACTGGCGCACCTCGGAAAGGTGGTGCAGCGGCACGTCGAGGGCGTGGGCCAGCCCACCGACCTCCTCGGCCGTGCTCCCCTCGACCCGCAGCTCGTGGTGGTCGACGCGGTCCACCTCGAACCCGCGCTCGCGGAGCCGTTCTCGCAGCACGTCGGGCCGCGGGCTGCGGACGCGCACCTGGACCTGCCCGAGACCGCTCACGATCTGCTCGGTCGTCGCGTCCGCGATCAGCCTGCCGCGGCCGATGACGACGAGCCGGTCCGCGATCTGCTCCATCTCGCCGAGCAGGTGGCTGGAGATCAGCACGGTGCGGCCCTCGTCGGCGAGTTGGCGCAGCAGGCCGCGGATCCACCGGACGCCGTCGAGGTCGAGCCCGTTGATCGGCTCGTCGAACATCAGCACGCCGGGGTCGCCGATCAGCGCCGTCGCGATGCCCAGCCGTTGCCGCATGCCGAGCGAGTAGCCCTTGATCCGCCGACGGGCCGCGCGGCCGAGGCCGACCCGCTCGATCACCTCGTCCACCCGGCGGCGGGGGATGCCGTTGGCCCGGGCGGCGACGCGCAGGTGGGCGCGCCCGGTGCGGCCGGGGTGCGCCGCGCCGGGGTCGAGCAGCGCGCCGACCTCGCGCAGCGGTTCACCGAACGACGCGTACGGCCGCCCGTTGACCAGTGCCGTGCCGGAGGTGGCCCGGTCGAGGCCGAGCACCACCCGCATCGTGGTGGACTTGCCCGCGCCGTTCGGCCCGAGGAACCCGGTGACCTTGCCCGGCTCGACGGTGAAGCTCAGCTCGTCGACCGCCAGGACGTCACCGTACCTCCTGGTCAGCCCGCGCACCTCGATCACAGGTCGACCTCGCCGTCGCCGTTGGACGAGGTGACGACCGTGCCGTCCTGGTCGTCGTCCACCCATTCGAGCAAGTCGCCCGGCTGGCACCCCAGCACCCGGCACATGGCCTCCAGCGTGCTGAACCGCACGGCCTTGGCGCGGCCGTTCTTCAGCACCGCCACGTTCGACGGTGTGAGCCCCACCCGTTCGGCGAACTCGCCGACGCTCATCTTGCGCTTGGCCAGCTCGACGTCGATCCGCACGATGATCGACATCAGATCACCGATTCCATGTCGGAGCGCAGCGTGGTGGCCTGGCGCAGCAACGCGCGCATCACCACCATCAGCAGGCCGACGACGGTGATGCCGATCGCCATCAGGAACATCACCAGTGGCACACCGGGGTCGTCCGCGTTGAAGCCGACGAAGAGGAACACGACCAGGAACACCACCCACCCCGCGCCGATGGCCCACACGATCGCGTCCACCCACCTCAGGGACGCCTCGCTGAAGATGCGGTCCTTCTTGACCAGGGTGAGCAGCTTCCAGATGCAGACGATCACCACCTGCACGCACAGCACCCAGAACACCGTCACGGCGGTCAGCGGCCACCGCAGGTACGCCATGTCCGGCGACTCCTGGGCCATGTGCCGGAACTGCCCCGGCAGCGACATGACCTGGAACAGGACGAGGACGCCGAACATCAGCACGAGGAACACCCGGAGCGCCGCGACCGCTCGATGCGTTGTGACCATGCATCGAGTCTCGCGTGTTACCTATCGAAAGTCAATCGGTAGCTGTCGTTTCGCGACAGTCCTCTCACCGTCGAGGGTGGCCGAGCGCGGCCGGTGGGGTGTTGCCCGCGGTGGCGCCCTCGGCGTACTGCGGGGTCACGATGAACACGAACTCGTGCACGCGGTCGGCGGCGAGCCGGTCGACCACGTAGGACTCGCCGATGCGGATGCCGTGCCGCATCAGCAGTTCCTGGTGCACGGGGAACGCCGTGCCGTCGTCGTTGACCGGGTTGCCCAGCACCTCCAGCGCCCACGTGTCGCTGCCCACGATCGCGGGACGGAACCGCGCCAGCCACCGGGCTTCGCGCAGGTAGATGCCGGGCAGCCCGCGGGCGCCCTCCCAGCGGGCGATGTCGGCCGGGTCGCGGCGGGCCAGCAGCTGGTTCCAGCCGGTGCGGAACAGCACGACGTCACCGGGTTCGATCCGGTCGACGCCGCCGAACGCCATGGCGTCCCGGATGTCCTCGACGGTGATGCGGTAGTTCTCGCGCAGCAACGGCTGTCCGTTGCTCGCGGGCTCGGCCAGGTCCTCGACGCGGTCGCGGGCGAGCTTCACGCCCAGCACGTCCAGCAGCACGCCCCGGGTCACCAGCGGACCCATGTGCTCGGCACCGAGCCGGACGGTGCCGTGGGCGCGGGCGATGTCCGGCCCGCGCAGGCCGTTGTAGAACAGGTCGGCCGCGCCGATGTGGTTGAGGTTGTCCAGCTGGCTGCCGATCTGGTAGGTCGCGGCGAGCGGTTCGGGGTGCCGGGGCGAGACCTCCGCCTCGAACCGCTCCTCGTGCACGCTCACCTGGTTGGCGCCCAGCGGTTCCAGCGCGACCAGGATGCCGCCCTGCTCGGCGAACCCCGGCGGCGGCGGGTAGCCCCAGATGGTGAGCCGCTGCTCGTAGGTGCGGCGCGGGTCGGTGCGGAACGCCGGGAAGCCGTTCCACATCAGCTCGCCCAGGTTGTACGTGGTCACCTCGCGGTGGCGGCGCAGCAGGCCGAGCGCGGCGGCGGTCTTGACCGGCGTCACCTCGTTGAACGCGCCGCGCTGGTCGTCGGGCCCGTACCGGCTGGGCGCCCAGTCGGCCAGGTTCGCCGGGTCGGCGTAGTCGAACGGCGTGTCGTCCAGGCCGCCCTCGGGCTGAGCCGTCGCGGTCGCCGTGCCGGTGCCGGTGCCCACGAGGCCCGCCGCACCGGCCGCACCGGCGAGCTTGAACACGCCACGACGTCCGAGGCGGTGCCGGGTGAGGTAGTTGCGCAGCAGGTCGGGGTGCACGCGGCGGCTCCTTCGGCGCGACAGGACAACCCCCGACGAGTACCGGATCTCCGACACCCGGCGCAATGACGTTCACCCGCGTGCGCAACAGGATTGCCCGATGATCGATATGGGCACACCACGTTGGTGATTACGACACGGGAAGCGCGACCGGCGGTGGTGGTCGAGCGGTTCGCGGTGCGCAGTGCGGTGTCCCTGGTGGCCGCTTGTGCCGCCGGGGTCGCGTTCGCCGTGGTCATGGCGGTGGTCTGGGCGGGGTGGGCGCCGGTGCGCGAGGTCGACCAGGCGATCTCGGACGGGCTGACGCGGTGGGTCGGCGGGTCGGAGGTGCTCGTCGCGGCGTTCGGCGGGATCACGCGGCTCGGTGGCACGACGACGTTGACGGGCGTGACCGCGCTCGCGGTGGCGTGGCTGCTCCTGCGGCGGCGGCCGTGGGTGGCGGCGCACGTGGTCGTCACGGCGCTCGGTGGCGGGTTGCTCGGCGTCGTGGTCAAGGAACTGGTCGGACGACTCCGGCCCCTGGTGGACGTCGAGGTGGCCAGGGCGCCGGGCTGGAGCTTCCCCAGCGGCCACACGCTCGGTGCGACCGTCACGTACGGCGTGCTGTTGTTGGTGTTCGCCTCCGTGCGGCCGGCACGGCGCGCGGTGACCGCGCTGGTGGTCGCGATCGTGCTGGTGGTCGGCTTCACGAGGGTCGCGCTCGGCGTGCACTACGCCACCGACGTCCTCGGCGGTTGGCTGCTCGGCCTGGTGTGGCTGGCGCTGACCACCGAGGTGTTCCGGCGGTGGCGGCGGGACGAGGGCATGCCGGAGGTGCCGCTGTCCCGGGGCTTGGCGCCGGAAGCGGCGGACGACCTGCGACCCGTGTCCGGGCGCCAGGTCGACGTGCCGCCCGACCTCCCGCTCGTGGTGGCCCGGCTGCTCGTGGCCTGGGGCCTGCTGCTGGGCGCGTTGTTCGCGCTGGGCTCGTGGCTCACCGCCGCCGGACCGGACGTGCCACCGGCCTGGGACCGCGCCGTGGTGGAGTGGTTCGCCGAACGCCGCGTCCCCGCCTGGGACGCGGTGATGGACCGGGTCGGCGCGTTCAGCGGGACGGGCCCGGTGATCGGCGCGGCGGTGGTCGTCTGCGTGCTGGCGTTGGCCACGACGCGCTCCTGGCGCCCCGTCCTGCTGGTCGTGCTCGGCCTGCTGGGCGAGGGCACCCTGTTCCTGCTGACCACCGCGATCATCGACCGCGCCCGCCCGGCGGCCAAGCTGCCCAACGACCTGCCGCCCACGTCGAGCTTCCCGTCGGGGCACGTCGCCGCGTCACTGGTCCTCGGCACGGCGGTGGCCCTGCTGGTCTGGCGCGGCACCGTCAGGTGGTGGCGGTGGCCGGTGTTGGCGACCGCCCTGGTGATCCCCGTGGCGGTCGCGGCGCAACGCCTCTACTCCGGCGTCCACTACCCCACCGACCTGGTGGGCAGCCTCCTGCTGGCCCTGCCGTGGATCACCGTCGTGGCCATGACCACGATCAACGCTCACGGCGCGGCGAGCAGCGGGGTGAGGGCGGCGACCAACTCCGTGACCAGCACGGCGGCCCGTGGGTAACCGGTGGCGCGGCCGTGCCCGGTCAGCACGACCACGACGTAACGGCCACCGACCACGCCGGTGGTGTTGAGCACCCGCCGGCCGTCGTAGCAGCACGCCCACCCCTGCTTCACGCCCCACCGGTGCGCGTCCCCCACCGCGTCGGGGATGCCGAAGGTCTGGTCGAAACCGTCCTCACCGGTCGGCGTGGCGGCCTCCAGCGCGGGCACGATCACGTCGGCGTGCGGTGACCGCAGGACGTACTGGTAGACGGCGACGACGTCACGGGCGGTCATCCGGGTGTCGCCCCACTGGTTCGGGTCGGCCGGTGGCCGCAGGCCGGGCAGGCCGATCTCGATCGCCCAGCGGCGCGGGATCGCCGTGCGCCACAAGCGGTTGGCGACGGTGTCGCTGCTGGCGGCGAGCATCCGCGTGATGTCATGGGCACTCGCCGCGCCGCGGTCGAGGGCGTCGAGCGCGATCAGCAGCTTCACCACCGATGCCGTCGGGAACGGCTGGTCGGGCCGTTCGGCGAACAGGTCCCGATCCGAACGCAGGTCGTGCACCACGACCCCGCGGCTCACCGAGGGCGCGACGCCGTCCAGGCTCACGGTGACGGGAGTCGGTATCGGCGTCGGCGTCGGTGTCGGCTCCGGTGTCGGCACGGGCTCCGGGGTGACCACCATGCTGGGCGGCGGCACGGTCGCCGACTTCACCGTCTGGGAGATCGGTGCGGTCGCCGCGGCCGCCACGGACACCATGTCGGCACCACCGAGCGCGGAAGGATCCTCTGCCAACCCGGTGACGACCATCGCCGCCAACGCACCCGCGCACAACGCCATCAGCCCGCTCTGTGCTCTGTCCACACCCCTCTAATGCGCCAACCCCGGCGAGAAGTTGACGCGGAGTCGAGGCAACCTCACACCCCACTCGCGCGTCGTCCGCACCTCAGCCGGTGGCGATCTGGCGTTGCGCCAACCGCTCTGCCGCCTGGCGGCGTCCCGGCGCGAACGGGTCGGCGGGCGCGCCCCGGCCCGGTCCGTCCACCCAGCCGCGGATCTTGTCCGCGACCCTGGCCAGTGTCGGGTCGACCGGCTTCACGTCGATCCGGAAGTGGCCTTCCTTGGGGATCTTGCGGAAGTCGCCGCCCCAGCGGACCACGCCCTCGCACTCGGCGAGGATGTCGCGGACGACCGCCAGCTCGTGCGGGAACAGCCCGCCGGTCGCCCCGGCCGGGTACCGGGTGGGCAGGACGGAGAACGCGGTCCCGGAGCGGTGGTCCGCCGCGAACGGCGTGCCTGCCGGTAATTCGGCGTAGCCGGTGATGTCCTTCGCGCCCAGGGTGGCGACCTCGTAGTGGAAG
Source organism: Saccharothrix sp. CB00851 (assembly GCF_001905065.1). Lineage (NCBI taxonomy): Bacteria > Bacillati > Actinomycetota > Actinomycetes > Pseudonocardiales > Pseudonocardiaceae > Saccharothrix > Saccharothrix sp. CB00851. The sequence continues at coordinate 89,177 of NZ_LWLC01000015.1, forward strand.
CGCCGGGCGACGTGCAGCAGCACGACGGCGGACGGGCCGGACAGCAGCGTCACGGACGCGTTGGAGCCCTCGACCGGGTAGGTGGCCAGGGCGTCCGGGCGGGCAGGCGGGTTGTTGAGCGGGTTGGCGGGCAGGTCGGTGGGCGGCGCGGCGGAGGCCGCACGAGGAGCGGACAGGCCGACCGACACGGCGGCGGCGAGACCGCCGGTGATGGCCAGGAACCGGCGACGGCTCACGTCCTCGGTGGGTTCGTTCACGGTTGCTCCTTGCGGGATCGGGGATTGCGGCGGGCGGCGACGGCCAGGCCCGCGAACAGCGCGGTCGCGACGAGCAGCAGGACGACCGCCGGGTTGACGTAGGAGGGCACCATGTCCTGGTAGGCGTTGCACATGCGGGACAGCGGGAAGTAGGTCACCTGCCCGTAGGCCCGGTCCCACCCGCCGTGCTCCAGGACGCACGTCTCCCGGACGTCCGGCGCGTACAGGTGGATCGCACCCCAGGCGTAGACCAGGAACGCCGCCGGCGGTGCGCACAGCGCGGCGACCGCCCACCGCCGGGCCGTTCCCGGGACTCGCACGTCTCTCCTCCTCGCACACCGCGAGGGGCGTGCCGTCAGCCGCGCGACAACCTCTCGATCGTCTCCGCGTAGCCTTGCAGGAACGGTTCCAGCTTGGCCTCGGGCAGCTGGGCGGGCAGCAGGCAGACGCCTCCCGTCCGGCGGATCGCGGCCTCGGTGAGCGCGGAGAGCTGCGCGTCCGCGGCGCTGCCGCCCAGCGCGTTCCAGGCGGCGTCCCGGACGCCCGCCACCGTACCGCCGTACCGGTTGGCGTAGAACTGCCGGAACCTGGTCCGGTGCCCGTCGGTGAGGTGCGCCCGGATCGCGTGGTCGATCCGGGCGCCGTTGCGCACCGCGCTGCCGACCAGGTAGCCGTCGGCGTCCTCCACGAGGTCGTTGAGCGGGAACGACGACAGCACGTTGATCTTGGCCAGCCGGTCGGCGCAGAACGCGTACCCGGAGGCGTACTCCTCGCCGTGCGACCGCCACTCGCCGTAGAACGTGGCCAGGTCGCCCGCCCAGCCGCCGAAGTCGCCGCGCCCGTCGTCGCCACGCAGGTACACGGCGTTGGCGGTGGCGCCGAAGTGGTCGACGTTGACCGTGATGCCGAGCGACAGGTCCACATAGGACTCGACCCGGGCCGGTGCGTGTGCCTGAGCGTGCTCGATCCACGCCTGGTCGACGTTGCCGATCAACGTCTCCCAGCCGGACCAGGTGCCGTTGTACGTCGGGTAGCGCAGGTACTCCAGGACCCGCCGGTTCGCGTCGCCGCCGTAGGCCACCGCGGTCGCGTACAGGCCGTCGACGTACCGGAGGTAGGCGTCCACGGGCGAGTCGGAGCCGCCGACGTTCTCCCGGCCGACGCCGCGGTCGTTGCCCCGGCTGACGTCGCGGTCGAGCGCGAACACGTCACCGCCCGCGTCGAAGTCGAACTCCTTGATCTGGTTGAACGACCAGTTCGCGGGCAGCGGGAAGCCGAGGTTGCCGGAGAAGCCCCACGACATGCCGGACACGAACGAGTACCGCGCGAACGCCTCGTCGCTGACCCGCGCGCACACGTTGCGCGAGCCGTAGACACCGGCCACGTACCGCTTGCCGCGGGTGCCGAGACCGGCCTGGATGCCCTGGAAGTACGGGATGATGGTGCTGGTGATCTGCTCGCCGGTGGCGTCGTAGTCGACCGCGAAGTAGATCACGGTGCCGCGGTTGAAGCCGTAGCCGACGGCCCGGTCGTGTGCGCGCAGGGCGTGGTCGTAGCCGTTGGACCAGGTGAAGTCGTCGACCGTGTCGGCGGCGTACTGCGAGATGGGGAACACCCGCAGCCCACCGGTGAAGATGGCCTCCAGCTCACCGGGCTGGATCTCCTTGTCGAGGGTGCCCCACGGGTCTTCGTCCAGGTAGCGGCCGACCACGTGGTAGCCCGCCGCCTTCAGCGCCTGGGCGCGCGGAACGCTGATGTGGAACCGGGTGTCGCTCGCGCCCGCCGGCCGGTCCGGGTCGCCGGTCGACACCAGCAGCTGCGCCCAGGTGGCGTAGTCACCGATGCCGGTGCGGGTGAGGACGGAGAAGTCCTGGAACGCGCTCACGAAGGCGCCGAGTGCCGCGTCCCAGCTGGAGGTGAACTCGGCGAACAGGCCGCCGACGCCGCCGTTGAACACGCAGGCGGCGCTGAACAACTGCACCCAGGCGGCCGGGGAACCGGGCCGCACGGTGTTGTTGCGCAGGCCGTTCTGGGTGCCCGGCCCGAAGTTGCCGGTGGCCTGGTCGTCCGGGATGCCGATCTGGTACTGGATGGCCCGCATGAGGGCGACCTGCACGTCCCGCGAGTAGTGGCCGTCGCACGGGATGACGAAGAACGTCGACCGGTTGATGTAGGTGGCGTTGAGCCAGCGCTGGATGTCGCGCACCTCTGTCCTGCCGCCGGACAGCAGCACGTAGGCGTCCATGTTGAGGATCGCCTTGAAGATCTTCGGCGGGAGGTAGCCGTCGGAGGCGAACCCGATGTTGCTCTTGATGTCGCGCACCGCGTTGTAGAGGTCGTTGTCGAAGGTGCCGTTCGACGTGTCGCCCGCCGAGTAGCCCTTGCAGAACAGGCCGTACTTCGCGATCCGGACGATGTTCGCGTTGGGGTAGCCGGGGCCGATGGTGCCCCGCTCGGCGAGCCTGCTCAACGTGGTCGGGCCGAAGGTGTCGGACAGGGTCGTGATGCCTAATTCGTGTTGGAGCGCGCGGGTCAGGGAGAACATGACGGCCCAGCCGGTCACGCCGTTCTCCGCGCACCTCTGGTAGCCGGGTACCGAGCCGTAGGTCGCGTTGACCCAACGCTGTGCTTCGAGCACCTTCTGGTCGACCATGGTCCCCCCTGGAACGCGACTTGGGCGCGCGGGATCTCACCGAGTACTACAGGAATCACACCGCCCCCTGGCAGGGAAATGACGCTAACCGAGCCCCGAAATTCGTGTCAACGAGCCGGTGGGGAGGTGGCGGACTCCTTCACGGGAACACCACGGGTTCTTCACAACTGAAAGCTTCGAAAAGCGTCCTCGCCGGACGGGCAGATCAGCAGGATGACATCCCCCGGTTCCGTCTTCGTCTTGTTCCGTTGGGAACTGCTGATCCAGCGTGGTCCCGGGGTGCGTGTCATCCCACCGACCTCCCTCCGGGCTACCACACGCGTCAAGGGGGCAGTTCCAGCCCAACCCGCCGGTCATGCCGGAAGGTGCCCCCTTGACAAGTGCGGTAGGGCAAAGCCAGGTCGGCGGGATGACACGAACCCCTAGCAGTGAAAAGCGAGAGCAAAGCGGCCGCACCGCCCCGGGCCCGTTCGACCCCGCGCTCGTCGGCGACCCCGGAACGTCTGACTTGAGGTCTGTTCCCAACTCCCGAGCGCGGCTCTGCTCGCGCGCGGTCAGGGGGTGCAGGCGGTGGTGAGGGTGGCGACGCGGGTGGCTTTGTCCTCGAGCCAGGCGGCGGGCTGGAGGACGAGGTCGTCCAGGGTTACCGAGCGCAGGGTCGTGGCGAGCGCGGTGATGGCCTCGTTGACGGTGGTGTCGGCGGCGTTCGCGGCGAGTGCGGTGAGGTTGTCGGCGGTGGAGTGGGCCTGTTCGACGGCGAGTTCCGGGCTGTTGGTGTCGAACACCGTGGTGGCCCGGGCCAACGCTTCGGTGCACACCTGCACGGCGGACGCGGTGTCGGCGACGGCGTTGGCGGCGTTGGACGCTTCCTGGAGCGTGCCGCAGGCGGTCAGCGCGGTGACGGCGGTGATCGTGGTGATGGCGGCGGCAAGGCGGGTAGTGGCGCGCATGGCGTGCTCCTCCGGCTCGGATCAGAACCAGAGGTCTCCCCGACCACCGGATGCGGTGGCGCCGTGACCGGGTCGCTGTGGAGCGGCCGTAGTGACGATCACGGGCGAGGTGGGTACTCCCCTCTGCCACCAGGATGCCCGGCGGACGCATGCCGGTCAAAGTGACGCATCTAACCGCACCTCGTGGGCCACCTGTCAGCGTGGTGCGAGTCCGGTCATCCGGCCCTCGGCGAACACCAGTGGGCGGCGGAGGGGGTCGGGGTCGGTGATGTCGAGGACTTCGGCGAGCACGAGGTCGTGGTCGCCTGCCTCGACGGTGGAGTGCTTGCGGCAGTGCAGGGACACGACGGCGTTGTCGATCATCGGTGTGCCCAGTGGCGAAATCGACCACTTCACCTGGTCGAAGCGTTCGTGCAGCGGGCCGCAGAAGGCGCCCGGGGTGATCGTGTCGTCGTCGGCCAGGACGCTGAACGTCCACAGGTCCAGTTCCAGCAGGCGGACCAGGGTTTTCGAGCCGTGGTCGCCCAGGAAGCCGACCAGCAGCGGCGACAGCGACACGCTGGTGAACGAGCCGATGAGCATGCCGATCGGCTGGTCGCCCGCCATGCCCGCGGCGATGACGACGCTGGTCGGCAGGTGCCGCATGGCGGACCTGAAGCGGGTGCGGTGGTTCTCCGGACTCGGCTGCTCGGACACGCGTGCACGTCCTTCCGCTGAGCGGGCGCGGACGCCGGATGGCCGGCGTCCGCGCCGCGTGATCAGATCCGCAGCTTGCTCTCGATCTCGGCGGCGGCCTCACCGCCGTACGCGCGGGCGACGCGGTCGGCCACACCCGCGCGGCTGAGCTTGTACTCCTGCGTGCCGACGCTTTCCAGCGCGGCGGCGGCGATCGTGCAGCCCACCTGGCACGCCCGTTCGAGGCTGAGCCGTGCCCAGGTGGCCCACAGGAAACCGGCGCGGAACGCGTCGCCGACGCCGGTCGGGTCGACCTCCTCCTCGACCGGCACGGCGGCGACCGTCACCGGCGGGTGGCCGCGGCGCTCCACCCGCACGCCCTCCGCGCCGAGCGTGGTGATCCACGCGCCGACCCGGTCGATCACCTCGTCCGCCGACCAGCCCGTCGACTGCCGTAACAACACGTTCTCGTACTCGTTGGTGAACAAGTACTTCGCACCCTCCACAAGCGACCGGACCGACTCGCCGTCCATCCTGGCCAGTTGCTGCGACGGGTCGGCGGCGAACGGCAGGCCCAGCGCGCGGGCCTCGGCGGTATGCCGCACCATCGCCTCCGGGTCGTTCGGCGCGACCACCACCAGGTCGAGCCCGCCCAGGCCGTCCGCGACCGGCGCCAGCTCGATCTCCCGCGCCTCCTGCATCGCGCCCGCGTAGAACGACGCGATCTGGTTGTGGTCCAGGTCGGTGGTGCACAGGAACCGCGAGGTGTGCCTGGTCGGCGAGACCCGCACGAACCTGGTGTCCACCCCGTGCCCGACCAGCCAGGCGCGGTAGTCGTCGAAGTCCTTGCCCACCGCGCCGACCAGGGCGGGCGACACGCCGAGCTGGGCCAGCCCGAACGAGATGTTCGCCGCGACACCGCCGCGGCGCACTTCGAGGTCGTCGACGAGGAACGACAGCGACACGGTGTCGAGGTGGTCCGAGATGAAGTGCTCGGTGAACCTGCCGGGATAGACCATCAGGTGGTCGGTGGCGATGGAGCCGGTCACGGCGATGCGCATGGGGTGGTGCCTCCGGGGCGCTGGGTCGGCGGTCGGTCGGCCTGGTCGGGGTGACCAGGCCGGGGCGACCGGGTCGGCGTGGGCAGAGTCGCAGTCAACCGGTCGGTGGTCAACCGGTCCTGGTCAGCTGGTCGCGGCCTGCTTGAGCGCGTCGGCGCGGTCGGTGCGCTCCCACGGCAGGTCCAGCTCCGGGCGCCCGAAGTGCCCGTACGCCGCGGTCTGCGCGTAGATCGGCCGCAGCAGGTCCAGGTCGCGGATGATGGCCGCCGGGCGCAGGTCGAACACGTCCGCGATGGCCTGCCGGATCCGGGCCGGGTCGACGGTCTCGGTGCCGAACGTCTCCACGAACAACCCGACCGGCGCCGCCCGGCCGATCGCGTACGCCACCTGCACCTCGACCCGGGACGCGAGCCCGGCGGCGACCGCGTTCTTGGCCACCCACCGCATCGCGTACGCGGCCGAGCGGTCCACTTTGGACGGATCCTTGCCGGAGAACGCGCCGCCGCCGTGCCGCGCCATCCCGCCGTAGGTGTCCACGATGATCTTCCGCCCGGTCAGCCCGGCGTCACCCATCGGCCCGCCGATCACGAACCGCCCGGTCGGGTTCACCAGCACGCGCACCCCGGACGTGTCCAGCTCCAGCCCGGCCAGCTCGGGCCCGATCACCTGCTCCCGGACGTCCACGCCCAGCAGCGCCTGCGGGTCGACGCCGTCCGCGTGCTGGCTGGACACCACCACCGTGTCCAGCCGCACCGGCTCGTCGCCCGCGTACTCGATGGTCACCTGGGTCTTGCCGTCCGGCCGCAGGTAGGGCACCGCGCCGCTCTTGCGCACGGCGGTCAGCCGCTTCGACAGCCGGTGCGCCAGCGCGATCGGCAGCGGCATCAGCTCCGGGGTGTCGGTGCAGGCGTAGCCGAACATCAGGCCCTGGTCGCCCGCGCCCTGCCGGTCCAGGTCGTCGAGCGCCTCCTCCAGCCGCGACTCGTAGGCGGTGTCCACGCCCTGCGCGATGTCCGGCGACTGCGACCCGAGGGCCACGTTCACCCCGCACGACCGGCCGTCGAACCCCTTGGCGGACGAGTCGTAGCCGACGTCCAGGACCACCTGCCGCGCGATGCCCGCGATGTCGACGTGGGCGTCCGCCGTGACCTCACCGGCCACGTGCACCTGGCCGGTGGTCACCAGCGTCTCCACCGCCACCCGCGCCCGCGGGTCGGCCCGGAGGTAGGCGTCCAGGACCGCGTCGCTGATCGCGTCGCAGATCTTGTCCGGGTGGCCCTCGGTCACCGACTCGGAACTGAACAAGCGTGTAGTCACGATCTCCTCCGTGGCAACTGCGGGATCAGACGCGGGCGATCTCGAACACGTTGTAGGTGACGTCCTCGCCGGCCAGTCGCCTGGTGGTGCTGTCGAGCCTGGTCAGCGCCGTGCCGGCGGCGGCCGCGAGCTGGTTGATCCGGTCCAGGTCGCCGAGGCTGTTGAACGTGACCAGGGCACGTCCGCCGGGCCGCAGCCACCCGTGCACCTCGGCCAGGTAGCGGCTCAGCGCGGTGTAGCCGCGGTCGAAGATCGCCCACTCGAAGTCCTGGGTGAACTCGAAGTCGCGCGGCGCCTCGATCACGCTGCAGTTCCAGAAGATCGTGTCGAACTTCTCGCCGGGGTCGAGGTCGGCGAACACGTCGCTGCGCAGCACGCGCACCTTCTCCTCGACGCCGTGCCGCTTGACGTTGAGCGCGGTGCTCGCCACGGCGGTCTCGGTGATGTCGGTCGCCGTCACGTGCGCGCAGCCCCGCAGCGCCGCCCACACCGCGGTGACGCCCGCGCCGCAGCCGATCTCCAGGAAGCGCCCGCCGACCGGGTACGGGATGGCGGTGGTGTAGTACTCGGTGCCGGTGCCCGGCGCGGGCGCGTACGCACCGGGCACCAGGTCCCACTCCTTGCCGAGGAGCTCGAACGTGGTGTTGGCCTGGTCGGCCGGGCCGAGCTCGGCCACGAGCTTGCGCCCGATCCGGTAGCGCTCGTCGAACTTCGAAGACTGCTGGCTCATGACTCTCCTCGGGTGCTGGCCCTAGACCGACAACAGGGGCTTGAGGTCGGCGGCGTACTTGCGGATGAAGGACTCGGACAGCTGCGGTATGTCGCCGGTCAGGCCGGAACCGGTGGCACCGGCGGCGCGGATCGCGGCGCGGAACCGCTCGGACGGGATCTCCGAGCCCCGCACGACCGGCTCGGGGTGTTCGAACCGGTGCAGCAGCGGCAGCGCCGAGTACGGCCGCTGCGCCTCGGGCAGCGCGCGCATCGCGGTTTCGAACCGGGCCAGCCAGTCCGCGTAGTCGTCCACCCGCTCGATCCGGTGGCCGGCCGCGCTGAGCCAGTCGACGAACGTGTCCAGCGAGACGCCGTCGTCGTGCGGGTTGACCAGGCTGAACGTGCGGAACCCGGCGGCACGCCCGCCCAGCTCCGCCACGGCGGCAGCGGTGAAGTCGACCGGAAGGCCGTCGTAGTGCGCCGCCGACGCGTCGCCGGTGTAGAACGAGCGCGGCGCGATGCCGGTCGCGATGACGCTGAACAGCAGGCGGGTGAACACGTCCGGGATGTTCAGCTGCCCGCCGTACCGGCTGTGCGCGAGGATCATGTTCGAGCGGAACACGGTGACCGGCAGGCCGCACAGGTCGTGCGCCTCCCGCAGCAGCACCTCGCCCGCCCACTTGCTGGTGGCGTACCCGCCCGCGTAGCCCTCGTGGATCGGCTGCGTGGCGAGCGCTTCACGCACGTCGGAGTCCTCGTCCAGCGCGGGGTGGCGCGAGGTCGAGACGGCGACGCTGGACAGGTAGGTGAACGGCTTGACCCGGCCGGTGAGCCCCAGGCGGATCAGCTCGGCGGTGCCCACCACGTTGGCGTCGAACAGGTGGTTGTACGGCAGCACGTGGTTGACCAGCGCGCCGACGTGCACGATCAGGTCGACCTCTGTGGACAGTCGGTCCCACGTCGGCTCGGCCAGGCCGAGGCTCGGTTCGGCGATGTCGCCCGCCAGCACCTCCAGGCTCCCGGCCAGCTCCGCCACCCTGGCGACCAGGTCCGAGTCACCGCCCGCGAACGCCTCGTCGAGCCGTTTCGCGGCGGCTTCGTCGTCCTTGCCGCGGACCACGCAGATCAGCTTTCCGCCGGAGGGAGCCAGCCGTTCCAGCCACTCCAGGGCCACGAACCGGCCCAGGTAGCCGCTCGCGCCGGTGAGCAGGACGGTCCGCGGCGCACCGGTCGCGCGCGGGAGCGACTTGGCGTCGGCGATGGTGCGCGCGTCGAGGAACTTGTCCAGGGTGAGGTCGGCGGCGCGGACCTCGGTGCGCGCGTCACCGTGCACCGACTCGAACGTCGGCCGGTCCGACCCGGCGGCCCGCTTGCCCTCGATGTAGGCCGCGACCTGCCGCAGGTCGTTCGCCGGGCTGATGAGCACGTCCACCGGCACGCGCACGCCGAAGATGTCGTGCAGCAGGTTCGAGTACGACACCGCGGACAGCGAGTCGCCGCCCAGGTCGCGGAACCGCGCGCCGGGGCTGACATCGGCCATGGAGCCCGCCAGCAGCGCCCGCACGGCCCGCTGCACGGTCTCCAGCACGGGCCGGTCCGCACCCGTGCGACGGACTTCGAGCAGCTCTTCGGACTCCCGCTGCGCGATGTCGGCGTACAGCGCCTCCAACTCGTCGCGGTACCGGGCCAGCAGTTGCGGCCGCAGCAGCTTGCGGTGGTCGGACAGCAGGCCGTTCGCCTGGCTGAACGGCTCGCTCTCGATCAGGAAATCGCGCGGGATCTCGTAGGAGTTCAGGCCTGCTTCGCGGGCGATCTCCTGGAACGACTCGGTCAGCCGCTGCTTGACCTCGCCCGGCCGCCCGGCGAACTTGTCCAGCACGGCGGGCGTGGGCACGACCACGGCCAGCAGGTAGGACCGCTCGCTGTTGCCGTACAGGAAGATCTGCCGCACCAACGGGCTGGTGCCGAACGTGGCCTCCAGGCTCGGCGTGGCCACGAACTCGCCCTGGGACAGCTTCAGCACGCTGTTGCGGCGGTCCAGGATCTCCAGCCGGTCCGGCGCGACCTCGGCGACGATGTCACCGGTCTTGTAGTAGCCGTCCTCGTCGAAGATCGTCGCCGACAGCTCGGGCTGCTTGTAGTAGCCCGGGATCGCGGACTCGGTCTTGAGCAGCAGCTCGCCCCGGGGGTGCGGCACGTCGGTCCGGTAGTAGCCCAGCTCGGGCACGTCCACGATCTTGTAGTCGATCACCGGCGGGCGCAGCATCGAGCCGTCCACCGAGACGCCCGCGACCTCCGTGGTGCCGTACAGGATGTGCAGTTCCAGGTCCAGCAACGACTCCACGAACGCGCGCAGCTCGGCCGACAGCGGCGCGGAACCACAGCTGGCCCAGCCGATGCGGCCACCGAGGACGTTCGCGCGGATGTGCTTCTTGACCTCTTCCTCCAACGCCGCGCGGTCGACGTCGCCGACGGCACGCCGGTCGACCTCGCTGCGGTGGTACTGGAACAACATCTCGCACACCCTGGGCACCAGCGACAGCTCGGTGGGCCGGGCGAGCGCGATGTCCTCGAAGAACGTGGACAGGTCGCTGCTCGCGGTGAAGTAGCTGATCCCACCGCGCGCCAACGTGTTCTTCACCGAGGAGTGCCCGGCCACGTGGCTCATCGGCATGTAGTGGAACGTGATCGCCTGCTGCTCGGAGAACAGGTCCGCCCAGCCACCGCCGCCGAACATCGCGGCCACCAGGCGCTCGGTGTAGATCGCCCCCTTCGGGGTGCCGGTGCTGCCCGACGTGTAGACGAGCATGGTCATCGGGTCGTCGCCGTCCTCGGGCGTGAACAGCGGCGCCTCCGGCAACCGCGTGCCGCGGTCGACGACGTCCGACAAGGACTCGACGGACACACCGCGGTCGGCGAGGCGTGTCCGCACGGCGGCGAACCTCTCCCGCTGGTCGTCCACTTCGGCGTGGTAGTCGAAGACCACCAGGCGGCGGACGGACGGGGTGGCCAGGATCAGCTCGGCCGCGGCGTCCGCCCGTTCGACGGAGGCGGCCACGACGGTCGGCTCGGTCTCCGCCAGGATCTCCTTCAGCTGCGTGATCGGTGCGCTGGTCTGCAGCGGGATGGTGATCGCGCCGAGGCAGATGCACGCCAGGTCGACCGTCGTGTAGTCGCGGCCGGCGAAGCCGAGCAGGGCGACGCGGTCGCCCGGTTCGGTGGCGTGGGCGGTGTTGCGGTGCCACTCGTTCGCCACCGCGCGGACGCGCCGCCACAACTGGTCGAAGGTGGTCGTCTCGTACGACGGCAGCAGCCGAAGCGAGGCGCGGCCGGTGTCGGGGTCCCTGGTGATCTCCTTCGCGCGTTCGCCCAGGGCGGGCCGGTCCGCGTAGCGCCGCATCACTGCTGCCACCGTTTGCGTAAGCCGCATGCTGGTCTCCACATCGCATCACTGGCCGACTGCGAGGCTCGAAAACCGCGGGCCTGGTGCTCATCGGAGCGTTCGTCGGCGGGTCGCGCTGTTCTCCAGTTCGTCACCGACGCTAGCCCTGTGCGGAGTGGACTTCCCACACGCGGCAGGACAATCTGTCATGTCGCGGTGGCGCGAACTTCGTTGTGGCAGCGGGAAGACCGAAGGCGGCACGAAGCCGCCGACACGCGTCGGCGGCTTCGGGAGGACGAACGCTAGCGGGACGCCCCGGCGTAGGGCAGGGCGGCGAGCGCGTCGACCAGCGGCGCCAGCTCGGGCAGCTGCGCCGCTTCCTGCAACGCCTGGGCGAGCGTCTCGTCGTGGGTCGAGCGGGCGCGCTCCAGCGCCGCGCGGCCGGCCTCGGTGACCTCGGTGTAGATGCCGCGGCGGTCGTCCTCGCACAGGGACCGCTGGAGCAAGCCGCGCCGCTCCAGCCGGGTCACCAGTCGGGTGGTCGCCGACTGGCTCAGCACCACGGCCTTGGCCACCTGGTTCATCCGCAGCAACTGGCGCGGTGACGGCTGCCGGGACAGCACGTCCAGCAGGCTGTACTCGCTCACGGACAGGTCATGGCCCTGCTGGAGCGCGCGCTCCAGCACGTCCTCGATGCGGGCGTGCAGCGCGGCCAGGGTCCGCCAGCCCTGCGCCCGGGTCTCGACTGCTTCGTCGGCGTTCGTCACGGTGACATCCCTCCCTGCCGCCCGCTGCTTCCGCACGGCAACCGCGGCACCGCACCCTTTGTACGCCGTGTGCAACTATTGCACGTGCTGGTAGAGTGCTTGTGGCCATAGTAGCGGGAAACGGCGAGCCGTGGCCGGTGCGACGCCCACCCGACGATCGGCCCGCGTGACGCCCGACACCTCACGGGTGTCGTCCCCCGGCGTGCCGCCACTCACCCCTCGTCAATCCGACGGCACAAAACCCGCATTTCCGCCCGCGGGTACGGGCGGCACCGGAAAGCAGGACAATCGATCCCGCCACCCTCCTTCACCGGAGTTGATTCCCGACGGCGTGGAAAACGACTCGGGGTCGCGCTCGGCAAATCTCCCGGCGACAACTCCCGCCCCGCCCATGGCACACGATCGGCGGTTCTGCCGTCGGCCGTCCCCGCGTGCCGGATCGGGGTGACTTCGGTTTCACGCACGGACTCCACCGCCGCCGAGGTGACCGGCGCCTGCGCGGCCCGGATCCGCGACGGCGCTCGGGAACCGGGCCGCCGATTCGTCCGGCCGGGCGGTCCTGACGCTGCTCACGCCCGGCCGCACCCTTCGGGCGCGAGCGGCGACCACCCGATCGGTCTCTTCGACCTCCACACCCCGACATTTAATGGCGAGTAGTCGGAGTTCCCCATTCCCGCACTTCGCCCGCGCCACGTCCGAAGTCCTTCGGCGGTCGATGTCGTTACGCTGAAGAGTGACCGGCTCGACCGTTTACCCAACGTGATTACCCGACGAATGTAGTGGTTCGATCGGGTGACGGCAATGGACTCGAACTTGGGGGTGTCCTGACCGTGGAGACTTTTGTGCCTCCGCAGCTGACCGTCAGCGGCGGCGTGGACGAGTTGCTCGAATTGCTGGCCAGCGGTGCGCCGGCGGACACGTTCGAGGACTTCCTGGACGACGCCCGGAGGTTCGGCGTCACCGGCGTGGGGACCACCGACGTGAAGGCCGCCGTGTGGCGGGCCATGCGCGTGCACACCCAGATCCAAAGGGGCCGCGTCCGGGAAGCGGGGCTCACCGCGCTCATCGACGCCGCACGCGACCTGGCGCTGCCCTACGACTCGGTGGGCGGCCTGCTGCACGCCATCGCCCGGCGCGCGCGGCACCTGCTGAGCATGGACATGGCCTACATCACCATCGCCGACGAGGAGCACGACCACGTCCAGGTGCGTGCGGCGGACGGCCACACGTCCGGGCTGAGCGTCGGCCTGCGGCTGCCCGCCGACGACGGCATCACCACCGCCGGCCCGTTCGCCACGCACGACCTGCCGGGCGACGACCAGGTCGGGCTGCACCCGGCGTTCGAGGAGATGGTCCGGGTCGAGGGCCTGCACGCGATGATCGCGGTGCCGCTGGGCTACGGCGACCACGCCAACGGCCGCGCACCTCGCGGCAGGCTGTACGTCGCGAGCCGCAAGGTGCACCACTTCACCGCCGACGAGCGGTCTCTGGTCGGTTCCCTCGGCATCCTCGCCGCCACCTACCTGGAGACCACCCGCCTCCGCCTCGCCGCCGAGGCACGTGCCGCCGAACTGGAAGCACGCCTGGCCCAGGTGTCCCGGACCGCCGACCGGTTCCGCGAGCAGTGCGACCTGCAGACCTCGCTGGTGGACCTGCTGGTCTCCGACGGCGACCTGCGCACCCTGGCCGACCGCGCGGCGGCGGCATTCGGTGGCCGGGTGAGCGTCTACACCGCCGGCGGCGACGTGCTGGTCACCGCGGGGGACGGGCCGGACGACGGCGACGACACCGCCGCGCTGGCCATCGCCGTGGAGATGCTCACCGCGGACCCCGCGTCGGCGGGAGGTGGGCGGTGGGTGGCGCCGCTGTGCGCCGCGAAGGACTACATCGGCGCGTTCGTCCTGTGCGCGCCGGGCGACCTGTCCGCGAGCGCGCGCAAGCAACTGCGGCTGTACGCGCAGGCGGCCGCGTTGCTCGTGCGCCGGGACAGGCTCACCTCCGGTCACGACGGCGAGGTGCGCGACCGGCTGCTCGACGACGCGCTCAGCGACGAGCGCCGGGTGCCGCGCCTGCTCGCCGAACGCGCCCGCCGGATCGGGCTCGACCTGTCGCGGCCGTACCTGATGGTGGTCGCCCGACCGGAGGGCAGCATCCAGAGCCGGGCCAACGCGTGGGGGTCGGCGTACGCGCGGCGGATGGGCGGGCTGCGCAGTTGCCGCAACGGCCACCTGATCATGCTCCTGCCCGGTGGCGACGCGGGTGCCGTGGCCAGGGACGTGGCCGCCGCCATGGCGTCCGACCTGGGCAAACCGGTTTCGACGGGTGCGGCGGGCCCGTTGACCGGCGCCGAGTCCGTCCAGCTCGGCTACCGCGAGGCGATGCGCTGCCTCGACGCGGTGACGGCGCTCGGCGTGGAGGGCGGCGCGGGGTCCGCGCGGGAACTCGGGTTCGTCGGCGCGCTGGTGGCGGCCGATCACGACGTGGCGGGGTTCATCGAGTCGGCCCTCGGGCCGGTGCTCGGGTACGACCGGGAGCGGTTCACCGACCTGGTGCCCACGCTGCAGGCGTACTTCGACGCGGGCGGCAGCCCCACCTACGCCGCCGAACGGCTGCACGTGCACACCAACACCGTCACCCGCCGACTCGACCGGATCAAGGAACTGCTCGGCCCGGACTGGCAGAAACCCGCGCAAGCCTTGGAGATCCAGCTCGCGCTGCGCCTGCTGCGGGTCCGCGCCGCGCTGAGCACCCGACCGGAGTCGCGTGCCGTCGGCAGCTGACCGCGCCCGGCGCCCGACGCCGCGGTGGAGCGGGTGGCCGGTACCGACCGCCACCCGCCGCACCCGCGGGTCCCCGGCGATCACACCGGCGGCTGCGGCCAACGCCCAAGCCCCTGCCACGGACTTCCGCCGGCACTCGCGGACCACCCCGACCTGCCGCTCGCCCACGGCCCCGCCTCGCGAGCCCCAGCCGCCTGAGCACCGGTCGCGCCGGCCCCGGCCGCCGACGACTCGGCCGCGGGAGTCCCCGCCTGAGCCCTGGGCAGCTGGGCGCCACTCGCCAACGGGCCGGTCGACCGCGGGCCCGTTGACACCGGTCCGGTAGGCCGCGTCCCGGGCCGTGCGCCACCGGCCGTCAACGCCTCCACGCCGACCTCGCCGGCCCACCCTCGTGGCCCCGGCAGCACGCTGGTCAGGCCGGTCAGCAGCGAGCCGAGGATGGCCGGGCCGTCCTGGGTCAGCACCGACTCCGCGTGGAACTGGATGGACGCGAAGTGCGGGCCCCGCAAGGCGTGCACCTGGCCGGTCGCCGGGTCCCGGCTGATCTCCACCGCGCCCGCCCGCGGGTGGTGCAGGACGTCCGACTCGCTGCTCGCCGCGAACGTGTTGTAGAAGCCCACCCGCCGCGGCGTGCCGAACAAGTCGATCCCGAACTGCACACCCTGGTTCGGCACGTCCCGGCGGACCAGCGGCAGCCCGAGCCGCGAGCTGAGCACCTGGTGGCTCAGGCACACCGCCAGGAACGGCACGCGTTCCACCAGCAGCCGGTCCACAGTGGACCGCAAGTGCGCGATCTTCGGGTGACCGCTCTCGCGCGGGTCACCCGGCCCCGGCCCCATCAGCACGAGGTCGGCGTCATGCACGTCGTAGGGCTCGTCGAACCGCCGGATCACCACCTCGAGCCCCAACGACCGCAGCTGGTGCGCCAGCATCGAGGTGAAGGTGTCCTCGGCGTCCACGATCAGCACCCGCAGACCCGCCAACACCGGGTCCGCCGCGCCACGCCGCCCGTTGTCCGACAGCCAGAACGCCGCGATGTCGACGTTGCGCGCACGCAACGCATCCCGGACCTCCGGGTGCTCGGCGAACCCGACCCGCCCGTCCGAGCGCGGGCTCGGGTCCGACCCCAGCGCGGCCAGCAGGCCCGCCGCCTTGGCCCTGGTCTCGGCGACCTCCGCCAGCGGGTCGGAGTGCCGGACCAGCGTCGCGCCCACGTCGACGCGCACCGTGCCGCCACCGTCGATCGCAGCCGTGCGGATCAGGATGGACGAGTCCAGGGAGTGGCTGCCGTCCGGCTCACGGCCGATCAGCGCGACCACACCGCTGTAGTACGCCCGGCCGTCGGGCTCGTGGCGGCTGATCACCTTGCAGGCGCTCTCCAACGGGCTGCCGGTGACCGTCGGCGCGAACATCGTCTCGCGCAGGATGTCGCGCGGGTCCCGGTCGGTGCGGCCCGCGATGAAGTACTCGGTGTGCGCGAGCCTGGCCATCTCCCGCAGGTACGGCCCGTGGACGCGACCACCGTCGGGACAGATGCGGCCCATCATCTTCAGTTCCTCGTCGAGCACCATGTAGAGCTCGTCGGACTCCTTGTTGTCGGCCAGGAAGTCCAGCACGCCCCGCAGCGCCGGCCCGGTCGGCGGGTAGCGGTACGTGCCGCTGATCGGGTTCATCACCGCCGTGCCGCCCGTGACGCTGATGTGCCGTTCCGGGGTCGCGCCGACGAACGTGCGCTCCCCGGTGTGCACCACGAACGTCCAGTAGGCGCCGGTCTCGTCCCGGAGCAGCCTGCGGAACAACGACAGCGCCGAGCGCGGCGAGTAGTCCACGATGTCGGCGACGTACGCGCGGCGGATGACGAAGTTCGCGCCCTCGCCCTCGCCGATCTCGTCGGCCAGCACCCGGCGCACGATCTCGGCGTAGCTGTCGTCGTCGGTGTCGAACCGGCCGCGGGCCAGTTCCAGCGGCACGTCCGGCAGCCGGCGCAGCACGTCGTCCAGTGGCAGCACGGCCTGGTCGGCGACGGTGAGCGCGAGCAGCGGCTCGCCGTCGTCGCGGTGCACGTAGCCGCGCTCGCGGATCTGCCGGAACGGCACCACCGCCAGCACGTCGTGCCTCGCCTCGGCCACCGGCCCGGTCGGCAACGCGATGTCCGCAAGCAGGTCCGGCGTCGTGACGTCGCCGACCAGCACGTCCACCACGGCCTGACCGGACTCGGTCCGGTGCAGCAGGGCGAACGGCCGGTCCGGCGCGGCCAGCACCCGGTCCAGCAGGTCCCCGGTCACAGCGCCACCCGCTGCCGGTCGCCCGCGCCCACTTGGGCCAGAATGGTGTCCGTCGTGGCGACCACGGCGCACCGCTGGGCCGCGTACTCCACGGCCAGCCGGTGGTAGTCCGCGGTGAAGTCGCCGATGGCGTCGGCGACCACGAACGTGCGGATGTCGTTGGTGTAGGCCTCCAACGCCGTCACCAGCACGCCGACGTGCGCGTACACACCGCACACGATCAGCTGGTCGCGGTCGTCGGCCCGCATCCGCGCCAGCAGGTCGGAGCGGAAGAACGCGCTGTAGCGCCACTTGGTGAACACCCAGTCGCCCTCGGCGGGCGCGAGCTCGTCGACCACCTCGCGGTCGCCCGGGTCGACCCGCATCCCCGGGCCCCAGAAGTCGCGCAGCAGCCCGCGGTCCTGCTCGGTCATGCCGCCCGGCTGCGCGGTGTAGGCGATCCGCGCACCCCGTGCCGCGCACGCCTCTCGCAGCGCCGCGATGTTGCCGACGATGCGGTCCCGCAGGGAGTCGGGGAACGGCCGGACGAAGTACCGCTGCATGTCGTGGATCAGCACGACCGCCCGGCGCGGGTCCGCGGTCCACGTCGCGGTGTTCACGGGCAGGTCGTCCGATGTCGGCAGCGGGTAGGGGTCGATCGGGGGGATGCCTGTCATCGTGGTCCTCCGTCGGGAATGGGACGACGAGCGCGGCGGCCCGTGTCGGGTCGTGGACGGCGGGCGTTCTGCGCTCGGTCGGCCGGTCGCAGCCGGTGCGCTGCGCCCGGATCAGCCGATCGCGGCCGGGGTCAGCCGGTCGCGGCTGGAGCGCGGTGCCGGTCGGGCGGCGGCGGTGCGTGTGCGGTGCCGGTCGACCAGCGGCGCATGCGGTGCCGACCGGCCGTGGCGCGTGCGCGGTTCCCGGTCAGCCGGACCAGGCCGCCACGGCGGCGACCGCCTGGTCCGGGTTGAGCCGGGGATCGCAGTAGGTCGTGTACTTGTCGCCGACGCGGGCGGCACCGGACTCGTCGTACGCGCACTCCGTGACGTCGTCCGGGGTGGTCTCCAGGTGCAGCCCGCCCGCGACGCCGCCCTCGGCCCGCAGCACCTGCTGGAAGCGCTCGATCTCGGCGACGACGGTCTCCACGTACCGGGTCTTGAGGCCGTCGGGGGTGCGCACGGTGTTGCCGTGCATCGGGTCGCACAGCCAGATCACCGGGTGCCCGGCCGAGCGCACCGCGGCGACCAGGGCGGGCAGGCGTTCGGCGACGAGGTCCGCCCCCATCCGCGAGATCAGGGTCAGCCTGCCGGGCTCGCGGTGCGGGTCGAGCCGTTCCACCAGCGCCAGCAGCTCGGTCGCGGTCATCGTCGGGCCGACCTTGCACGCGATCGGGTTCGCCACCCCGGCCAGCAGGTCGACGTGCGCGCCGTCCAGCTGGCGGGTGCGGTCGCCGATCCACGGCAGGTGGGTCGAGGACAGGAACATCCGACCGGTGCGGTCGCGGCGCAGCATCGGGATCTCGTAGTCCAGCAGCAGCGCTTCGTGGCTGGTCCACATGGGAGGGTCGATGAGCCGGAAGCCGCCGCCACCCCAGCCGAGCAGCGAGGTGACGGTGCGGGCCGCGTCGTACCCGGCGAGCATCCGGTTCGGGTCGGGCCTGCGGCCCTCCGCGTCGGGTTCGGGGCTGTTCACCATGTGCCCCAGGAACGAGCGCAGCTCCACGTTGCCGAACACCTCGGTGGGGCTGGACCTGGGCTTGGCGAACTGGCCCGCGATCCGGCCGATCCGGACCACCGGCAGGTGGGTGGCCATCTTCATGACCCCCGCCAACAGGTCGAGCAGACCGGCCTTGCGGGCGACGTAACCCGCCTCGCACTCGGCGAAGTCCTCGGCGCAGTCGCCCGCCTGCACGACGTGCGCACCACCCGCGGCCACCATCGCGAGCGTGGTGCGCAGCTGACCGACCTCGTCGGAGGTGACCAGGCCGGGCCGGGAGGTCAAGGTGGCCCGCACCCGGCGCACGAGTTCGTGATCGTCCCAATCCGGTTGCTGCAGCGCGATCCTCGGTGGGCTCTCGCGCACGGCGTTGTCCACTGACACTCCAATCACGAAGGGACCGGGCACGACCGGGAGGGTGTGCGGTGAGCACGGTCGTGCGGCTCAGTTCGCGGATGAACACCACTTCGTCGATACGGCGATCGTGGAGCCGGAGCCGGACAACGGGCAACGATGCGGCAGGCAGTTCGTCAAGTCCCCGGATTCTCCGTCATGTCCGCCACCGCACCGCCCACCCGCCACCGACGATCCGGCGCCGACCCACCACCGGGTGTTCCGACCCGCTGATCCGCCCGACATCGGCTCCCCGGCCCGCTCACCCTCCTCGCACCCGACGAACCCGGCCCGGTCATCCGCCGGGCACCGTCTGCCCGCACCCGATCCCCCACCCGGCATCGGCGGCCCGGGCCCGCTTGCCCGTTCGGGCACCTGACCTGCGGTGTCCGGGTCGGTCGCGGCCACCTGGAGCAACCACCCGGGCCAGACGGTCGTGTGGCCCGAACACCGCCCGATTTCGCCCCGTCCGGCGGGATCGTCGGCTATGCGCGGTCGAGTGGAGTCGGCCCACCCCCGGGCCGCGCAGGACGGTGCTCCCCGGATCTAGGCAGGTCCGCGTCCGGCGAGCACGTTGGGTGAAGCCCTGTCGACCCAACGTGAAGAGAGGCTCCATGCCCGGCGGAAGGAACTCAGCAGCGCGCACCACCCCGGACTTCTCGCGCGATCTGGTCGTCGCCGGACTCGGTTCCGCGCTGTTCGCCTCGTTCGTTCGCGAGGACCAGCGGCGCAAGGGCGTCGAGTACCTGGACGGCCTGCTCCGGGCCGGCGGCCGCAAGTCGATCCGCAACATCGCGCAAGCGGTCGGCGGCCAGGCGACCGAGCAGTACCTGCACCACTTCATCAGCGACTCGACGTGGTGCTGGAGGCCGGTGCGCAGGGCGTTGGCCGAGCACGTCAGCGGTGTCGCCGAGCCGGACGCCTGGGTGGTGCGGCCGATGCTGATCCCCAAGGCGGGCAAGCACTCCGTCGGCGTGGCGCGGCGGTTCTGCCCGGACCTCGGCCAGACGGTCAACGCGCAGCAGGCGATGGGCGTGTGGGCGGCGTCCGACGAGATCACCGTCCCGGTCGACTGGCGCCTGCACCTGTCGCAGGCGTGGGTGCAGGACCCGGGCAGGCGCCGGCGCGCGGCGATCCCGGACTGGGTGCGCGCGGAGACCGAGGTCGAGTGCGCGGTCGAGGCGTTCCTGAACGCGGACGCGCGGCTGGACTTCCCGGACCGGCCGCTGGTCATGGACACGCGCGGGATGGACGTGCACGCCGTCGTCGCGCGATTACACCCCGCAAGCCCGCTCCTGCTGCGGATCAGCGGTACGCAACTGTTCACCGTGCTCGACCCGGCCGCGTCCCGGCGCGGCGCGGACCCGTTGCCCGCGCGCCAGATCATCGGCATGGCGCGGGAGACCCGCAAACCGGTGGCCGGCCGCTGGCC
The DNA here is from genome assembly GCF_001905065.1 of Saccharothrix sp. CB00851. Taxonomy (NCBI): domain Bacteria; kingdom Bacillati; phylum Actinomycetota; class Actinomycetes; order Pseudonocardiales; family Pseudonocardiaceae; genus Saccharothrix; species Saccharothrix sp. CB00851. Next base: position 109,535 of record NZ_LWLC01000015.1, read on the forward strand.
ACTGCTGGCGGCCACCGTGCGGGTCGGCGTACCGGGCCAGTCGGGACGTGCGGGAGACCTGGTGCTGCTCGGCGTGGGTTCGGCCGGTCAGTCGTGGCCCGCCGAGCTGTGGCTGTCCAACCAGCCCGACGCCGACACCGCCACCCTGCTGCACACCAGCCGGTTCATCGACCGGGTCGACCACGACTTCGCCAGGTTCGGCGACCGGGTCGGCCTGCGCGACTTCACCGGCCGCTCGTTCGCCGGCTGGCACCGGCACGCCACCCTGGCGTCGGCGGCGCACGCCGTGCTCGCCCTCGCCGAGACCGCGCACCGCGGCGGCTGGACCAACTGGGACGATCTGTCCACTGTGGACGCCGCACGCGACTTCCGCTTCCCCCTCACCGCGGGCGAACTACCGCCCGCCCGATAGCCGGCGACCGCACGGGCCGACGTGACCGCGTCGGCCCGTGCTCCACGCTCACCGACTCCAACCGGCAACGCGCCGGAAACCGGCACCCCACGAGGGGATGCCGGTTCCGTGTTCGCGGTCGCGATCAGATGTAGGGGGTGCCGGGCTCCTTGCCGAGCAGCACCCGGCCCTGCAGCTCCATGTTCGCGTTGAACTGGATCAGCGCGTGCAGGGACAGCGCCTCGATGTCGCGGCGGAAGCGGCCGAGCGGCACGTCGTTGCGGATCACCGAGCCACCACCGGCGCTGAACAGCAGCTCCACCGCCTCCTTGGCCAGCTGCGCGGCGAACATCGTCTGACCGCGCACGATCGCCTTCTCGTCGGTGGTGAGCTCCTCACGGGCGTCGGCGCGGTCCTGGATCACCTTCAGCCAGGCCGCCGAGAACGCCTCCGCCGCGTCGATCTTGTTCTTGGCGATGGCCGCCTGCATCTGGGTCAGCGGGTGCTCGCTCTGGTCCGTCCACGGCGTGTACGTGATGCCGCGACCGGGCACGCGGTTCAGGAACTCCTCGTACGCGCCGCGCGCCATGCCGGTGAAGATGCCGGAGATGATGGCCATCACCAGGCTCATCAGGCCGTAGGCCCGGCCGTCGGAACCGTCGTCGCTGCGGCCCTCGACAGTGCCCGCGAGCACGTCCTCGTACTTGACCACGCGGTGCTCGGGCACGAACACGTTCTCCGCGACGGAGGTCGTGCTGCCGGTCGCCGCCGCACCGGTCACGTCCCAGTCGTCCAGGATGGTCAGCTCGCTGACCGGGATGAGGGTCATCATCGTGCTCTGGGTGCCGTCGGGCTCTTCGAGCAGGGCGTTGACCAGGTTCCAGTCCGCGCCCCGGACACCGGTGTTGAAGTTCCACTTGCCGCTGATCACGTAACCACCGTCGGTCCTGGTGATCGTGCCGGTGGGCGGGATCGTGCCGGACACGCGGACCGAGCCGCCCGCGAAGACGTCCTCCTGAGCCTTGTCCGGGAACAGCCGCACCGTCCACGCGGTGTGCACCCACACCATGGTGACCCAGCCGGTGGCGCCGTCACCCCGACTGATCTCGGAGATGACCTTCACCATGTCGGCCGCGGAGTAGGCCAGACCGCCGAACCGCGCGGGCACGCCCATCCGGAACACGCCCGCCTTGTCCTGCAGGGCGATGTTCTCGTCCGGGAGCCACCGGTTCCGGTCGGCCTCGGCACCGTTCTGGCGGAGTGTGGGGATCATCTCCCGCACGGCTTCCAGCATTGCCTCGGGTGACACGTCGGTCGACATGGCTTTACCTTCCTTCGGGATGGCGTGGACAGCTGCGTGACTCGCCGATGAACGACGCCGGAATCGCGCCCCAATTTCACGGTGTCGGGAATCGACGGCTTTGTGCCGAACCCGGCCGCAGTTCGCCGACCCCCTCGCCGCAACCGACGTTACCCACGGCCGAACGGGGACCCCGAAAGTCGCCCGATGATTTGTCATGTCGCTTCGGGCGGGCGCGGGACTCGCCGACCGGCGGGCTCTGCGGGCTCCGCGGCGCTCGGCAGGACAGGCTTCAGGTCGGGGTGCAGGGCAGCGAGCGCGTCCACCAACGGGGCCAGTTCCGGCAACTCGGCGGCCTCCCGCAGGGCTCGGGCCAACGACTCGTCGTACGTCGAACGGGCGCTTTCGAGGGCCCGCCTGCCCTCCTCGGTGACCGCGGTGTAGATGCCGCGCCGGTCGTCGGCGCTCAGGTGCCTGCGCAGCAGCTTGCGCTGTTCGAGCCGGTTCACCAGCCGGGTGGTCGCCGACCCGCTCAACACGACCGCCTGCGACAGCTCGCTCATCCGAAGCCGCTGACCTGCTGAAATGTCCTGCCTGGCGAGCACTTCGAGCACGCCGTACTCGCTCACCGACAGGTTGTGCCCGCGTTGCAGGGCCCGTTCGAGCACGTCCTCGATGCAGGCGTGCAGCGCGGCCAGGGTGCGCCAACCCCGGGCGCGCGACTCGGCGTCATCACCAGTCCTCACGGCACCGACCCTCCTTGCGGCCGAGTACTTGCATACGCCATCATAAGTCGCGTGCAACAAGCCGCGTGTACGACTATCGCGGACGCTGGTAGTGTGCGTGGGACGAGAGTACGGCACGACGTACGCCCGTGTCCGCCACCGCGCGCCCGGCCGCATTGGTCAACGGATCGTCTCGATCAGTCATATCGGGTCACAATCACGCCGGGACGCGATGTCTGCCGTGTTCCGGCCACTGCGCCGAAGGATGGCAACACATGTCGACCAGTTTGACCCCAAACGAGGAGCAAAGGGGCAACGAGACCGCGCCGGCTCCGGATACCGGGACCGAACGGGTGCGGTGGAACGCGCGACAATGGATTCTGCTGGTCATCTTCAGCGGGGCGATCACGCTCGACGGCCTGGAGAACTCGATGATCGCCGTCGCCATCCCGGAGATCCAGCGCGCGTTCGGGGTGACCGCGGCGACCGCGCAGTGGGTGCCCGGCGCGTACATCCTGGCGTTCGGCGCGTTCCTGCTGCTCGGCGGTCGGTGCGCCGACCTGTTCGGCCGCAGGCGGGTGTTCGTGATCGGCATGGCGGTGTTCGCCGTCGTCTCGATGGTCGGCGCGTTCGCCGACGACCCGCTGCTGATCATCCTGACGCGCTTCGTCAAGGGCGTGGCCGCGGGCTTCACCGCGCCCGCCGCGATGTCGCTGCTGACCACGACGTTCCCCGAAGGCCCGCAGCGCAACAAGGCGTTCGGCATCTTCAACGTGTTCGAGGCGTCCGGCTACTCCTCGGGCCTGTTGATCGGCGGCTTCCTCGCCGCGCTGAACTGGCGGGCCACGTTCGTCCTGCCCGCCGTGGTCGCCCTGCTGCTGATGGTGGGCGCGATGCGCTTCGTGCCGAGGGACCCCGCGCGCAGCGAGAAGCTGCGCCTGGACGTCGGCGGCGCGTTGACGCTGCTGCTGGGCATGTTGCTGCTGGTGTTCACCGTGGTCGAGGCGCCCGAGGTCGGGTGGGTCTCGGCACGCACGATCGGCGGGTTCGTCCTGGCCGCGCTGCTGCTGGCCGCGTTCGTGGTGATCGAGCGCAAGGTGCGCGAGCCGTTGATCCGGCTGGGCATCCTGCGCAACCGCAACCTCGTGCTGGCCAACGTCAGCATGTTCCTGCTCTACGGCGGCGCGCTCGGGTTCCAGTTCGTGCTCGCCCTGTACCTGCAGAACATGAACGGCTGGGAGCCGTGGCAGATGTCGTTCGTGATCCTGCCCGGCACCGCGCTGACCCTGCTCATCGGGCCGAAGCTCGGTTGGCTCATCGACAAGTTCGGGGTGAGCCGGGTCGCGCTCGTCGGCCTGATCTCGTTCATCCCGTGCTACCTGCTGTTCCTGCGCATCGGCCCGGAGCCGGACCTGTGGGGCGTGCTGGTGCCGGTGGCGCTGATCTGGGGCCTCGGCTTCGCACTCGCGCTCGCCTCGCTGATGGTCGCGGGCACCGCGGGCATCCGGGACGAGGACCAGGGCCTGGCGGCGGGCCTGCTCAACAGCTCGCTGCAGATCGGCGGCGCGTTCGGCCTCGCGGTCGTCACCGCGGTGATCGTGCCCGCCACGCAGCTCGGGGAGCTCTACCCGGGCGTGGCGACGATGCTGATCTTCTCGGTGCTGGCGCTGCTCGCCCACGCGATGCGCAAGAAGACGGCGGCCTGATCGGCCGTGCCGGAGCGGCTGTCGGGTGGGCGGAGCGCGCCCTCCGCCCACCCGACGGCTGATCGACCGGAACGGCGTGCGCAAGGTGGTACCCGACTCACGGTCAGATGCGGGCGGTGTCTTGATGACAGGTTTGTTCACGTCCCGGGAAGTGGCTGCCGGAGACCTCGTCACCGAACTCCTGGACATGCTGGCAGGCGGTGCGCCCACGGACGCGTTCGAGGCGTTGCTGGACGACGACGGCAGGCTCGACGCGGCCGCGGGCCTGCTGCCCGACGTGAAGTCCGTGGTGTGGCGCGCCATGCGCGTGCACGCCCACATCCAGCGCGGGCGCAGCCGTGAAGCGGGGCTGTCCGCCCTGGTCGACGCGGCCCGGGAACTGGCGGCGCCGCACGACTCCATGGCCGCGCTGCTGCACGCCATCACCCGGCGGGCACGGCAGCTGCTCCGCGTGGACATGGCCTACATCGCCCTGCTGGACGAGGAGCGGCGCGACAGCCGGGTGCACGCCACCGACGGCCACACGTCCAGCCTGAGCGTCGGCCTGCACCTGCCCGCCGACGGCATCGCCGCCGCGGACCAGGCCAACGGCGCGCCGTTCGCCACCCACAACCTGCTCGCCGACGACCGGGTCACGCTGAGCCCGGCGTTCGAGGAGATGGCCAGGGCCGAAGACCTCCGCGCGATGATCGTGGTGCCGCTGGGCGACAGCTCGCGGCACCACCGCGGCGTGCTCTACGTGGCCAGCCGCAAGGTACGCCACTTCACCGCCGACGAACGGTCCCTGATCAGCTCGCTGGGCATCCTCGCCGGCCTCTACCTGGAGACCACGAGGCAGCGCCTGGCCGCCGAGGCGCGGGCGGCGGAACTCGAAGCGCGCCTGGCCCAGGTCGACGCCACCACCGAGGACCTGCACCGGCACCACGACCTGCAGACCGCGCTGCTGGACCTCCTGTTCGCCGAGGACGACCTGCACGCCGCGACCGCGACCGGCGCGCGGTGGCTGGGCGGGAACATCGCCGTCTACAACGCGGACGGGGAACTGCGCAGCGCCGCCGGTGCACCCGCCGACGTGGACGACACGACCGCGCTCGCCGCCGTACCGGGCCTGAGGACCGCCGAACCGGTCATGGTGGACCGCGGCACGTGGGTCGTCCCCCTGTGCCGAGGGCACGAACACCTGGGCACGCTGGTGCTGCGCGGGCCGGCCGAGCTGACCGACCGGGAACGCGGTCGGCTGCGCCTGCTGGCCCGCGCGGTCGTGCTGATCACGCGGCGGGACGCGCTGGTGGCCGGGTCGGCGGGCGACGCGCGTGACCGGTGGCTCGACGAGGCGCTCGGCGACGAGCGCCGCGCACCGGAGCGGCTCGCCGAGCGCGCGGGCCGCATCGGCTTGAACCTGGCCAAGCCTCACCTGATCGTGGTCGCGAAGCCGAAGGGCGAGCTGCTGTGCCGTGCGAACGCGTGGGCCGGGACGTACGCGCAGCGGGTGGGCGGGTTGCGCGGTTCCCGCGACGGCCACCTGGTCCTGCTGCTCCCCGGCGGTGACGCGACCGCCGCCGCACGTGAAGTGTCGTCGGCGTTGGAGTCCGCGGTGGGCGCGCCCGTGCCGGTCGGCTCCGCCGGGCCGCTCACCGGCGCCGCGTCGGTCCACGACGGTTACCGGGACGCGGTCCGGTGCGTCGACACCGTGGTCGCGCTCGGCGTCGCGGGCGGTGCCGCGTCCGCGCGCGACCTGGGCTTCGTGGGCGCGCTGATGTCCCGCAACCGCGACGCGGCGGGCTTCATCGAGCAGGTCATCGGCCCGGTGATCGACTACGACCGGGAGCGCTCGGCCGACCTGCTGCCCACCTTGCAGGCGTACTTCGAGGAGGGCGGCAGCCCGACCTACGCGGCGGCACGCCTGCACGTGCACACCAACACCGTCACGCGCAGGCTCGACCGGGTCAAGGAGCTCCTCGGCCCAGGCTGGCAGAAACCGGACCAGGCACTGGAGATCCAGCTCGCGCTGCGCCTGCTGCAGGTCCGCGACCTCCTCGAAACCCGACCGGTCACGACGAGGACCACCAGGGTCACCGCCGGACCGTGATCACCCACCACCGAAGAACCGCCCGACAAAAGGTGAAGACATGAGCGTCATCCCGGACAGCCACCGCGACCTGTTGGAACGACCGCTGTACACCCATCTGGCCACCATCCGGCCGGACGGGAAACCCCAGGTCAACCCGATGTGGTTCGCGTGGGACGGCGAGCACGTGCTGTTCACCAGCACGACGTTCCGCCAGAAGCACAAGAACGTGGCCGTGCACCCGGAAGTCGCGCTGTCCATCAACGACCCCGAGCGGCCGACCAGGTACCTCGAAGTGCGCGGCGTGGTCGAGCGGGTCGAGGACGACTCGCAGGGCCGGTTCTTCATCGAGATGGCGGCGCGCTACGGGGTGCGGATGGACAGCCCGCCGTGGGACGCCCGGTACCGCGTCGTCTACGTGGTGAAGCCGACGTCGGTGAGCAAGCAGTAACGCGTGCCCACCCCCGGCAGCCTCGTCGTGCGCGGTGGGATTGTCGGGGGTCCTCGCTATGCTCCGCCTCGACCGTCTGGGATGGACACGGGGAGGGATCACCATGCGGGGCTTGGGTTTCGGCGCGGTCGTGCTCGGCTTGACGGCGGGCCTGCTGACACCGGTCGGCGCGAGCGCGGCCGAGGTCGAGGTGGTGCGCAGCGTCGGCGTGCAGCTGCCGGTGGCGGACCTGCGCGCGATCGAACTGGACGAGGACCGCGGCCGGTTGTACGTGGCGCAGGGCGTCGGCGGCGGAGATCCGCTGGTCGTCACGGATCTCGACGGTCGTCCGGTCACTCAGGTGCCCGCCGTCACCGACCTGTCCGACCTGGTGCTCAGCGACGACCGCCGGACCTTGCTCGCCGCGCAGGGGTTCGCGGGCGTGGTCGCGGTCGACGCCGACACCCTGACCGTCGCCGCGAGGTACCCCGCGCCGGAAGGCGCGTGCGTCTACACCGTCGAGCCGAGCGGCGACAAGGTCGTCGGCGGTTTCGTGGACTGCGGCCTCGGCACCGGTCGGGGGCGGGGTGAGGCACGCGCAGCAGCACCTCGGCGAGCCGGTCGACCGACCAGCCCGCCAGAGCCGCGTACGGCAACACCTGATCCGTGACGGGATGCAGGTGCTCCCGCGCCGCGATCGCCTCCGCGATCGCGCCCGCAGGTGTACGCCCGAACGGACTACCCGTCGGTTCCGACAAGCGCCGGAACGTTCAGGGCTCGAACGTCCACCGGGTGGCGCCGTGCGGTTCGGCGGTGGCCACGCCGACGGCGCTGTGCAGGGTGAGGCGGTACACGTGCCAGGGCGCCGGGCCCGCGCTGGGCGCGCTGTAGGGCGCCGTCAGCGCGTCGTCCTGCACGGTGGCGGGCCAGCCGCCCTGCCGGTAGACCGACGCCACCCGCTCCAGCACGGCGGGTTCGGTGGTGCGGTGGGCCTCGCCCTCCAGCACCAGGTCGATGCCGCGCAGCCGCACCGAGATGCTGCACGCGGGGTTGACGGCCAGGTTGCGCGACTTCCGGGTGCCCGGCCCGCTGGTGAAGTACAGCGCGTCGTCCACCCAGATGGCGCCGACGCCCGCCGAGTGCGGCCGCCCGTCCGGCCGCACGGTGGCGACGAAGAACGTCAGGTCGACCCCTGGTGTGTCGGCGGCGATGACGTCACGGGGACGGCTCCACGGCAGCGCCGCGGACCCGTACCGGTCGAGGTTCTGCGTCGAGATCGGCTCGCTCATGGTGTTCGTCATACTCGTACGACGAACGGGAGGGCCCTCGGATCGACACACCGGGCCGGGGAATGTCCGCCGGGTCGGGTGACCTCCGCCGTCAGCCGAGGAAGTCGGCGATCAGCGGCGCGATCTCGGGCAGCCGGTCCTCCAGCGCGAAGTGGCCCGTGTCGAACAGGTGGAGCGCGGCGTCCGGCACGTCCCGCAGGTACGCGCGAGCGCCCGCCTCGGTGAAGAACGGGTCGTTGACGCCCCAGGCGATCAACGTCGGCGGCCGGTGCTCGCGCAGCCACGCCTGCCACCGCGGGTAGGCCTCGACGTTGCGGTGGTAGTCGTAGGCCAACGCCAACTGCGCCTGCCGACGACCCGGCTGGTCGAGGAAGAACTGGTCGAGCAGCCACCCCTCGGGCGCGACCAGTGCCGGATCGACGGTCCCGCCCTCGTACTGGCCACGGGTCGCGTCGAGCGTGAACAGGTCCAGGATCGTCCGCTCACCGCCGGGGGTCTCGGGCGTGAGCGCGATGAACTGCCGTGCCGCGTCCGACAGCCCTTCGGCGTAGGCGTTGCCGTTCTGCACGATCAGCCCCGCGACCCGGTCCGGGTGGCGCAACGCCAGCCGGAAACCGACCGGCGCGCCGAAGTCGAACAGGTACAGCGTGAAGCGGTCCAACCCCAGACTCTCCACGAAGCCCTCGACGACATCGGCGAGGCGGTCGAACGAGTAGGTGAACCCCTCGGGGGCACGGGTGTGCCCGAAACCAGGGTAGTCGGGCGCGATGAGCCGGTAACGCGTGCCGAGCGCGTCGATGAGCCGGCGGAACTGGTGCGAGGCGGACGGGAAGCCGTGCAGCAGCAGCAAGACCGGCGCGTCGGGCCGATCCGGCAGCGACTCCCGGTAGAAGACCTCCACGCCGTCGACCTCGACGTGCCGGTGTGCGATCCGAGCGACCATGCCACATGCCTCCAGTGCTTGTTGATGCATTAGGTATAGCCGGAACGTGCCTAATGGGTCAACACCGTGAGGTAGCATTAGTCTCATGACCGACCCGCTCACCGGCGAGCACCTCGCCCTGGACCTGGTCAACACCCGCCCGTCGACCGAGGACGGTCGCACCGACCTGCTCGCCACCCCGCGCCAACTGGCCGCCTGGCTGGCCCTGGAACCCGCGCTGCAAGCGGAAGCGGCAGGCACCACCCCCACGGCGGCCGACCTCGCCCCCGTGCACGCGGTCCGGGAGCACGTCGAGGCGGCCGTCCGCGCGTTGCTGCACGGGTCCCGGCCGCCCCGGGACGCCCTGCGCGCCCTGACCGAGGCACAACGCGCGGCGCCGGCCGTGCGCGAACTGGACTGGGACGGCAGCACCGTCACCGCGACGCCCCGGCGCACCGGCCGCCTCGGCACCCGCCTGGCCGCCCACCTGGCCGAAGCCGCCGCCGACCTGCTCACCGACCCTTCGATCGGCAACCTCAGGCAGTGCGAAGCCGACGACTGCGTGCTGGTCTTCCTGCCGGCACACCCGCGCCGCCGCTGGTGCTCGCCGACGCGCTGCGGCAACCGCGCCCGGGTCGCCCGCTACTACCACCGCCACAAGCCGAACGCCTGACGTGCCGGTTGCGGCCGGACCCGATCAAGAGCTAACTTGGAACGACCATTCCAAGATGGCGAGGCGGACATGCCGGACGTGAAGCACTTCGACCCCGAGGCCGTGCTCGACTCGGTGGAGGAGCTGTTCTGGCGGCGGGGCGTCGCGTCGACCGGCGTGCAGGACATCGTGTCGGCGACCGGCGTGAACCGGTCCAGCCTGTACTCGACGTTCGGCGGCAAGCGTGAGCTCTACGTCGCGGCGTTGCGCCGTTACGCCGACCGTCGCTCGGGCCCGGTCTTCCGCCGGCTCGCCGAGGACGACCGCGGCCTGCCGGCGATCGCGGACTTCTTCCGCGCGTTGATCCGGGCGCGCTGCTCCGGGGCGCACGCCCGGTGGGGCTGCCTGGTCACCAACGCCCACGCGGGCCCCGAGCAGGACGACCCGGACGTCCGTTCGGTCCTGCAGGACCACCACGACCGGTTGCGGGCGGCGATGTGCGCGGCGCTGGAACGTGCCCGCGCCACCGGCGGGCTGCGACCCGACATCGTCCCCGCGACCTCGGCCGACGTGCTCGCCCTGCTCGCCTACGGGGTGAACCTGCGCTCCCGCGCGGGCGCGTCCCCCGAAGCGCTCGCCGAGACCGTCACGGCCGTGCTCGCATCGCTGGCGACCCGACCCGAGGAGATCCGCTGACATGGTGCAGTTCACCGTTCACGACGAGAACACCGCGCCCGAACAGGCACGCCCCCACCTGGCGGCGAGCCGGGCCCGGATGGGTTTCGTCACCACCCTCAACGCCGTGATGGCCGAGTCACCGGAGCTGCTGGCCGGTTACAACGCCCTGGCCGAGCAGTTCACCAAGTCCTCGCTGCCCGCCAAGGCGAAGCAGGTCGTGCTGATCACCACCAGCGTCCTCAACGGCTGCGAGTACTGCGTGGCCGCGCACTCCACGGTCGCGCTCAAGGCGGGCGTGGACGAGGAGGTCGTGCAGGCACTGCGCGCGGGCAAGCCGGTCGCCGACGAGTCCCTCGAAGCCGTCCGCAAGCTCACCGAACGCGTCGTCACCGACCGGGGCTGGGTGGACGAGCAGGAGGTCGAGGCCTTCCTCTCCGCCGGCCACACCCGCCGCCACGTCCTGGACGTGATCCTGGGCGTCGGCATGAAGACCTTGTCGAACTACACCAACCACATCGCCCACACCCCGCTCGACCCGGCCTGGCAAGCCCAGGAGTGGCAACGCCCCTGACCACGCGCGTGGGGCCGGGAACACCGGCCCCACCCTCTCACCGCAATACGCCTCGAAGGCCACGCCGACCGGCGTGACCGGGTTGACGCGTCCTCACCCGGGGCTACCTCGCCGATCACCCGTGACAGAATCGGCCGCGTGCAGATCGGGGTGCTGGGGCCGTTCGAGGTTCGCACGGACGACGGTGGCCACGCCGACGTGCCGGGCGCCCGGTTGCGCGCGCTCCTGATCGCGCTCGCCCTCGAACCCGGCCGGGTCGTGCCCAAGGCGACGCTGGTCGACTGGATCTGGGGTGAACGGCCGCCGTCCGACGCGACGAACGCGTTGCAGCGCCTGGTTTCCCGGTTGCGCAAGGCACTGCCGGACGGGGTGGTCGAAGGGCAGACGGACGGGTACCGGTTGAAGGTCGAGCCGGACGCGGTGGACGCCGTGCGGTTCGAGCGGCTCGTCGCCAGGGCGCGCGACGACGAGGACCCGAGGCTGCTGGGTGACGCCCTGGCGCTGTGGCGCGGTACGGCCATGCAGGACGTCGGGTTGCCGGACAGCGGTGCGTTCGACGCGGCGGTCACCCGGCTCCAGGGCCTGCGGCTGACCGCCATGGAGGACCGGTTCGACGCGGAGGTCGCGCGCGGACGCGGTGCGGAGCTGGTCACGGAGCTGACCGACCTGGTGGCGGCGCACCCCCTGCGGGAACGGCTGGTCGCCGCGCTCATGCGGGCCCTCGTGGCGACCGGTCGGGACACCGAGGCGGTGCTCGTCTACCAGCGCACGCGGGAAGCGCTGGCCGACGAGCTGGGCGTCGACCCCTCCCCCGAGCTGTCCGCACTGCACGTGGCCCTGCTGCGGGGCGAGTTGGGACGGCGCGAGGAGAAGCGGACGACCAACCTGCGCGCCGAGCTGACCAGCTTCGTCGGCAAGGACGCCGACATCGCCGCGGTCCGCGCGCTCGTCGCCGAGCACCGGCTCACCACCGTGATCGGGCCGGGCGGCTCGGGCAAGACCCGGCTGGCCACCGAGACCGCGCACACGCTGCTCCGGGACCTGCCCGACGGTGCCTGGCTGGTGGAGCTGGCGGCCATCGGCGCGGACGGCGACGTGGCGCAGGCGACGCTCACCGGGCTCGGCCTGCGGGACGGGCTGCTGGCCGACGCGCCGGACGTGGAGCCGACGGACCGGGTCGTGGCCGCGCTGCGCGAGCGGTCGATGGTGCTGGTGCTGGACAACTGCGAACACGTGATCGAGTCCGCGGCGGCGTTCGCCCACCGGGTGCTCGGCGAGTGCCGTCACCTGCGGATCCTCGCGACGAGCCGGGAACCGCTCGGCATCACCGGTGAGGCGCTGTGGCGGGCCGCGCCGCTGGTCCTGCCCGCGCAGGACGCCGACCCCGACGGGATCGAGTCCTCGCCGGCCGTGCGGCTGCTGCTGGACCGGGCGGGTGCGGTGCGCGAGGACCTCGTGGTCGACGCCGACGCGTTGTCGACCATGGCCCGCGTCTGCCGGGCGCTGGACGGCATGCCGCTGGCGATCGAACTCGCCGCGGCCCGGTTGCGCACCATGTCCCTCGACCAGCTCGCCACCCGCCTCGACGACCGGTTCCGCCTGCTCACCGGCGGCAGCCGCACCGCGCTCCCCCGGCACCGGACGCTGCGCGCGGTGATCGACTGGAGCTGGGAGCTGCTCACCGATGCCGAACGGGTGGTCCTGCGCAGGCTCTCGGTGTTCGCCGGCGGCGCGAGCCTGGAAGCGGCTGAACGGGTCTGCGCGGGTGCCGGGGTCGAGGCGTGGGAAGTGCTGGAGCTGCTGACCTCGTTGACCGAGAAGTCGCTGGTGGTCACCCAGGGCGACGCGCGCTACCGCATGCTCGGCACCATCAAGGAGTACGCCGCCCAACGGCTGGCGGAGGCCGGTGAGTCGGACCTGGCACGCCACGCGCACCTCGCGCACTTCACCGAGCTCGCCGAGACCGCGGACCCGCACCTGCGCCGCGCCGAGCAGCTGGAGTGGCTGGCCAAGCTCGAAGCCGAGCACGACAACATCGCCGCCGCCATGCGCGGCGCACTCGCTGCGGACGAGGCGCAGGGCGCGATGCGGCTCGCGGCGGCGGCCGGCTGGTACTGGTGGCTCGCCGGGCACAAGGCCGAGGGCAGCGAGCTGATCCTGGCCGCCACCGCCCTGACCGGCGAGGTGAGCGACGAGGTGCGCGCGACCGTGTACGCCTTCGTCACCGGGTTCGTGACCGCCGGGCGCGGCAGCGACCAGCACCGGGCGGAGGGGTGGATCCGCAAGGCGTCCGAGATCCACTCGCGCGTCCCGGACCTGCACCCGACGGTCGGGCTCGTCGTCGCGCTGGAACGCATGTTGCAGGAGCCGGACGCGTACGTGCTCGCGTTCGGGCCGCTGCTCGCGGACGGCGATCCGTGGGTCCGCGCGCTGGCCCGGCTGCAGCTCGGCAAGATGGCGATCCTGCTCGGTGACGACGTCCGGGAGGCGGACGCGCAGCTCGAACAGGCGCTCGCCGAGTTCCGCGCGATCGGCGAGAGGTGGGGCATGTCGTTCGCCCTGACCGAGCTGGCCAACCGGATCGCCATGCGGGGCGAGTTCACCGCCGCGTGCGAGCACTACGAGCAGGCGATCGCGGTCGTCACCGAGGTCGGTGCCATCGACGACGTGGTGCCGATGCGGTCGCGGCAGGCCCAGCTGCACTGGCTGGCGGGCGACGGGGAATCGAGCGCGGCGGCGATGGCCGAGGCGCACCGGTACGCCGAACAGGTCGCCTGGCCGAACGCGCTCGCCGAGCTGGCCATGGCGAAGGCGGAGCTCGCGCGCTGGAGCGGTGACGTCGAGCAGGCACGTCGGCAGCTCGACGTGGCGACGGCGATGCTGCGCGACGACGCCGAGCGGGCGAACATGCGCGGGGTGATCGAAGACCTGCGCGGTTACCTCGCCGAGGACCTCGACCAAGCCCGCGAACACCGCGTCGCGGCTTTCCAGGCGGCCTCCGGGGGAGGCGCACCCTTCCTGATGGCGCAGGTGCTCGTCGGCATCGCGGACCTCGCGCTGCGCCGTGACCAGTACGAACAAGCAGCACGGCTGCTCGCGGCGAGCACCTCCGCGCGTGGTCTGCCGGACTGCTCCCAGCCGGACAGTGCCCGGATCGAGCAGGCGGTGCGCCGTCACCTCGGCGACGCGCGGTTCGCCGAGGTGACGCGGGAGGGCGCCGGCGCGGACTGGACGGAGCTGGTCGCGGTCACGCTCGCTCCGTGAACGTCGACCAGCGGCACGGCCACGTCGAACCCCGGACGTGGCCGTCCACCCGCGATCAGCTGTCCTGCAGCACGGGAACCGGCTCGTCGGCGGCCATCGGGCGGGACCGGCGCAGCGCGATCATGCCGATCACCGCGAACACCACGATGACCGCGGCACCGACACCGGCGACGGTGTGCAGCCCGGACGCGAAGGCGTCCCGCGCGGTGGCCACCAGACCGTCCGCCAGCGGAGCGGGCAGGGTGCTCGCCGCCTGCAGGGCACCGACCATGCTGTCGGTCGCCTGAGCGGCGGCCTCGGCGGGCACCTGCGCGGGCACGACGACCTCCTCGCGGTAGACGGCCGTGCCGACGCTGCCGAACACCGCGATCCCCATGGCGATGCCGAACTCCGCGCTGGTCTCCGACATCGCCGACGCGGCACCGGCCTTCCGCGGCGGCACCGAGCTGACCACCATCTCGGTGCACAGCACGCCCTGCGGTCCCATGCCGAAACTGGCGATCGACATGCCCGCCACCACGAACGCCAGCCCACCGGCACCACTGGCCTGCGTGAACAGCACGATCCCGGCCGCCGCGACCAGCATCCCGAAACCGAGCACGAACTCCGGCCGGTACCGCCGCGCCAGCCTCGGCGCGATCAGCGACCCGACCACGACGGCACCGGCCTGCGGCACCAGCCAGAGCCCGGCCTCCACGGCGGTCAGCCCGGCGACCAGCTGCAGGTACTGGCTGACCAGCAGGAACACCCCGCCCATGGTGAGCGCGCCGACGAGCATGATGGCCACCGCCGCGCTGAACGCCCGCACCCGGAACAGCCGCAGGTCCAGCATCGGGTCGGCCAGGCCGCGCTGACGGCGGACGAACACCACGCCGACCGCCAGGCCCACGGCGAGCGTCACCACGTTGACCGTCGACACACCGTCCTTGGCCGTCTCCTTCAGGGCGTAGACGATCGGGAGGATCGCGCCGAGCGACAGCGCCACGCTGGCCAGGTCGAGCCGACCGGCGGCGGTGTCGCGGTACTCCGGGAGCAGCTTCGGCGCCGTGACCAGCAGCAGCACCATGACCGGCACGGCCATCAGGAACACCGAACCCCACCGGAAGTGCTCCAGCAGCACGCCACCGACCACCGGCCCGATCACCATGCCGCCCATGAAGCAGCTCATCCACACCGCGATCGCCGTGCCGCGCTGCTTGGCGTCGGTGAACATGTTGCTGATCAGCGCCAGCGTGGACGGCATCAGCGTCGCACCGGCCACCCCGAGCAGTGCCCGTGCCGCGATCAGCATCTCCGGGCTGGTGCTGAACGCCGCCACGATCGACGCCACGCCGAACGCCGCACCACCGACCATCAGCAGCTTCCGCCGCCCGATCCGGTCACCCAACGTGCCCATCGTGACCAGGAAACCGGCGATCATGAACCCGTAGATGTCGATGATCCACAGCAGTTGGGTGCTGCTCGGTCGCAGGTCGGCGGCCAGGTGCGGGACTGCCAGGTGCAGCACGCTCATGTCCAGCGACAACAGCAGTGTCGGCAGCGCCAGCACCGCCAGCCCCAACCACTCGCGTCGTCCTGCCCTCATCGTCATCTCCAGGGTCTCGATCGTGTCCTCTCACCTCTCAGTCGAACGGCTCAGGCCCGGATCGACATCGCGGGCCGAAAACGTCGAAGAAATCTCCGGCCACACCACCTCTCCCGACTGGTGAGTTCCACCAACGCTTCAGCACCGCTGACAGGAGACTGCCGGACGCTCGCGTATCTCATATATGAGATAACCTGCCCGCCGTGACCCACGATCGCGACGGCGCCAAGCCCTACCTGACCCAGATCGGCAACCTCATCCGCGACTCGCGCAGGCACCGGGGCTGGACCCAGGCGCAGCTGGCGGCCGCCGTGTCGACCAGCCAGAGCGCGATCAACCGGATCGAGCACGGCAACCAGAACCTCAGCATGGAGATGCTGTCGCGGATCAGCGAAGCCCTGGACTCCGGCATCGTCTCGCTCGGGCAGGCGGCGCCGACACACCTTCGCGTCACGGGCGGTCGGACGCTGTCCGGTTCCATCAGCGTCAAGACGAGCAAGAACGCCGGGGTCGCGCTGCTGTGCGCCTCGCTGCTCAACGCCGGGCGCACCACCCTGCGCAAGGTCGCCCGCATCGAGGAGGTCAACCGCATCCTCGAAGTGCTCGACAGCATCGGCGTGCGCACGCGGTGGCTCAACGACGACAACGACCTGGAGGTGGTGCCACCGAAGAAGCTGGACCTGGCCGCCATCGACGTCGAGGCCGCCCGGCGCACGCGGAGCATCATCATGATGTTGGGGCCGCTGATCCACCACCAGGACAGCTTCGACCTGCCCTACGCGGGCGGGTGCGCGTTGGGCACGCGGACGGTGGAGCCGCACATGGTGGCGCTGCGGCCGTTCGGCTTGGAGGTCAAGGCGGCGGCCGGGAGGTACCAGGCCGAGGTGGATCGCGCGGTGCGGCCGCAGCGCCCGATCGTGCTGACCGAGCGCGGCGACACCGTCACGGAGAACGCGCTGATGGCCGCCGCACGCCGCGACGGCGTCACCGTCATCCGCAACGCCAGCCCCAACTACATGGTGCAGGACCTGTGCTTCTTCCTCGGCGAGCTGGGCGTGCGCATCGAGGGGGTCGGCACCACGACCCTCACCGTGCACGGCGTCGACCGGATCGACCGGGACATCGACTACTCCCCCTCCGAGGACCCGATCGAGGCCATGAGCCTGATCTCGGCCGCGATCGTCACGTCCTCGGAGATCACCGTCCGGCGGGTGCCCATCGAGTTCCTGGAGATCGAGCTCGCGCTGCTGGAGGAGATGGGCCTGGACTACGACCGCACCGCCGAGTACGCGGCGGCCAACAAGCGGACCAGGCTGGTCGACCTCACCGTGCGGCCCTCGACGCTCCGCGCGCCGATCGACAAGATCCACCCGATGCCGTTCCCCGGCCTGAACATCGACAACCTGCCGTTCTTCGCCCTCATCGCGGCCACCGCGCAGGGCTCGACCCTGATCCACGACTGGGTGTACGAGAACCGGGCGCTGTACCTGACCGAGCTGACCAAGCTGGGCGCCAAGGTCACCCTCCTCGACCCGCACCGCGTCTACGTCGAGGGTCCGACCCACTGGTCCGGCGCGGAGGTGATCTGCCCGCCCGCACTGCGCCCGGCGGTCGTCGTGCTGCTGGCGATGCTCGCCGCGAAGGGCACCTCGGTGCTGCGCAACGTCTACGTCATCAACCGCGGCTACGAGCAGCTCGCCGACCGGCTCAACCAGCTCGGCGCGGAGATCGGCACGTTCCGGGACATCTGAGCCGGTGGTGCACAGCGCTCCGCCCCGTCGTCCAACGGCGACGGAGCGGATTCGCCAACAGAGTCCCCGAAGTCGGTACCGGGACTCCGGGGTGTCGTACGTCGCCGGCGCGGGTCAGCGCACGACGTCACCCAGGAACGCGGCGAACGCGGTGGCCGACACGGTGATGTGTCCTGCGTCCGGGTTCTTGGAGTCCCGCAGCCCGACGATGTCCCGCGCAGAGGCGGGTCGGGCGACCTCAACACACGAATTGTCCGGCGTCGAACGCGACGACTTGCGCCAGGTCGACGTCGCCAGCACAGCTTCCATCCCCTACTCCTTCAAGATCGTCTCGACGAGCCGCCGACTGTCGTCGACGGGCAACGCCATCTTCACCAGCTCACCGAAGACGTACTTCCACCTGCGCACGCTGGCAGGGTTGTCGCTCAGCGTCGCGTCCGCCGCGTGCTCCTGGTGGAACATCGGCGGGTCCTCGGCTCCGAACTCCAGCAGGGAGTACGGAGATGAGTGTCCCAGGTGCAGCCCGGCGGTGAACGGCACGATCTGGAAGGTGACGTTGTCGGCCTCGCCCATCTCCAGCAGGTGTCGGAGCTGAGCGACTTGCACCTGACGACCTCCGGGTCGGTACCGAACGGCCTCTTCGCCGCAGATGGCGTGGAGGTGAACCTGCGGATTCATCAGCACGTCCCTCCGGCGCATCCGCAACTCCACGGCGCGATCGATGTTCTCCGGTCGCGTCTTGGCACCCGGCAGGTTGATCGCCGCCCGCGCCCAATCGTCGGTCTGCAGCAGTCCCGGCACCCAGCCGCTGGTGCACATCCGGATCTCGGAGGCGGATGCTTCGTAACCGATCAGCTTCAGCAGTGCGGGTGAGGCGATGTCGTCGTAGTCGTGCCACCACTCGCGCCGCTTGGCGCGTTCGCGCAACGCCATCAGCCCGGAAAGCTCGCTCTCCGTCGCCTCCAGCTTCTTCGCCGCCGCAGCCAGGTGGTCAGCCGACGGGATCGCCACACCGGTCTCGACCTGGCTCCACGTCGGTTGGCTCAACCCCGCCGCCTTGGCGACGTCGACCACCCGCAGCGTGTCGACCCGTCCACGCAACTCGCGCAGCCTCAAGCCGAGACGCCTTGCCGCAAGCGTTGCGCTCACGCCCTCAAGCTCGTCCAAGTGGCACCTCCATCGCCGTACAGACCGTAGCCAATAGTCCACCGATCGGTGTACTGGACCTCTTTGGCACAGTGCGCCAATATTGGTCAGGCGTTGACGTGATGCGGCTTCCGCAGTGCCCTACGCCGATCAGCACCGGATTCACCCGCCTTGGAACACGAGAGGACGCGCCCGTGGCCGAAATCGGCGGGATGGGCGCCAACCCGTCTCGGTGGTGGGACGAGCACCACTCCGGCACGAGTGGACGGCCCAGGCCGGGAACGCGCGTGGTGATGCGCGACGGTCGCCTGGGCACGGTCCAGCCGTACGAGGGCTGCTGGCGGTCCTGCACGTTCCCCGTGCTGATCGACCGGACCGGCCAGTCGCTGATGCTGTCGACCTCCGACGTGACCGTGCTGATGGTCGGCGGGAAGCCCGCCGACGCGGTCGAGGACGCAGGGTGAGTGCCGTGGCCGTGGCAACCGACCGAATCAAGAGAGGAAACAACCCGTGACGACGAACGCGAGTCTGGGCGGGAAAGTGGTGAAGGCGTGACTTGGGGACAGGATCAAGTCGTGCGGAGCCTTGGCTTGGAACTGGACGACAACGTGTCGATCGACCTTCGCGGCAGCCTGGACAAGGTGGCGTTCCTGAGGATCGGTGACGGCATCGAGATCGTGGTGCGTGAATCGCACGTGCGGACGCTCCGGGAACAGGCAACGGCGGCACTGGACGACATGGCGCACGTCGAGGCCGCGGAAGCCGTGCTGGAGAACGCCTTCCACGCGGGAGCCCAAGCACGTACCGCCGCAGCGCTCGCGCGGGAGACAGCCAACGCGGCACAGCAAGCCGGGGCCGATGACCCGGCTGAGGTCGCCTACGCCGCTGCGCAGCGCGCAGGTGACGCCGCCGAGCGGGCACAGGCCGCCGTGAAGGCGGCGTCCGAGGCGATGTGCGCGGCCGACGAAGCGGCGGAAACAGCCAGGGCGGCTGCGGTCCACCTCGCCGAGTGGGTAGGCCGGCAACCCTCCTGACACCATCGCCGGACACCGACTGCACCTGGCTTGAGGATGTGGTCGAGGAGTAGCCGGCACGACCTCCTCACCTGACCAGCGCAGAGCCCCGCTCCGCCGTGGTAGGCCGAGCGGGGCTCCGTGCTGGTCAGGGCTCAGCCGGACGGGCGTCTTCGAGCATGTTCCCGGCAGGCGATCAGCCGTTGTGGTCGCTGACGACGTCGACGACCCAGACGACGCCGAATCGGTCCCGCAGCATGCCGTAGGCCGGAGCCCAGCCGGCCGGGCCCAGCGGGACGACGACGGTCGAGGCGGTGGCGAGCTTCTCCCAGTAGGCGGTGACCTCATCGGCGGTCTCGCCGCGCACGGAGACGATGAACGAGTTCTCGCCCTGGTCGTAGCCCAGGCGCGACGGCACGTCGTAGGCCATGACGTGGAAGCCGTTCCCGGCGCGCACCTGGCCCCACATCACCAGGTCGGCCTCGGACTCCTCCCCGACGCTCCCGGCGTCGGAGTACGTGACGACTGCGAGGTCACCGCCGAACACGGACTGGTAGAACTCCAGCGCCGCACGCGCGTCGCCGCGGAAGTTCAGGTGGGTAGTGGTCGTGACGGACAAGGTCGCTCCTCGGACGTGGTTCTGATGTGAGACCCACCGTCGCAGGGGAAGCGGCCAGGGTGTGTCCTCTTCTCCGGGCAGACTGCAGCACATGCCGAAGACCTCAGCCCGACTGCTCGCACTGCTGTCGCTGCTGCAGGCGCGCCGGGACTGGCCGGGGACGCAGCTGGCCGACCGACTGGCGGTCAGCCCCCGCACGGTCCGCCGCGACGTCGACCGCCTGCGCGAGCTGGGCTACCCCATCGTGACCACGAAGGGCCCGGACGGCGGCTACCGGCTCGGCGCGGGATCGGAGCTGCCGCCGCTGCTGTTCGACGACGAGCAGGCCGTCGCCCTGGCCGTGGCGCTCCGGATCGCCACCACCACCGGCGCCGGCATCGAGGAGGCGGCGGCGCGAGCGCTGCACACCGTCCGGCAGGTCATGCCCGCACGGCTGCGCCACCGCATCGACACCGTCCAGGTCACCGCCGTCGAACGGGCCGCGCCGCTCGACGGTGCCGTGCTGATGGCCATCAGCGGCGCCGTCCACGCCCGCGAGGTGCTGCGCTTCGACTACGCCACCGCGATTGACGACGTCCCGGCCGCACCGCGCCGGGCGGAACCCCACCACCTCGTCACCTGGGGCGGTCGCTGGTACCTCGTCGCCTGGGACCTCGACCGCGACGACTGGCGCACCTTCCGCGCCGACCGGATCACGCCGCGCACGCCCACCGGCCCCCGCTTCACCCCGCGCGACCTGCCCGGCGGGGACGTGGCCACCTTCATCGCCACGAGGTTCTCCGGCGGCCTGCCCTGTCGCGGCGAGGTGATCCTCGACCTCCCGGCCGCCGAGGTGTCACCGTTCGTCCACGACGGGGTGGTCGAGGAACTCGGCCCGGACCGCTGCCGGCTCGTCCTGGCCTCGTGGTCCTGGCCGGGACTGGCCGCGGCCATCGGCCGGTTCGACGCCGACATCGAGGTCGTCGGGCCGACCGAGCTCAAGGACGCCTTCGCACACCTGGCCCGCCGCTACGCCGCCGCGGCGGCCGATCGCCGGTGACTCCTCAGCCGGTGTGCTCGCACCGACCGGTCAGCCGGGCCCAGTTGCCCGACCCGATGGCGGACATCTCTTGGCAGTCCCGAGTAGTACGCCTCCTGGACGGCCCTCACGGGGCCCGAGGACCGGCGTGACCCGGCTCTGCCGACGGCCGTGCCGAAGCGACGGTCGCGCGAGCCGTCACGCTCGACCAGCCTGCCGTGCGCGGAGCCGGTCCCGCCGGTGCGGCCAAGGCGCTGCGGGCCGCCCTGCCCGACTGATCGCGGACGGCTGACGGGGCCGGTGGTGGCCGGCCCCGTCAGCCGGGGAACTACGCGGGGCGGGGACGGCTCAGCGGTTGGACCTTCGGGGTCGGCAGGGGTGCCACCCGGGCCCGGTCGGACGTGTCCGCCGAGGCGGTGCGGGACGTGGGCTCGGCTGAGCCCGACGACGGCGAGGCGTCGTAGAAGGTGCCCACCACGTCCACCAGGACGTGGCTGCGGCCGGCGTTGTTGTAGACGTGGAAACCGTAATCGGGGCCGATCATGGTCTGCACGGCGTTGGGCACGACCGTCCCGGCGGCCGGGTTGAGGTTGGACGTGTTGGGGCGGGTGATCCCGGTGTAGCCGGCGGGCCACACGGTCAGGTAGGTCGCCGCAGTCGGCTCGACGGCGGTCACGTTGGTCGCCAGCGCCCAGGTCTGGTCGTGGACGAGGGAGTCGGGCGCGACGATGGTCGCGGTGGTGGCCGGGCCGAGCGCGGACGGCCAGCCCTGACCCGTGCGGGTGTCGGCGATCCGACTGGGCACGATGGGCTCGAAGCGCAGCCCGCCCGGCAGGGAGGCGTCGTCGTAGAAACCGACGATGTCCACGATGACGTGGGTGTCCTGGCTGGTGTAGACGCCGATTCCCGGCAGGACCTTCCCGCAGTTGTAACAGTTCGCGCTCGGCACCACGGCGAAGTTCGTCACGGTGGTGTTGGCCGCGTAGTTCAGCGCGGACGTGTTCGGCAGGTTGTCCTTGTTGCCGTTCCACGCGGTGAGGAAGCCCGCGGCCTTCGGCTCGGTGGCGGTGATGTTGACCGCGAACGCCCGGATCCTCCAGTTGATGTCGTCGCCCCAGTCCGCGGTCACGTTGATGTAGTAGCCCGCCGGCAGCCGGCCGTTGCCCCACTCACGGGTGTCGGCCAGGCGCACCGGCCTGGCCAGCGCCTGGTACTGCCCGCCCATGTACCCCTGGCAGCAGGGGCGACCCTTGGAGTAGTAGCCGTTGACGTCGGCGACGAGGTGGACGGCCGCACCGTGGTTGTAGAGGTTGACCGCGCCGTCCGCGCCCACCTTCACCGTGACCGAGTTGGCCCCGGTCCAGCCGGGCGTGTAGTTCAGCGAGGAGACGGTCGGCCGTGGCACGCCGGTGGGGTAGACGGAGATGTGGCCCGAGCCGACGGGTTCGGTGACGGTCACGTTGAGCACGACGGTCGACGCCTCAACCGGCACACCGCCCCGGCCGGTCAGCTGCAGGCGGAGCGCCTGGCCCGAACCGACCCTCGCCACGGGCGCGCCGAGACCGGAACGGGTGTCCAGCACGCGGCTGGGTGAGAGCGGGTAGTAGGTGCCCTCGTCGGTGCGGGCGTCGTAGCCCTCCAGCGACAGCAGGCGCCTGACGCTGCCCGCGACGGAGTCCTCCAGCAGCGTCAGCACCGCCGTCTGCTCACCGAGCTCGGTGGCCGTCGGCGTGATGGTCAGCGCGCACTTCTGCCCGTAGGACAGGGTGTTCCCCGAGCAGGTGTTCCCCGTGATCCGGAAGGCGGCGGGGTCCGCGCCCGACAGCGACGCCTCGCCGAAGGTCGTCGGCAGGGTGCCGTTCACCTCGACCGGGACCTCCATCGGCGTGCCCTGCTGGTCCGCCGGCTGGCGCCCGAACTGCAGGCGGTAGGCCCAGCTGTCGGTGGCCTGGTAGCCGATGCTGGACTGGAACCGGATCTCACCCTTGGCGACCCGGCCCGCGCTGCCGCACTGCATCGAGTAGTCGGCCGCGAACGCGGTGAACTGCCCGTTGCTCTCGTCGTAGACGGCCTCGTGGACGTTGAGCGTGCCCGAGGTCGCCGCCGCGCCCTCGCACCCCTGGCCGTCGCCGCCGATGTTGAAGATGGTCACCGAGTCGGAGGTGTAGAAGCCGGTCTGCGCCGGGTACGACCGACCCGCCTCGAACCGCGTCCCGTTCGGCGGCGACACGTTGAAGCTGTGGTGGTGGCCGGTGGTGGACGCCATCATCGACAACGCGTAGCCGTTCGCGTTCTGCTGGTATACGTTCACCGTGCTCCGGGATCTCTCGTACGAGAAGTTCCCGTCGATGTAGCCCCAGCCCGCGAAGTGCGCCGTGAACGCCGTGTACGGCGCGGCGGGCGGCTCCGCCGCCATGGCGGCAGGCGCACCGCCTACCAGTGTCGACGCTACGAGCAGCGCGGCAACGCAGGCTCCAACGCCACGGGAAGTACGCAAAGGGTCCCCCAGTCGAAGTGGTGATGACAGGAGGAATGCCCCTTGTCCCGCGCAGGATAGGGAATCGGGCCGGCGCGGGGCAACGACCTTCACGATGAACCCCTGAGAAGCTTCAAGAGTCTTTTGATCTTTCCAGGCTTTCGAAGCTTTCAGGCTTCCAAGCGCCTAAGCTCGGTCCGGTGATCGGAGTTCGGCGGGTCCCGGAGCTCTGGCGCCGGCACACGCTCTGGTACCCCCTGACCGGCTTGGCGCTCTTCGCGGGATCGCTCTTGCCCGCGCTCCACGCGCAGGGCACGCGGCTCGGTGGCGTGCCGGACCGCCCGTTCGACGCACTGGCCCTCGTCGCCATCACCCTGCAATCCGTTCCC
Organism: Saccharothrix sp. CB00851; assembly: GCF_001905065.1. NCBI lineage: Bacteria > Bacillati > Actinomycetota > Actinomycetes > Pseudonocardiales > Pseudonocardiaceae > Saccharothrix > Saccharothrix sp. CB00851. The sequence continues at coordinate 133,528 of NZ_LWLC01000015.1, forward strand.
CTCGCCACGTGCCGCCGGTGGCCGGTCGCGTCCCTCGCCGCGATCTCACTGGGGTTCGCGGTCGACCAGCTGCGCGGCTACCACACGTTCGCGGGAGCGGCGCTCGCGATCGTGGTGTTCACCACGGCGGCACGGCTGGAGCGGGGGCGGCGGCTCGCCGCGGTCGCGTTCTCGGCGGTGTACGTGGTGCTCGCGTCCCTGTTCCCCTTGTCGGGCGGCGGCGAGCCGTTGACCGAGTTCGTGACGTTCTACCTGGTGCTGGTGCTGCTGTGGGCCCTCGGGTCGTGGCTGCGCGCCACCAGGGTCGCGGAGGCCGAGCGGCGGCGTCGGATCGCCGAGGACACCCGCACCGCCGAGCGCACCCGTATCGCCCGCGAGCTGCACGACGTCGTGACGCACCACGTGACGGCGATGGTCGTGCAGGCCGAGGCCGCCCGGTACCTGACCGCGAAACCGGAGCGGCTCGACGAGTCGCTCACCGCCGTCACCGACACCGGGCGGCAGGCCCTCACCGACCTCCGGCACCTGCTCGACGTGCTCAACCCCGACCACGGCACGCCGCCCGCCGACGATTTGCGCACGCTCGTGGAGCGGACCCGCCGTGCCGGCCAGCCGGTCGAGTTCACCGAGAACGGCACCGCGGAGCCGAGCGGCAGCGCGGGCCCGGTGGCGTACCGGGTCGTGCAGGAAGCGCTGACCAACGCCCTCAAGTACGCCCGCGGCAGCCGCACCTGCGTCCGGGTCCACCACGGCGAACGGGAGATCACCGTGGAGGTCGGCACGGACCCCGCCGCCGCTCCGACCGACTCCCCCGGCGGCAGCGGACGCGGCCTGGCCGCGCTGCGCGAGCGGGTCGGCGTGCTGGGCGGCGACTTCAGCGCGGGCGAGCGCGCCGACGGCGGCTTCCACGTGCGCGCCCGCATCCCCGCGGAGCACCGGTCGTGATCCGGGTCCTCGTCTGCGACGACCAGGTGCTCGTCCGCACGGGGCTCGTCACGATCATCGACGCCCAACCCGACCTCGAAGTGGTCGGCGACTGCGGCGACGGGCAGACCGCGGTCGACCTCGGGCGCCGGCTGGAACCCGATGTCGTGGTGATGGACGTCCGCATGCCGGTGCTCGACGGCATCTCCGCCACCCGGCTGCTCGCGGGCGCCGACGTGCCGCGGCCGGTGAAGGTGCTCGTGGTGACCACGTTCAACCTGGACGAGTACGTGTACGAGGCGCTGCGGGCCGGAGCCAGCGGGTTCCTGCTCAAGGACGCACCGCCGGACCAGCTGCTGCACGGGATCCGGACGGTGGCCTCGGGCGCGGCGCTGCTCGACCCCGACGTGACGCGTGAGCTGGTCGGCAAGTTCGCCACCCGCATCCGGCCCGCGACACCCACCCCGCACGACACCCCGCTCACGCCGCGCGAGCTGGAGGTCCTGCACCTCATCGCGGACGGCCTGTCCAACGGCGAGATCGCCGCCCACCTGGTGCTCAGCCCGGAGACCGTGAAGACGTTCGTGTCACGCATCCTCGCCAAGCTCGGCCTGCGCGACCGCGTCCAAGCCGTCGTCTACGCGTACCGGCACGGCCTGGTCAGCTGACCGCTACCCGCGCGAACCCCGTGCCATCCACATCGGACAGTCCGTTGTGGTCGATCATGCACACGGGCGGCAACGCACCGGATCTCGACCGTCAGGCCGGAGACACGTCAGAACTCGCGCCCGCCGAGCTCCCGAACCGCGCCGCCAGTTCGGCGTTGACCTCCACGTGCCGGAGCAGGAACGCCCGCTCGTCCAGCCGCTTGCGCCGCAGCCAGCCGGTCACCTCGGTGTTGCACTTGCTCGCGTTGCAGGACCCGCACGCCGGCACGATGTTGTCCAGCGTGTACCGCCCGCCGCGGGACAGCGCCTGCACGCAGTCCTTCTGGAGGGGCACGCCGGCAGCGCCGCAGTAAGCGCACCCACCCCACGCCGCCTTGAGCGCGTTCCACTCCTGCGCGGACAGGTCGTGCTCGACGCGTTCCATCCGGCGCTTCCGCTTGCGCGCCGCACGTGCCCTCCTGCTCCCACCGACGGCCATGCCCGGACCCTACGCCCGTCGCGTCCTCACCACGGGCAGACCCGCCGCTCATGCCTCGGCGCGGTCGCGGTCGAACAGCCGCTTGCGCTCGGCGGCGATGACTTCCTGGACGAGTTCCGCCTCGGACAGGTCGACGGCCTCCGGTGCGGCACCTGCCATGTCACTGACCCGGGCGAAGTCGTCGAAGAGCTGCTTCTTGCCCGCGAGCAACTCGGTGATCCGCTGGTCGACGCCGTCCTCGGACAGCAGCCGGTGCACCTGCACCGACTGCACCTGCCCCATCCGGTGGGCACGCGCGATGGCCTGCGTCTCGGTGGTCGGCTTGAGCTGGGGTTCGCAGATGATCACCACCGACGCGGACTGGATGTTCAGCCCCACGCCGCCTGCCACGATCTGCGCCACCAGGACCGCGCCGTGCCTGGACGACGAGAACCCGTCCACCATCTCCTGCCGGCGGCTCGCGGGCACCGAACCCGTCAGCGGACCGAACACGGGCCCCGGCAGCGATCGGGCGACCAGGTCGAGCACCTCCCGGAAGTAGGAGAACACGATGACCCGCCGCTGGTTCTCCTCCGCTTCACGCACGATCTCGACCAGCCGCTGCACCTTCTCGGACTTCGTCCCCCGCATGGCCGCCTGGCGCATCTGCATGAAGTTCCCCTGCCGCACCGCGGTGCGGTAGGCGACCTCGTCGTCCGAGGACAGGGGCAGCCACTCGTCCACCTCGATGAGCTCCGGCAGCTCGGTGAGCACGTCCTCCTGGTTGCGGCGCAGGTAGGCGGGCGCGACCTGCCGCCGGAACGCCCTCGGGGAGAGGTCCGTGGCGTCGACCTTCAGGTCCGGCCGCAGGTAGGAGACGAGGTTGCGGAACTCCTCGACCTTGTTCTCCAACGGCGTGCCGGTGAGGAAGATCGCCCGCTCCGATCGCCCGACCAGGTGATTCGTCCTGATCGTGCGCTGGGCTTGCGGGTTCTTGATGTAGTGGGCCTCGTCCACGACGACGCACGCGAGGGCGCGCACCCGCCGCAGCACGGACTCTCCCCACTTGAGGCTCTCGTACGTGGTGACGGCGACGCCCCCGTCACGCAGCCAGACGTGGGCCGCGCGGTCGCGGTCCGGCCCGTGCAGCCGGTGCGCGCACAACTTCGACTTGCCGGCCACCTCGCGCACCCAGTTGGTCACCACCGCGGCGGGGCAGATCACCAGGAAGTGGGTGTCACCGCCGCTGCGCAGGTGGGCGAGGACGGCGAGCGCCTCGACGGTCTTGCCGAGCCCCATCTCGTCACCGATGACGACCTTGCGCTGGACGAGGGCGAAGCGCGCCGCGAAGCTCTGGTAGCCGCGCAGCGACGCGGTCAGGTGCTCACCGCTGAGCGGCTGGTCGAGCACCGCCTCGATGATCTCGTCCGGGAGGTCGCCGTGCGAGGCCTTCTCGTCCTCGGTGAGGAAGCCGAGTTCGGCGAGCATGGCGAAGTAGTCGGCGGGGCGGGCGAGGAAGTCGTCCCACGGGTCGGCGTCGGCGTTGCCCTGAGTCGCCGAGGACGTGTCGAACAGCAGCTCGGCACGCCTGGTGACGGTTCGGACGGCCTCGCCGAGCTCCGCGGCGGGCACCGATCTCGTCGGCACGACCAGCAGGTGGCTCGTGTCCCGCTGGATGGCCTTCCCCAGCTGCGCGAGTTCGGCGGCCCGCTCCAGGTCGGCCGCCGCACCCCGGGTCCGGCGGGAGGTGTCCCACTCGGCGAGGCGGCGCAGCAACCGGGTCGCCTCCGGGTGGCGCTTGGTGATGTCGACGCGGACGGGCATCTCCTCGTACGTGGTCCGCCGCAGCGTCCGCGCCGCGCCGAGCGTGCGCCGCGCCGAGGTCTCACCCACGCCCACCAGCCCCTGCAGGGACATGCCCTGGTCCAGCACCTGCTGCACGGTCCCGATCCCCGCCTCGGACAGGGGACCGAGCCTGAGGCGGTCGCGGGTGGCCGTCCGCAGCGCGTCCACGGACATCCCCTCCAGCACCCGTCGCACCTCCGCCTGCCGGACCTCCTCACCGGCCTCGTACGCGGCCTTGCGATAGGCGGCTTCACCGGCGACAACGTAGGCGATGTCGTCCAACGCCCCGGGCAGACCGGCGAAGTCCGGCCGTTCCAGGATCACCGCGTGCGGGCCGTTCCCGGCGACGAGGTCGAGGCCGAGGACCGGGTCGAGCAGCGCGTCGAGGCCCAGCCGGTCCGCGTCGACCAGCGTCGTGAACGTGCCGATCCGCTCCAGTCGCTCGGGACCGCCGGTCCCGACCACCGTGGCGTGCTGGCGGCGCAACCGTTCGGCGGCGGCGCCGGCCGCCTGCTTCTTGGCCGAACCGGTGAAGAACCGGCGGACACCGAGGGCGGGCGCGACCTCCGCGAGCGTCTGGGGTGCGTTCTCGGTGAGCACCTTCACCAGGGCACGATCGTCGGCCGTGAGCGTCGACAGGTTCGCGCGCTCCGCCAAGCGCCGCACGACGGCGGCGTCGTCCGGTTGGAGCGGCACCACCCGCCACGCGGTCTGGCCGGACCGTGCGACGTGAACGCCGCGTGCGGCCAGCGCCTGCTCGTCGCGCTTGGCCGCGGTCAGCACGGCGCTGCGCCAGGACCGCACCTCGGCCGCTCGCCGGGTCCACTGCTTGAAGTCCTCCGCGAGGCGGCGGACTTCTTCGCGCTCTGTCTTGTCCATGCCTCGCCGAAGGGTCGGGGGTGGATCGGGCAACCGAGGGTAGGACACCCGTCCGGGCACGGGAACGCCCCCTCCGATAACGGATGCGGTGCCGATCCCGATGGTCAGCAGTAGGTCTGCGGCTGGTCGGTCTGGAGGTGACGGGTGCGGCTCGAGGATCTCGTGTCCGGGGTTCGGGTGACCGGGGTGGTGTCCGGCGAGGCGGTCCTGGTGATCGCCGCGCAGTGGCACGGCTCCGACGCTCTGGAGCTGACCTACAAGACCCTCGACGGAGGGCTGCGCCAGCAGGTGCTCTTCCGCACCGACGAGGTGAAGCTCGCCGCTTCCGACGCCGGCGGCCGCCCGCTGGACGCCGACGCCGACGACTTCCGCCTGGCCGCCGAGGCGCAGCGGATCTCCCTCGCCGGGCTGTTCGACCCGATGTTGGCGGTGGCGACCAGCGACGTGCAGCCGTTGCCCCACCAGATCCGGGCCGTCTACGGCGAACTGCTCGACCGCACACCGCTGCGGTTCCTCCTCGCCGACGACCCGGGCGCGGGCAAGACGATCATGGCCGGGTTGTACATCAAGGAACTACTGCTGCGCGACGACGTGAAGCGCTGCCTGGTGGTGGCCCCGGGAGGGCTGGTCGACCAGTGGCAGGACGAGCTCTTCCTCAAGTTCGGCCTGCGCTTCGACGTGCTCACCACGGCCATGGCCGACGCCGCGCTGGGCGTGCGCGTCTTCGAGCAGTACCCGCTGCTCATCGCCCGGATGGACCAGCTCGCGCGCAACGCCGACCTGCTCGCGCAGCTCGACGACGCCGAGTTCGACCTGGTCGTCGTGGACGAGGCGCACCGGATGGGCGCGCACTACTTCGGCGGCAAGCTCACCAAGACCCGGCGGTTCCAGCTCGGCGAGACCCTGCGCGACCGCACCCGCCACCTGCTGCTGATGACGGCCACGCCGCACTCGGGCAAGGAGGAGGACTTCCAGCTCTTCCTGACCCTGCTGGAGCGCGACGGCTTCGAGGGCAGGTTCAAGGCCGGCCTGCACAACGCGGACACCACCGGGCTCATGCGCCGCATGGTCAAGGAAGACCTGCTCACCTTCGACGGTCGGCCGCTGTTCCCCGAGCGCATCGCCCAGACGGTGCCCTACGAGCTCACCGCCGAGGAGCAGGACCTCTACGAGCGGGTCACCGAGTACGTGCGCGAGGGGATGAACCGCGCCGCCCGGCTGGACGACAAGCGCCGCAACACCGTCGGCTTCGCGCTCACCGTGCTCCAGCGACGCCTGGCCTCCAGTCCCCAGGCCATCCACCAGTCCCTGGTGCGACGGGCGGCGCGGCTCAAGCGCCACCGCGACGACCTGGCCAACGGACGCGTGCCCGCCGAGGACCCGGTCCCCGTGGACCTCGACGCCTGGGACGACGGCGAGCACAGCGCGGACGAGGTCGAGCGGGTCGAGGAGGAGCTGCTGGACGCGGCCACCACGGCGCGCACGATCCACGAACTCGACGCGGAACTCGCGGACCTCGACCGGCTCATCCGCGTCGCGCACCGGGTCCGAGGCCTGGACACCGACCGCAAGTGGGTCGAGCTGCGCAGGATCCTGGAGGACAACGACCTCATCCACCCGGGTGCCGCGACACCGCGCAAGCTGATCATCTTCACCGAGCACCGCGACACCCTGGACCACCTGGCCCGCAAGATCCGCTCGCTCTACGGCGAGCCCGAGGCGGTGCGGGCGATCCACGGCGGCGTCCGTCGTGCCGAGCGGCGGACCATCACCGAGGAGTTCACCAAGAACCCGGCCTGCCGGGTCCTGCTGGCCACCGACGCGGCGGGCGAAGGCCTCAACCTCCAGGCCGCCCACCTGGTGGTCAACTACGACCTGCCGTGGAACCCGAACCGCATCGAGCAGCGGTTCGGCCGCGTGCACCGGATCGGCCAGACCGAGGTGTGCCGGCTGTGGAACCTCGTGGCCGCCAACACCCGCGAGGGCGCGGTGTTCACCCGCCTGCTGGAGAAGGTCGAGGAGCAGCGCAAGGCGTACGGCGGCAAGGTCTTCGACGTCCTGGGTTCGGCCTTCGACGAGACGCCGCTGCGCGACCTGCTGATCGAGGCCATCCGGTACGGGGACCTCCCGGAGACCCGCGCCAGGATGGAGCGGGTCATCGACGGCTCGGTCGCCCACGGCCTCAAAGAGCTCCTCGAGGAACGCGCACTCGCCCACGACACCCTGTCGGAGGCCGACCTGGCGCACACCCGACGACTCGTGGAAGAGGCGCGGGCCCGCCGCCTGCAACCCCACTACGTGGAGTGGGCGTTCCGCCAGGCGTTCCAGCGGTTGGGCGGCAAGCTCGTGAAACGCGAGCGCGGACGTTTCGAGATCACCCACGTGCCCGCCGCCGTCCGCGCGGTCACCAGGCACGGCCCCGTCGTGAGCCGCTACGAGCGCGTCACGTTCGACCTCGATCACATCGCGGTCGACGGCCGCCCGCGTGCCGACCTGCTGGCCCCCGGTCACCCGTTGCACAACGCGGTGATCGAGCTGACGTCCACGCAGCTGCGCCCCGCTCTCGAACGCGGCACCGTCCTGGTCTCCCCCGAGGTCGATGAGCCGCAACTGCTGGTCGGTGTCGTGGAGGAGGTCGTGGACGGCACCGGTGACTCCGTCGCCCGGAGGTTCGGCTACGCGCGCGTCGATGCCGACGGCCACGTCGTGCCGGCGGGCCCCGCGCCGTACCTGGACTGCGTCGCCGCGCCGCGCACCGCGGCCGTGACGGCGCCCTGGCTGGGTGAGGCGGAGTCCCGGGCCCGGTCGTGGATCATCGGCCACCAGGTGCAGGAGTACCTGGCGGAGGTCGCGCCCCGTCGCCTCGCCCAGGTCGAGCGGACCCGCAAGCGCGTCGACCAGCGGCTGACCGACGAGTCGAACCGGTTGCTGGAGGAGGCGGCCCTCGCGGAGGAGAAGGAGCGCGGCGGCGTCAAGCCCAAGGAGAGCGCCGACGGCCTGCGACGCAAGGCCCACGACCTCCGCGTCCGCCGCGAGAACCGCTTGGCACTGCTCGACCGGCAGGCTCAGCTGGCCACCAAGCCCCCTCTCATCGTGACCGCCGCGCTGATGCTGCCGCTGCACGTGGTGGAGACCGGGATCGCGGCCGACGCGCCGATCCGGGCCAGGGAGACCAAGGCCGTCGAACGGCGGGGCATCGACCTGGTCCTCGCCACCGAACGCGCGCTGGGACGTGAACCGCACGAGCAGGCGTTCAACAACCCCGGCTACGACGTCCTGTCCGTACCGGCCGACCGCGGTCCGTCGATCCGGATCGAGGTCAAGGCGCGCATCGAAGGAGCCGAGGACTTCTACCTCACCCACAACGAGATCGCCACCGGCAAGAACGCCGCGCCCCACTACCGGCTCGCGCTGGTCACGGTCAGCAGGATCGGCCCGGAACACGACCGGGTGCGCTACCTCGCCGCCCCGTTCGCCGGTGTCGACTTCGGCGACCTCGCCGCCACCGGCATGCGCGCGGACTGGGCGAAGACCTGGACCGCCGGCACCACCCCGTTCTGATCCCGGCGGCGCCGACCAACTGGGCGACGAGGTGGCCGACCGAGAGCGCGCCGAACAGCAGACCGGCGGCTACCACCGGCGGTTCGACGTACAACGGGGCACGGACCTTGCTCATGGCGCTCCTGCGGTTCGGCTGTGGCCGGTGATCGTGCCACGTCAGCGAATGGCTATCAGCCGTTCCCCAACCGGTAGACGCGGGCGGCCGTGCCGCCGAAGACCTGGTCCCGCTCCGCGGCGGAACACCCGGCGAGGAGTTCCGCCGCGGTGGCGAACACGCGTTCGTAGTCGGCGGCCAGCAGGCAGACCGGCCAGTCGGAACCGACCATGAGCCGATCGGGCCCGAACGCCTCCAGCGCGACGTCGACGTAAGGCCGCAGGTCAGCCGCGGTCCACCGGGTCCAGTCCGCCTCGGTGACCAGGCCGGACACCTTGGCCACCACGTTCGGTTCGGCGGCCAGCGCCGCCAAGCGGTCCGCCCAGGGCCGGCGCACCCGACCGGCGATGTCCGGTTTGGACAGGTGGTCCAGCACGAACACCAGGTCCGGCACCGCCCGCACGGCCTCCAGCGCCGCCGTCAGCTGGTGTGGTCGCGTCAGCAGGTCGTAGCCGAGCCCGGCGTCGCGCACCGCGCGCAGCCCGGCCAGCACGTCGGCACGCACCAGCCAGTCCGGGTCGGGCTCGGACTGCACCAGGTGCCGCACGCCCACGAGCCGGTCGCCGCCCGGTCCGCGGCGCAGCCGGTCCAGCTGCTCGGCGACGTCCGGCGCGGTGAGGTCCACCCACCCCACGACGCCCGCGACCAGCTCGGACTCCCCCGCCAGCACCAGGAACTCCGCCGTCTCGTCGACATCGGGGAGCACCTGGACCAGGATGGTGGCGTCCACCCCCGCCCGTTCGGTCACCGCACGCAGGTCCGCGGGCCCGAAGTCACGTCGGATCGGTTCCAGGGCCGGATCGTCGAGCCACTCCTGCGGCCGGGCGGAGAGGTGCCAGAAGTGGTGGTGGGCATCGATCCGGATCACCGCGCTCGCGCCTCCAACGTGTCGGGTCCCACCCGCGGATGTGCACGCGAAGCGTAGTGCGACCGCAACCGGGCGGATACCGTGCGCGGACCCCCACGACCCGAACGGTCATCAGGACCACGCCGTGTTCCCTGGCATCTGTGAACCACCGCGGTTCGGTGTCCTCCGGGCGTTCGAAGGGGTTGAATCCGGCGGAACTACGCCGCTCGGAGCAAGGAGTGCACATGCGCACAGCAACCGTGGCCGCGGCGGTGGTCGCCCTGGCCGCCGTGACCGCCCTGCCCGCTTCCGCGATCAACATGGCGGGAATCCCCGGACGCTGCCACTGGACGTCCCACGACGAATCCCACTGGCCGCCGGCCGCGACGACGGCCATCGGGTCCGGTCCCCGGTCGGCCGTGGCGGCGAGCACCTTCAGGAATTCCCGACCCGCGGGCAGGTGGACGTTGTCGAGCAGCACCAGGCAGTTGGCCGTCCGCCGGTTCCGGTCGAACCACCCGGTGAAAGCCGCCCGCAGGTCGGCCCGGAACGCCCTGGCGACCACGCGATCGACCATTTCCTGGCCGACGGCCCCATCGCCGACCGCATCCCGCAGCGCCACCATGACGTCCCTGGCGTCCCCTTGGCCGCGGGACACCGTCCCCAACCGCCGCAACACCCGCCGCCGGTTCGCGATGTCGATCACCTTCAACAGGGCGTCGACAGCCGAGAGCCACTGGCTGGAGCCCAGTGCCAGGTCCAGGACGGGTCGGACCAGTTCGCTCACCACGCGCGAGTCCTGGCCGGGCAACGAGCTCTCCGCGCCGCTCGCCCCGTCCGCCGCGACGCTCACCGCCGTGCAGATGTCGACCAACGGGAAGGGCAACCTGCCGAACTGCGGGCAGTACCGGCCAAGCCCTCGGGCCAAGCGGCGGAACGCCTCCGCTGGAGTCATGTCGACAGGCACCGCCGCGAAGTCCAACAGCACGCGTGGCACGCGATCGGCGTACCTGGCGTCGGCATCCTCCAGCAACGCCGTCTTCCCCGCGCCTCGCGGGCCCACGAGGACGACCACTGGCAGCGCTCGGCTCAGCTTGCGAGGACGTTCCAGCAACATCGCTACGAGTCCTCTGACTTCCCGCGCTCCGACCGAGCCGGATCTGTCTGCCGACATGCAGCCCTCGAAGTTCCGTCAACGAAAGAGCTGAACCGATCGCGAAGATAATCCCTCGACGACCAATTCGTCCACTCTGCGGTTTCAATCCCGAAATCTGCGGACAACCCGATTCAAAATGGCGTGGAATGTCCCGACCGACGTACCCGGGATGCCACGGTTCCGCATCGGGATCCCGTATCAAAGCCAAGCCCGGTCACCCTGTTCGACGGCGAGAACCGGTAGTGCCCGGCGATCGGCCTGGACGCGAGCCGGTCACGCCGTCGGGTGACCACGCCGGAGCGGGCACCCGACAGCGCGACTCCCGGGTTTGCGGACCTTGTCTCGTCCGAATCGGACTGCGCCGCCCTGGCTCGGTGGAAGAAGGACACCGCGGTTCGTCCAGGTTCTCATCTCGGCTGCACCGTCACGCTCAAGCGGGTCGGTGGGTGACATGCCGACCTGCACATCGGCGGCGTCGGCCGTGCACTGTCGGCGACCGCGGTGCGGTGGCATGTCCCTGCTAGGGCCATGGCGCTGACGGATCGGGTGAACGCACCGCCGGCGCCTTCAACCGGGCAAAGGACCGAGTTAGCGTCTTCAGGGTTGAGGTCGGTTCGGGAGGAGGTCGCCGGATACGCGGGGGTGCACCACCGCCGTCTCGCCCATCCTGGCCGTGACGGCCGGGGTCACAGCTCCGCCCGCGCACGCGCCTCGACCGACCTCACCGAGTGTTCCTCCGGGCTTTACCAGGACCAGGCCACGAACGTCACCCCGTGATCGACCCGGCTGGACACCACCAACTGTCAAGCACCCGGTTCCGGACTCGCCGGACAGCCGGTCATAGCTGTTTCACGACGGAGACGACTTCATCACATATGGAAGGAATGTGCGACATGCTGCTTTCCAGGCTCGCCGGCGGCGCTGTTCTTGCGACATGTGCCGCGCTGTCGATCGTCGGAGTCGCGAACGCACAAGATCGCGACTGCGCGGACTTCGCCAACCAGGCCGAAGCGCAGCGGTTCTTCGATTCCGCCGCGGTGAATCACCACCAGCTCGACGCGGACAACGACGGCATCGCTTGCGAGAACCTCCCGGCGCCCAGCCATGTTCCGACATCCCGCCGGACCCGGGCTGCCGAGCCGCCGCCCATCAACGGGATCGACACGGGCGACGGCTCCACCGTGGCTGACCCGACCGCCGACGACTCGGGCGCCCTGCCGCTCCTCGGGCTCGTCGGGCTCGGTATCGCCTCCGCTACCGCTGTTGCGGCACGTCGTGCACGTAGGAGCAGCTAGCGCATGCGCGACCGCTCGCGACGCCATCCCCGCCGGAGCACGCAGTTCCTACTGGCGGGGATGGCAGCGGCACTGGGCGTGACGCTTCTGACGCGCACCGGTGACGTCCACCCGGCCGACACGGCCCTCACCGCGCCGGCGCACAAACCAGCCGGAACAGCTTTCGCTCCAGCATCGGGCACACCGCAGAACCCACCGTCGACGGGCGTGCTCGGCGCATCTCGCCCTACGCGGCTGACCATCCCGGCGATCGGCGTCGACACCACCGGCATCGTCGACCTCGGGCTGCGCGCCGACCGCACCATGGAAGTCCCGGCCGATGCCGGAACCGTTGGCTGGTACACCGGCTCGCCGACTCCAGGAGAGAGCGGGCCCGCCCTGCTCGCCGCGCACGTCGACTGGCAGGGCCGGCAGGGGGTGTTCCACGACCTGCGCGAGTTGCGACCCAACGACCAGGTAACAGTGGAACGGGCCGACGGCTCGGCCGCGTCGTTCACGATCCAGCGGGTCGAGCAGCACCCGAAAGACCGCTTCCCCACGCAAGCGGTATACGGCCACGTCGAGGGACCCGAACTGCGGCTCGTCACCTGTGGCGGGCACTTCGACCGGAAAGCGGGCAGCTACCGGGACAACATCGTGGTCTACGCGCGGATGACGGGAAGCCGGCATCGCGACGGATCTTCCGGGTGAGGTCCCCCGGCAGCCCCGCGCTCAGATCCTTGGCGGGGTCGATGACGAGGAGCGCCGTGAACTCCCGCCGATCATCCAGGGTGGGTGGACTAAAAGCCTTGTGGCGCCGAGGTTTCACGGCGGCACGCTTGACGGCACGGGGCAGCGAAACCGACCAGGTGGAGCAGCGGCCGCTTTGCCGTTCGGCCCCACGGCGAAGACCCGTTCAATCAGGCTGGGAGGGCAAGTCAATCGGGCGGAACGTCGGAGACAGGTGCCCAGCAACCCCAGAAATAGTGATCTGCGCCACAACGAGCAGGCCTACCTGACAGGTGTCAGGTTCAGCGTTAAGCTCGTTCCGATGTCCGAGCAGCAGCAGAGGCGTGGCCAGTCGACTTCCCGCTTGTCGTTCAGCGAGCGAGGAGCGGTGATCCGTGCCGCGGCGACCGAGGTCTTCGCAGCACGGGGGTACGACCAGGCCTCCATGCGGAAGATCGCGCGCACTGCCGGCATCACCACGCCGGGGTTGTACGACCACTTCAAGTCCAAGACGGACCTGTACATCAGCGTTGTGCAGCACCATGCCGGGGCCCTGATCAGCCACTGGGCCGACCCGGCGGACGCCACCACGATGGAGGAGCTCTTCCATCGCACCACGGAGGTGTTCTTCAGCTGGATCGCCGACAACGAAGCCGGTTGGCGCATCCTCTTTCTTGACAAACCGGCCGATCAGGCTGCCAAGGACGTGCACGACCAGGTCGAACGGATGGCCACCGAGGCGATGGCCATGCTCCTGCACAAGATGCCGCCGCTCGACCTGCCGAGCGAACTCGAACGCGAGCGCGCCATCCGCGCACTCGCGGAGTCGATCCAGGGGGCCGGCAACGCGTTGGTCGCCTGGTGGTGGAAAAACCGGGATGTACCGAAAGAGACGATTGTAAAGTTGAACTCCGAACTCGTGTGGAACGGGCTCAAGAACCTCGTCGATCCCAAGAAGGACCAGACCGACTGAGTTTTCTCGGCGCGCTCCGCTGAAGATCGCTTAGAAATCCGTTCGACGGACGGTGTCTTCAGCGTGCACGAAACATGCGGCTGTTGGGGAGACCGTATGTCTGCGCAGAACGTTTCGCTGATGTTTCCCGGCCAAGGCGCTCAGCACCACGGAATGGGTGTGGGGCTGTACCGCGACGAGCCGGTTTTCCAGGCCGCGATGGACTCGTTCTTCGCGGCGCTCGGCAACGACGGTAAGCAGTTGAGGGACGAATGGCTCTCGGCTGTTCCCGGTCCGCTCTTCGACGACGCGTCACGGGCGCAACCGCTGCTGTTCGGACTCGGCCACGCGCTGGGTGCGGCGGTCATCGCGCGTGGTGTCACGCCGTCGGCGTTGATCGGGCACAGCGTGGGTGAGCTGGCCGCGGCGGCGGTCGCGAAGGTGTTCGACGTCGGCGCCGCCGGTCGCATCATGGCCGGACGCAGCCGGGCCATGGCCAAGACCGTGCCCGGTGGCATGGTCGCGGTCGCCGGCACGGTCGGTGACGTGGTCCCCCACCTCGTCGGTGATGTGGTGGTCGGGGCCGTCAACACGCCACGTCAAGTGGTGCTGGCAGGTCCCGCGGAAGAGCTCCAGGCCGTGGTGCGGGCGTTGGCCGCCCACGGGTTCGCATGTCAGCCTGCACGTGCCCGGCAGGCGTTCCACAGCCCCGTCTGCGCCGGGGCCGCAGCCGAGTTCGAGGCCGCGTTCGACGGTGTCCGGCTGTCCGCGCCCGAGATCACCGTCGTGTCGACGAGGACCGGCCTGCCGGTCGGTCCCGAGCAGGCGTCGACGCCCGAGTTCTGGGCCGCGCAGCTCGCTCTACCCGTCCAGTTCTGGGCGGCGCTCGACACGCTGCTCGCCGTGGACGGCACGCACGTGCTGCTCGAGGCCGGACCGGGAGGGAGTTGCGCGGCGATGACGCGCAGACATCCCGCCGTGAGGGAGAAGCGCGCGAAGGTCCTCCCCCTCCTGCCCCCAGCGGGACAGGATCCGGGCTTGGACGTCGATGTCTTCGACAGAAGCTTGACGCAGTTGGCGACAGTCCTGCACGCCTGATCAGACCTGGGGGAGAAGTGATATCGACCGAGGCCCACGATTACGAACGATGGCTCAGGAAGGTGTACAACCAGATCGCGGTGAACTTCGGCAGGGCCGAACCGCGCCGTCGGATGTGGACCTACCTGCTCGGCCTTCCCAACGCCACCAGCGAGGGTCGGCGCAACGGCAACCAGTTCGGCACCTACGACGGCGAGCAGCGGGCCGACGGCGTGCAGCGACTGCTGACCAGCGCCCAGTGGGACGAGGAGGCCGTCCGCAACGACCTCCGCGCGTTGATCATCCGGATCGGCGGTGCTTCCGGCGGAGCGCTCTTCGTCAGCGAGGTGGCGTTCCCGAAGAAGGGCAGCCAGGCGGTCGCCGTGGAGCGCCAGTACTGCGTCGAGACCGAGAAGCACGAGAACTGCCAGATCGGGATAATCCTGTTCTACGTCACGGCGAACGGCCAGGGGTTCGTGCTCGACCGCGACCTGTACCTGCCCAAGACCTGGGCGGACGACAAGGCGAGGCGCTGGCGCGCGGGCATCCCGGACAGCGTCGTGTACCGCAGCAAGTCGGTCATCGCGGCCGAGATGGTCGAACGCACCATCCGCGCCGGCATCGTGCCGCGGTGGGTCGGGCACTCCATCCAGTGCCCGGACAAGCAGACGTTCCGGCGGATCATGCAGCGCAACCACATCCCGCACGTCATGGCGGTCACGCCGGGCGAGCTCTCCCGGTTGCGGCCGGAACGCGCGGACGGTCCCGGTGCGCTGCGGGCGCTCGGCGGCACTCCGGTGCGGGAGACGTTCCACTGCGGCGGCACCTCGCTGTCCCGGTCGCGGCTGGCGAGCCCGACACCCGAGGGCTTCGGCAACTTCCACGTCGTCGCCTCGGGCGAGGAGCAGGCGCACTACCTCGCGTTCGCCAGGCAGGACACCAAACTCGCCGAGATCGCACCGATGATCGAGGTGCTGCGCAACACGCGCGCCTACTGCCGCAAGGCCAAGCAGGAGATCGGGCTCGGCTACTACGAGGTGCGCAGCTGGCGCGGCTGGTACCGGCACATCACGTTGGTGATCGCCGGGTACACGGCGCTGGAGATGGCTCGCACCGAGTCACAGCCCGCACTCGTCCACGCGTGAAGGAGCCCCAGCACGCCTTTCGTGGCGTGCTGGGAGCCATCAGGCGGGAACGGAACGGATCTCCACCACCGCGCAGGACCACGAGAACCCCGCGCCGGTGCCGACCAACAGGCAGAGCTGGCCCGGCCGGGCCTTGCCCGACGTGACCAGGTGGTCGAGCCCCGCGATCTGGTCCCCCGCACCGAGGTGCCCTACCCGTCGGGCCCACGGCCACGTCGACTTCTCCGGATCGACCCCGAGCCGCCGGAAGAGCCCCAGGTCCAGGCGCCGCCTACCGAACGCGGGCAGCACGAACCAGTCGATCTCGTCGAGCTTCACGCCGGCGTCGGCCAGCGCCCTGGTGACCACTTCGTCCTGACCGGCGTCGACCCTGCCGATCGCGAACTGCAGGCCGGCCCGCTCGACGAACTGCTGCTTGCGCGTCTCGAGGCTCATCGGCTGCGGTGCCACGTGGGCACCGTCCTCGAACGGGTCCGTGCCGCGGTGCATCTGCTCCAGGTCCGAATCGGACACCATCGCGAGCGAGAGCAGCCGTACGAAGCCGTCCTTTTTGGACAAGAGAACTGCCGTTCCGCCGTCGGCGTAGACCGTGCCGGGATCGGTGTTCCAGCGGTCGAACCCCGGCGGGCAGAACTTGTCACCCGTCGTCACGAGCACGAGCGCGTCGTCCGCGCACCCCGCGAGGTGGTGCCCGCCCAAGTGGATCGCCGCCATGCCGCCGTTGGACATCTGCCGCACGTCGATCGCGGGAGCCCGTCCGCCGACGGACTCGCGCTGCACGAACGACGCGGCGGGCCACATCTCCCGGCCCTGGTAGTACATGTTGGCGTGCAGCACGAGCTCGACCCGGTCCGCGCCGCCGCCGTTGCGGGACAGCACCTCGCGTGCCGCCCACGCCGCCATCTCCGCGGGTGACTCGGCTCCGGCCACCGTGACCGCCTCGACCTGGCAGCGGCGGAAGCTCTTCCGGTCGAACTGTCCCGCGTGGACGGCGCTCGCGGCGTCGACGGCCGGCGGGAGCCAGACCGCCGTCGCCGCGAGGAACACGTCACCGTTCGGCGGCATCGGTCAGCACCTTCTTCTCTCGCCGGGCCACCGGCTCGTCGTCGATGCTCTCGGAGAGGTGGACCTTCGCGTGGAACCGGCGCAGGAAGCCGGGCGCCCACCAGTTCGCCCTGCCCATCATGGACATGAGCGCGGGCACGAGCGCCGACCGGATCAGCGTGGCGTCCATCAGGATCGCCAGCACGATGCCGAGGCCGGCCATCTGGATGATCGACACCTTCGAGGCGATCAGGCCGGCGAACACGATCGCCAGCAGCAGGGCCGCGGAGGTGAACACCGCGCCCGTCTTCTTGATGCCCTCGACGACGGCGAGGTTGTTGTCGCCGGTGCGGTCGTACTCCTCCTTGATGCGCGCCACCAGGAACAGCTCGTAGTCCATCGACAACCCGAAGGCGGCGCAGAACATCAGCACCGGCATGGCGTTGTCGAGGTACCCGGACGAGGTGAACCCGAGCAGGCCCTCGAGGTTGCCATCCTGGAAGCCCCACACCATCACGCCGAACGTGGCGGTGAGGCTCAGCAGGTTCAGGAACAGCGCCTTGATCGGCACGACCACGCTGCCGGTCAGCAGGAACACCAGCACCAGCGTGAAGATCATGATCAAAGCGAGCGCGATCGGCAGCCGCTCGCCGATGATCTGCTTGTTGTCGACCAGCCGGGCGGACTCGCCGCCGACCATCGCGCCGTGCTCCCGGCCCGCCGCGCGGATGCTCTCCACCGCGTCGGCGGCCTCACCGGAGAAGACCTCGATGTCCGGGCGCAGCAACACCGTCAGGTAAGAGGACTTCTCGGTGGACGTGGCCTCGCGGATGCCCGGCACCGGGGTCGTGAGCGCACCCTTCTCGTAGATGCCCTCGGCACCGCGCACCATGCTGACCTGTGAGATCGAGGAGATCTCCGCGGACAGTTCGCCGAGAGCCCTCTGGTCGGCCTCGTCGCGGCCGAGGTCCGGCAGGTAGACGCTGACCGGGAAGGCCGTGTTGCCGGGGAAGTTGTCGCGGATCTGCCGTCCGACGTCGCGCACCGACGCGTCCTGCGGGAGCACCCTGTCGTCGGACTTGCCGATGGCGACGTGGAAGAACGGCAGGGCGAGCAGCGCGAGGCCGACGACACCGACCGCCGCGACCGGGAAGCGCCAGCGGATCGTCCAGCGGGTGAGGCGTTCCCAGCTGCGTTCGCTGGGGTTGATGGACGGCAGCCGGTGCAGCGAGCCCTTCTCGACGTTGTGCCCGAGCAGCCTGAGCATCGCGGGCAGCACGACCAGGGCGCCGAGCATCGCGACGAAGACCACCGGCACCGCCGCGTACCCGAAGGACCGCAGGAACGGCAGGGGGAACAGCAGCAACGTGCCGAGCGAGAGCGCGACGGTGATGCCGCTGTAGAGCACGGTCCGGCCGGCCGTGCGCATCGTCCGGTTCACCGCGTCAGGGACCGTGTGCCCGTTGGCCAGTTCCTCGCGGTACCGGGTGACCATGAGCAGGCCGTAGTCGATGCCGAGGCCGAGGGCCAGCGCGCTGGTCAGGTTCAGCGAGAAGATCGAGACCTCGGTGAACTCGGCGAGCACGCGCAGCACGAACAGCGTCGCGGCGGCGGACAGCGCGCCCATCGCGATGGGCAGCAGGGCGGCCACGAGGCTGCGGAACACGAACAGCAGCAGGATCATGCTGATCGGGATCGCGATCGCCTCCGCGATCAGCATGTCCTGCATGATCTGGTCCTGGATCGCGCGGAACACCTCGGCGTTGCCGCCGATCTGCACCTTCACCGCGCCCTGGAGCGAGTCGTAGCGCTCGTGCACGCCGCGCAGCCACTCGCTCTTGTCGTTCTGCGAGCCGTCGAGCTCGACGATCACGATGGCGGACCTGCCGTCGTTGCTGCGCAGACCGCCCTGCTGCCGGTTCTCCCAGTAGCTGATGACCGACTCGACCGCGCTGTCGTTCTTCAGCTCGGTCGCGACCTGGTTGCCCGCCGCGGCGGCCTCCGGATCATCGACGGAACCGGAGTCCGCCGTCAGCAGGAACACGGCGTCCGACTCGCCGACATTGAAATCGCGCTTCAGCTCGTCGGTCGTCACCACCGATTCCGTGCCGTTGGCGTCGAATCCACCGCCGGACAGATGAGGAATGACTCCGACACCTGTGACCAGAGTCACCAGCAGGATTGCGGCGGCGGTGAAAAGGACGACTTTCGACCTCTTTTGCCCAAGATCTTTCACTTGACTCAGCCGCTCCCCTGCCTGGCCTGATCGTGATCAGTAGTCAGTTGACAACGCTACCGGCCACCGCCGCCACGGCTCCAACCGAAATGCGATCCCACAGCCATATACGCAGTTAGGTTCAGCGCTTCCCGGAGAGCTTCGCCGAGACCGCCACCTTGAGGTTGAACGCCCCCGTCATGATCTTCTCGACAATGCTTCCCGGCGCCGGCAGCAGTTGCAGCTGCTGCGCGAGGTCCATGCTGTCCATATAAGCGTCCATGCGGGTGATGAGGTCGTTCTCGACGGTGAAGAACTCGGCCATCCGGGCACTCCACGGCCGGCCGTTGGCGCTCAGCCCGTTGAACTTGCCGCCGGTGAACGTGCCGGTCAGGGTGACCTGGACGGCCACCCGCCCGGCGCCGTCGGAGACGATGGCGTCGATCCGCGTCCGCGCGTCGGGAAACGCGCCGTAGAACGACCGCAGGTGCGGGCCGAGCTCGGTCTTGGCCCGCATCTCGCCCTTGAGCGGCAAGAACTCCACGCCGTCGGTGTGCCAGCACGCGAGGACGCCGTCGATGTCGTGCCGGTTGTACGCCTCGTAGAGCCGCTTCACCACCGCGATCGCGGGACTGTCGACGGTGGTCATGCCTTCACCGCCGAGCGCGCGACCGGGTTCTCGGCGGCCGCGCGCACCTGGCGCACGCCGGCGGCGAACAGCCACACGAACCCGAGCATCGAGAACAGCAGGAACATCAGCGTGGTCACCAGGAACGACGACCCCAGCAGGTAGATCAGGCAGCCGGTGACGAGGCCGCCTAGGCGGCGTCTCCTAATTGTGGGAAGCGGTGCGGCAGATCAT
>NZ_LWLC01000016.1:0-142242 GCF_001905065.1 Saccharothrix sp. CB00851
CGAGTACATCGACGTGGACGTCGAGGGCCCCTACAAGCCCGAGCACTACCGCTACTGAGTTGTTGGCCCCGCCTCCGGCGGGGCGGCGAGTTCGCCATGAAGTCGGCAGTTCGAGGCCGATCCCGCGACGATCGAAAAGCGTGATCGCCGCGGGATGGGCCTCGACCTACCGACGCGAACTCGCGGGGTGGGGGCGTTGCGCTACGTCCACTCGACGCTGATCCCGGCCACGCCGGGCCCGATGTCCTCGAAGTAGGCGCTGGCGAACCCGCCCAGCCCGCACACCAGCTCCTCCAGGTCCACCGGCACGGCCTCGGCGTCCACCCGGAACTGCTTGGTGCACCGCGCGGGCAGGGCGCGGCGGTTGAACGCCAGTTGCAGCAGGTACCCGCGGCACGGTTCGCGGAACGCCCGCCGGTGCCCCGGCGTCGGCCCACCTGTGTCGTCCACCACGGTGAAGCTGAACACGTGCTCCTCGCCCTCGGCGAGCCTGCGGTCGAACAGCAGCTCGAACGCCAGCCCGCGGGTGGCCGGCTGCCTGCGCAGCCGTCCCAGCCGGCAGCCCTCGCCCGGCCGCACGAGCGCGTTGTCGATCAGGCACCCCTGGTCGCCCTGGTGCACGGCCAGGTACCGGTCCGGCCCGGCCTTCGCCGCGCGCACCACCATCCGCGTGCTGATCGACCGCTGCTCGCGTTCCGGCCCGATCAGCACGGTGTCGTGCACGGACAGCACCTCGATGTCGGTGTTCGCGCCGACATCGGTGACGGCCTCGAACTCCGACAGCACCGGCACCGGCGACACCCAGCCGCTCGGTCTGGGCGGCCGGGGCGGCGGCCGGTTGCCGACCAGCGACACCAGCGACTCCGGCGGCAGCTTCAGCACGGTCTCCAGCGCGCGCACGGTGGCGATGGCGCGGGGCACTTCGGGGTGCCGCAGGCCGCGCTGCCAGTAGCTCAGGGTGGACTGCCCGACCTGGACGCCGAGCTGCTCCAGGTGCGCCCGCAGCCGGGCCAGGGACAGGCCGCGGTGCGCGATGGCGTCGTGCAGGGCGCGGTGGAACGGCCCGTAGCGCAGGGTCTCGGCGAGACCGCCGGGCAGGCTCCCGGGCAGGTGGGCGGCCTGCTCGTCAACCGGTGTGGCGTGCCCGGAATCCGCGGTCACCGCGGCACCACCCTTCGCGCAACCGGAAATGGGGTTCACCGTAGTCACTCAATCTGGTGACGCAAAGGATCTCTCGTCACCCGACTGGGCGATGTCATGCGGCCGATCGTGAGCGAGCACCGCCCCTTAGGGTGTTCTCGTGGGAAAACTCGTCGTGATCGAGGGCTTGGACGGCGCGGGCAAGCGCACCCTGGCCAAGGCGTTGACCGACGCGCTGGAGGCGCGTGGCGCGAAGTTCGCCACCGGCGCGTTCCCGCGCTACGACGAGGACGTGCACGCCGACCTGGTGCGCGACGCGCTGCACGGCAGGCTGGGTGACCTGACGGAGTCGGTGTACGGCATGTCGGTGCTCTACGCGCTGGACCGGCGTGGCGCGGCCGACCGGATCCGGGCCGACCTGGACCGGTACGACGTGGTGCTGCTCGACCGGTACATCGCGTCCAACGCGGCTTACGGCGCGGCCAGGCTGCACCAGGAAGCGGACGGCGAGTTCGTCGAGTGGCTGCGGTCGCTGGAGGTGGACCGCTTCGGGTTGCCGATCCCGGACCTGCACCTGCTGTTGCGCGTGCCCGCGGGGGTGGCCGCGGACCGGGCGGCCCACCGCGAGGCGGAAGAGGCCAGGGGACGGGACCTGTACGAGTCGGACGGTGGCCTGCAGGCTCGCTGCGCCGCCGTCTACGACGGGCTGGCCGCGGCCGGGTGGCTCTCGCCGTGGGAGGTGCTGGACGGCACCGCTGACCTGCGGGTCGAGTCGATCCTCGACCGGTGGTTCACCCATTAGTGTAAGAAGGTAACAAAACGTCACCACTGCGCCGATGAGTCGCTGAGGATTCCCGTTCAGCGAGACGAGGTGGGCTCGTGGACCGGCGGCAGAGACTGGCTACGGAGTGGACGCGCGCGGCGACCAGCAGCGATGACCGCTGGGCGGTGCGTGGGCTCCCGGCCACTAGTGGGACGATGTTGGGTATGAAGGCACGCGTGCTCGTCGTGGACGACGACCCCGCTCTGGCGGAGATGCTGACCATCGTGCTGCGGGGCGAGGGCTTCGACACCGCTGTGGTGGCCGACGGCGCCCGCGCGCTGCCCGCGCTGCGCGAGTTGAAGCCCGACCTGGTCCTGCTGGACCTGATGCTGCCCGGCATGAACGGCATCGACGTCTGCAAGGCGATCCGGTCCGAGTCGGGCGTCCCGATCGTGATGCTGACCGCGAAGAGCGACACGGTGGACGTGGTGCTCGGCCTGGAGTCCGGTGCGGACGACTACGTGGTCAAGCCGTTCAAGCCGAAGGAGCTGGTGGCCCGCATCCGCGCCCGCCTGCGCCGCACCGAGGCCGAGCCCGCCGAGGTGCTGCAGATCGGCGACCTGACCATCGACGTGCCCGGCCACGAGGTGCTGCGCGAGGGCAAGCCGATCCAGCTCACGCCGCTGGAGTTCGACCTGCTCGTGGCGCTGGCCCGCAAGCCGCGCCAGGTGTTCACCCGCGAGGTGCTGCTGGAGCAGGTGTGGGGCTACCGGCACGCGGCGGACACCCGGCTGGTGAACGTCCACGTGCAGCGGCTGCGGTCGAAGGTCGAGCGCGACCCGGAGCACCCCGAGGTGGTGCTGACCGTGCGCGGCGTGGGTTACAAGGCCGGCCCTCCGTGACAGGGCGCCACCCCGGACGACCCCGCGAGGTCGCGTCGGTCGTTCGTGACTCATCCTCCGGCGACCACGCTCTTCGATCGTCGGAGGATCAGTCGCGAACGACCGACTTCCAGGCGACCGGGCCTCGCGACGCCGGAGGTGGCGCAATCCGACGCCGTTTCGACCCCGTGGTGCGCGAGATCCGCCGCGGGGTGGAACGCGCGCGTCGCCAGGCGATCGCGTTCGGCGAGCTGTGGCGCCGCTCGCTGCAGCTGCGCGTCGTGGTCAGCACGCTGGCGCTGTCGTCGGCCGTGGTGTTCGTGCTGGGCATGGTGCTCCAGGTGCAGATCACCGGCCAGCTGCTGGAGACCAAGATCGACGCGGCGGTCCGGCAGACCGAGGCCAGCGCGGCGGCGATCGCACCCGACCTGGCGGGCCTCAACCCCGGCCCGGACAGCGTCAAGACCCGGTTCACCACCGCCCTGAACAAGATCAACACGTCGGGTGTCGACCTCGACCCGACCAGTTCCGGCGCGGGCGCGTTCGAGCCGGTGCTCCGCGACCCCGTCGGCACCGGCTCCGACGGCCTGCCGGTCGCCGTCGGCCAGTACTGGGACGTGCCCGACGGGCTGTTCAAGATGCTCGAACGGGGCAGCGCCGGCTACCAGATCACCACCGTGGAACGCGAGGCCGGACCCACCACGCTGCTCGTCGTCGGCAAACCGGTGAACAGCTCCGCCCGGCCCATGCACCTGTACCTGCTGTTCCCGCTGACCAGCGAGCAGGCCACCGCGGACGTCGTGCAGAGCACCCTGGTCGTCGGCGGCGTGGTGCTGCTCCTGCTGCTCGCGCTGATCGCGAACCTGGTCACCCGGCAGGTCGTGCGACCCGTGCGACAGGCCGCCGAGATCGCCGAGCGGTTCGCCGAGGGCAGCCTGGACCAGCGCATGCCCGTGGTCGGCGAGGACGACGTGGCGCGGCTGGCCGAGTCGTACAACGAGATGGCCGCCAGCATCCAGCGCCAGATCCACCAGCTGGAGGAGTTCGGCCAGCTGCAACGCCGCTTCACCTCCGACGTCTCGCACGAGCTGCGCACACCGCTGACGACCGTGCGGATGGCCGCGGACGTGCTGCACGCCTCGCGCGAGCAGTTCCCCGGCGGTCTGGCCCGCTCGACCGAGCTGCTGGTGGACGAGCTGGACCGGTTCGAGTCGCTGCTCGGCGACCTGCTGGAGATCAGCAGGCTGGACGCGGGCGTCGAGGAGCTGGCCGCCGAGCTGGTCGACATCCGCGTGCTGGCCAGGCGCGCCCACGACGCGGTGCGCGCCATCGCCAACAGCAGCGGCACCACGATCGTGATGGACCTGCCCGACCACGAGGTCACCGCGGAGCTGGACTCGCGCCGGGTCGAGCGGATCCTGCGCAACCTGCT
The DNA here is from genome assembly GCF_001905065.1 of Saccharothrix sp. CB00851. NCBI lineage: Bacteria > Bacillati > Actinomycetota > Actinomycetes > Pseudonocardiales > Pseudonocardiaceae > Saccharothrix > Saccharothrix sp. CB00851. The sequence continues at coordinate 4,217 of NZ_LWLC01000016.1, forward strand.
GGCCAACGCCATCGACCACGGCGAGGGCATGCCGGTCGAGCTGACCCTGCGCGGTGACGGCGAGGCGGTCGCGGTGACCGTCCGGGACCACGGCGTCGGCCTGCGGGCCGGCGAGGCGGACCTGGTGTTCAACCGGTTCTGGCGCGCCGATCCGTCCCGCAACCGCCGCACCGGCGGCACCGGCCTCGGCCTGTCGATCAGCCTGGAGGACGCCCGGCTGCACGGCGGCTGGCTGCAGGCGTGGGGCGAACGCGGCCTCGGCGCGGTGTTCCGGCTCACCCTGCCGTGCCGGCTCGGCCACGAGCTGACCTCCAGCCCGTTGCCGCTGGAGCCGCCCGACCTGCCGCCGGTGGTCGAGCCTGAGCCGGACGCGCCCGAGCCGGTCGAGGAGGTCGAGCTGACCGAGGAGGAGATCACGTGGCAGCCCGCGCAACCGGTCACCGGCGAACGCGAGGAGGTCCGGTGAGGCTGCTCGTCGTGCTGCTGGGCGTGCTCGTGGCCGCGGGCTGCGCCGCGATACCCACCGAGACCTCGCCGATCGCGGTCAACCCGTCGGCGGGCAACGCCAGCGCGGCCGCCGCGCCCGAGCCGGTCGACGACATCGACCCGTTGACGCTGGTCCGGGAGTTCGTCAACGCCTCCGCCAACCCCGAGAGCGACTACGCGGCGGCCAAGGCGTACCTGACCGAGGACGCCAAGAAGACCTGGAACACCAAGGGCGCGCCGACGATCATCGACACGACGTTCAACACCGTGCCGACACCGGGCGTGACGGCGGACGACAAGCACCGCACGGTGCTGCTCCAAGGCCGCAACGTCGGCCGCCTGCAGCTGGAGGACAACTCGTTCATCCAGCTCATCGGCCCTCTCGACACCGCGATCGGGATCGAGCGCGACGCCGACGGCCAGTGGCGCATCTCCTCGCCGCCGGACGGCGTCTACGTGCCGCTGGGCGGGTTCCAGCAGAACTACCGGCGCGTGACGCTGTTCTTCTACAGCCTGGACTTTAGCGTGCTGGTGCCCGACCCGCGGTGGGTCGTCATCGCGCCGTCCACGTCGATCCCGAGCCGGGTGACGAGCCTGCTGCTCAAGGGCCCTTCGGTCGGCATGCGCGGCGCGGTGACCACGGCCATCCCGAACGGGGCGACGCAGCGCCGCAACACCTCCGAGGCCAACGACGGCGCGTTGGAAGTCGACCTCACCAAGGTCGGTGACATCACCGTGCAGGTCGGCAAGCAGATCGTCGCGCAGGTGGTGAAGTCGCTCGCCGGCGTCACCAGCAGCCGCATCCGGGTGATGGTCGAGGGCCAGCCGGTCAACGACGAGCAGCACGAGTGGCGGCCCGCGGACGTGCAGACCGGCGAGGAGTTGACCACGCCGAACGCCGACCTGACCGGCATGCTGGTCGGCAACGGGCGGGTCAGGCAGGTCAACGGCGACGCGGTGCCCGGCCCCGCGGGCGCGGGCGAGTACCAGGCGTTGAGCGCGGCGCAGTCGCTGGACGGCAGCCGGCTGGCCGTGGTCAGCCGGGTCGGCGACGACGCCGTGCGGCTGCGGGTCGGGCCGGTGCAGGAGCAGCTGGCCGAGGTCGACCTGCGCGCGTCCGCCATGACCAGGCCGACGTGGCTGCTCAGCGGTCGCCAGGGCGAGCCGGGCGTCGAGGTGTGGACGGTCGCCGACGGCGCGAACGTGGTGCGCGTGATCAAGACCGACCGCGGGTGGACGGCGAACGCGGTCAACGCCTCCGAGCTGGCCGAGCTGGGCGGCATCACCGAGCTGAGGCTGTCGCGCGACGGCACCAGGGTGGCGGCCGTGGTGGGCGGGAAGCTCGTGGTGGCGGCCGTGGTGCGGGACCAGGACTCGGCGGTGTCGCTGCGGTCGCCGCGCCACCTGCAGCCGTCCGTGCTGGGCAACAACGCGTTGTCGGTGGACTGGCTGGCGCAGGACGTGCTGGTGGTGAGCACGTCGGTGTCGGCGTACCCGATCGCCAAGGTGAACATCGACGGCGTCCGGGTGGAGCGGTACAACACGTCGAACCTGACCGTCCCGGTGGCCTCGGTGACCGCGGCGCCGGGTCGCAACGTGCTGGCGGTGGACCAGAGCGGGTTGTGGAGCGCGAACGACGTGGGTGACGTGTGGCGTGCGTCGACCACCAAGGTCGACCCGGGCACCCAGGCCTTCTACCCGGGCTGAGGGTCGGGGACGGGGCCGCCCCCATCTTCACCCGATCGTGCAAGGTGCGCACCTCGGCGGAGGGGCCGGTTTTGTCGGTGGTCGCCGGCATCGTCGGGGCCATGCTGATCAACCTGCTGTTCCCGCCCCGTTGCCCCGGCTGCGGCACGTGGGGCGTGCGCCTTTGTGGTCGTTGCCTGGCCCTGTTCGGGATGCCGAAGCGCGTACCCGGTACGGGGCCACCGGTGTTCGCGCTGGCCGGGTACGCGGGCGCGGCGCGTGAGCTGGTGCTCGCGTTCAAGGAGCGCGGGCGTCGTGAGCTGGCGGCCGTGTTCGGGGCGCTGGTCGCCGCCGCGGTGCCCCGGCTGCCCGGCGTGGGGTCCGATCCTTGGCTGGTGCCCGCGCCGTCGCGGGCGTCGGCGGCCCGTGCCCGCGGCGGTTCCCACGTGCTGAGAATGGCACGTGCGTCCGGCTTTTCCGCCGTGCCAGCGCTCGCGTTCGCGAGAGGAGTTCGCGATTCGGCGCGGCTCGACGCGGCGTCCCGGCAGGTGAATCTGGCGGGCCGTGTCCTACTCGTCCCGGATTGCCTGCCACCACCGGGAACACCGGTTGTCCTGCTGGATGACGTGGTGACGACGGGATCGACGGCACGAGCCTGCGTTTCGGTGTTGAAAGCGGCCGGAATGCGGGTACCCGCTGTGCTCACCCTGACCGCCGCACGCAGAACCCACCCACACGGGTGAATCCGTCCGGGAACCTCCCGGGACGCTCGGCCGTTGGCCGGTTATGACGCCCGCGCAGAGGCCGTTCGCCGTAACCACTCTGCCGACGAGCGCCTGTGCCGGTCTCGGCCGTTCGGGTGAGCGGTGGCCGGGGTGGCGATCGAACGCGCCCGCGTGGCGTGCCGCCGGGAGGAGTTTTTCGTCGCTCTGCGTTACGACAAGAAAATCTTGGATCTCCCCCGCCCCGGGGGCTGTCGCAGCGGCGAATACCGGGCTAACGTGCACCGCTATCAGCGTTCCCGGCACGCGGGGAGGAGGCGAACAGCCCATGACCCTGGCGCCGGTGGGGCGCTGAGGGGCCACCCTCAGCGACAAGTCCGCGAAGACGATCGCGGTCCGGCGCCCAAGCGATCCAAAGCCATTGCTCGCAGCAAAGCGAGGGAGGTCGTGTATGGACATCGTCGTTAAGGGCCGCAACGTCGAGGTGCCCGATCACTACCGGGTTCACGTCGCCGAAAAGCTGGCCAGGCTTGAGCGTTACGACCGCAAGGTCATCCGCTTCGACGTGGAACTCTTCCACGAACCGAACCGCAGGCAGTCCAAGAACTGCCAGCGGGTCGAGATCACCGGCAAGGGGCGCGGTCCGGTGATTCGTTCCGAAGCATGTGCGGGCGACTTCTACGCCGCCCTCGACTCCGCGGTGAACAAGCTCGAGAACCGGCTGCGGCGCTCGCATGATCGCAGGCGCGTGCACCACGGGCGACGCGGCCCGACGTCGGTCGCCGAGGCGACCAGCGGACTCGCGGAGTCGCTACCCCTCCGGCCCGACGGCGACGGCGGCCAGGCACAGGGCCTGTGGCTCGGCCACACCGCGGTGCTGGAAGCGACCGAGCCGGAACCCACGCACGAGGGCATGGCGGAAGTGCCCGCGCAGCGCTGGGAAGACGGCATCGAGGACAACCTGCCCGGCCAGATCGTGCGCGAGAAAGAGCACACGGCCAAGCCGATGACCGTCGACCAGGCCCTCTACGAGATGGAACTGGTCGGCCACGACTTCTACCTGTTCTCCGACGCCGACAGCGGCCGTCCGAGCGTGGTCTACCGCCGAAAGGGGTTCGACTACGGCGTGATCAGGTTGGCCTGAGCGCCATCTGACCACGGTCCCCTCACTCGACTTCGCCGCAACCCCCGGCGTCCCGCACGCCGGGGGTTGCGTTGCCCGGACCATTTCCCGCACCCCGCGAACCGTGATCACCGGAAAATCGGTCACGGACCATCGGTGCGACGTCGCGAAATCATCACCTCGAGCACGGTGATCTCCGGCCAAGACCGGTGTTCCCCGTGACGTGGGATTTGTCTCCGAATCGGGCGAGCCGGCAGGCGCCGGACCCCCTACGTCCGTCCGGGTGATGGCCTACCGGTCCCGGTCACGCAACGCGATCTTGACCCCCTGCCAGGGGTGCCGGAACGGGCGCGCCAGAGCCGCCCGCCGAGCCCTTCGAACCGGGTTCCTACCTGTGTCTGTGCACACACCTTCACGACTTGCCTACGATGGCAGGTGGTGAAGGCTCGCCATGGCCGTGGCGAGCCCCTGTGGAAGGCGCCCGTCCCCCGGGCGCGTCGCGATGAGGTAATGAGGTCGACCCGGATGGTGCTGTCCCGACTGCTCCGCGCTGGCGAGGGCAAGATGCTCAAGCGCCTGCGCAACATCGCAGCGCACATCAACAACCTCGAAGACGACGTCGTCGACCTCTCCGATGCGGAGCTGCGCGCGAAGACCGAGGAGTTCCGCAAGCGCTACGCCGACGGCGAGTCCCTGGACGAGCTGCTGCCCGAGGCCTTCGCGGTCGTCCGCGAAGGCGCCAAGCGCACCCTGGGCCAACGCCACTTCGACGTCCAGCTGATGGGCGGCGCGGCGCTGCACCTCGGTCAGATCGCCGAGATGCGCACCGGTGAGGGCAAGACGCTGACCTCCGTGCTGCCCGCCTACCTGAACGCCATCGCGGGCGAGGGCGTGCACGTCGTCACCACCAACGACTACCTGGCCAAACGTGACGCGGAGTGGATGGGCCGCATCCACCGCTTCCTCGGCCTGACCGTCGGCGCGATCCTGTCGGAGATGACGCCCGAGCAGCGCCGCGTCGCCTACAACGCCGACATCACCTACGGCACGAACAACGAGTTCGGCTTCGACTACCTGCGCGACAACATGGCCTGGAGCCGTGACGAGATGGTCCAGCGCGGCCACTTCTTCGCGCTGGTCGACGAGGTCGACTCGATCCTGATCGACGAGGCCCGCACGCCGCTGATCATCTCCGGCCCGGCCGACCAGTCGTCGCGCTGGTACGTCGAGTTCGCGCGGCTGGCCACGAAGATGCGCCGCGACACCCACTACGAGGTGGACGAGCGCAAGCGCACGATCGGCGTCACCGAGGCGGGCGTGCAGTACGTCGAGGACCAGCTCGGCATCGACAACCTGTACGACTCGACCAACACCCCGCTGGTCGGCTACTTCCAGAACGCGATCAAGGCCAAGGAGCTGTTCACCAAGGACAAGGACTACATCGTCCGCAACGGTGAGGTCATGATCGTCGACGAGTTCACCGGCCGCGTGCTGGCGGGTCGTCGTTACAACGAGGGCATGCACCAGGCGATCGAGGCCAAGGAAGGCGTCGAGATCAAGGCGGAGAACCAGACGCTCGCCACGATCACGCTGCAGAACTACTTCCGGCTCTACTCGAAGCTCGGCGGCATGACCGGTACCGCCGAGACCGAGGCGGCCGAGTTCCACCAGACCTACAAGCTCGGCGTGGTGCCGATCCCGACGAACCGCCCGATGCAGCGCAAGGACGAGTCCGACCTGGTCTACAAGACCGAGGAGGCCAAGTTCGAGGCGGTCGCCGAGGACATCGCCGAGCGGCACGAGAAGGGCCAGCCGGTGCTGGTCGGCACGACCAGCGTCGAGCGCTCCGAGTACCTGTCGAAGCTGCTGGTCCGCAAGGGCATCCCGCACGAGGTGCTCAACGCCAAGCACCACGAGCGCGAGGCCCTGATCATCGCCAAGGCCGGCCGCAAGGGCGCCGTCACGGTCGCCACGAACATGGCCGGTCGCGGTACCGACATCGTGCTGGGCGGCAACCCGGACATCATCACCGACCACGAGCTGCGGGAACGCGGCCTGGACCCGGTGGAGAACCCGGAGGAGTACGAGGCCGCCTGGGCGAAGCTGATCGAGGAGATCACCGCCGACGTCAAGTCCGAGGCCGAGGAGGTCCGCGCGGCCGGCGGCCTGTACGTGCTGGGCACCGAGCGGCACGAGTCGCGGCGCATCGACAACCAGCTGCGCGGTCGTTCCGGCCGGCAGGGCGACCCCGGCGAGTCGCGGTTCTACCTGTCGCTGAAGGACGAGCTGATGCGCCGCTTCAACGCGGCGATGGTCGAGACGGTCATGACCCGGCTGAAGGTGCCGGACGACGTGCCGATCGAGCACAAGATGGTCACCCGGGCCATCCGCAGCGCGCAGACGCAGGTCGAGCAGCAGAACTTCGAGATCCGCAAGAACGTCCTCAAGTACGACGAGGTCATGAACGAGCAGCGCAAGGTGATCTACGCCGAGCGCCGCCGCGTGCTCGACGGCGAGGACCTGCGCGACCAGGTTGAGCACATGATCACCAGCGTGGTCGGCGCGTACGTCGACGGCGCGACCGCGGAGGGCTACGCCGAGGACTGGGACCTCGACCAGCTGTGGACGGCGCTCAAGACGCTGTACCCGATCACGCTCGACCCGAAGAGGATCCTTGAAGAGGACGAGGACGTCTCGGCCGAAGCGCTGAAGTCCAAGCTCGAGGCCGACGCCCTGGCCGCGTACGAGGCGCGTGAGGCGGACATCGACGGCCGGGTCGGTCCGGGCGCCATGCGCGAGCTGGAGCGCCGCGTCCTGCTCTCCGTCCTCGACCGCAAGTGGCGCGAGCACCTGTACGAGATGGACTACCTGAAGGAGGGCATCGGCCTGCGGGCGATGGCCCAGCGCGACCCGCTGATCGAGTACCAGCGGGAAGGCTTCGACATGTTCAACGGCATGCTCGAGGCGCTGAAGGAGGAGACGGTCGGCTTCCTGTTCAACCTGCAGGTCGAAGCCGCCGAACCCGAGCCCACCGCCGAGCCGCCGGTCCAGGTCTCGATCGCCAACGGCGGCCCGCTGGCCGGCAGCCGAGCGAGGGCCCGCGCCGCCGCCGCTGCCGCCGCGCAGCAGCAGGCCGACGCCGCCAACCAGGCCCCCGCCGGCCCGGCGCTGGCGCAACTGCAGAGCGGCAACGCCATCCCCCCGGCCCTGCGCGGCAAGGGCCTGGACGGCCGCGCCCAGCAAGGCCTGACCTACACGGGCCCGTCCGAAAGCGGCGACGCCGAAACCACCGGCAACACCGCCCAGCAGGGCGGCCCCCAGCAGGGCGGCACCCGAAAAGAACGCCGCGCCGCCGCCCGCGCCCAGGCCAAGGGCCAACGCAAGGGCCCCCGCCAGTAACCCAACCCCCACCGAGAACCCACCGGAAGCGGGCCACCGACCACCGTCGGCGGCCCGCTTCCGCATTCACCCCACCCTTCCCCCTGGGCGCGCCCTCATCCCGCCGTGCCCGCCCCCACACCGCGACCCGGACCCCTGGCGGCCCACAAACCCACCCCGGCTCCTCCCCGCCCCCGGCATCCGAACCCGGCCCTGCCCGTACCCAAACCCGGCGCCCAGTGGCCCCCGCATCCAACCCGGCTCCTGCCTGCTCCCGGGACCCGAACCCGGCCCTGCCCGTACCCGAACGCGGCGCCCAGTGCCCGCCTCGCACCCCAACCGGCTCCTGCCTGCTCCCGGAACCCGAATCCGGCCCCTGCCTGCACCGAACCCGGCCCGCGGCCACCTCCCCGTGCCACCTCCCTCTGCACCTCCCAAACTGGCGCTCGTCGCCCGCCCCGCACCTGTCCTGACCGAGCACCGAGGGCCCTCCGCGCCGCTCATGTGGGCCGTCCCACGGCCGCCCGCGCGTGCTCACGCCCGCCGCGCCTGGCACCTCGCGACTCGACCGGTCCCTGCCCAACCCCCTGCGGCCCCGGCCAGCCACCCTCGGCTACGTCGCGCGACTCGTCCGACCGCTACCCCGCGCGCACCGGACCGGCCCAGCGTTCCCGGACCCCCGCGTCGCGATGGCGTCCGCCCTCGCCGGCGGTCGTGCTGCGCGTCGCAGCGCGGCCGGCTTCGCGTTCTCCGCCGGTCGGGTTCCGGGGCTGTGGTCGCTGGTCCTGGTGGTGTTGCTGGGGCGCTCGGGGCGGTCGTCGTTTGTGGTGGGTCGTGATTGGCGCCTGGCCGGGTGGGTGGTCCTTTCTGGTGTGTCCTGCGGCGGGAGTCGGGGGGTGCGGCGGGGCGGTGGTTTCGGGTAGTCGGGGTGGTTGCCGGCTCCGTCTTAATCAACCGAGGTACGAGAACAGTGTTTCCGTACATTTTTGGGGAAATGTCACTCGATCGTGTTAGGGGCGGGCGGGCGGGGCCGGGGGTGGGGTGGCCCCGCCCAGGTGGGTTAGGGGAGCAGGTGGAATTCGGTGCAGTGCCAGCGGGAGCCCTGGCGTTCTACGCGGGCGGCGAAGGCGCGGACTTTGGTCGGCATGTGGAGGGTGCCGGCGAGTTCCGCGGCGTCCGGTGACACGTGGCACAGGCGGTAGCGGCCCAGGCGGGTTTGGGTTGGGGTGGCGGCTTCGGTCACGGTGGTCAGGGCGCGTGGGGTGAAGGTTGCAGCTAGCTGGCGGGGTGGGCGTCGGCCGCTCAGAGCCTCTACCAGGGGAAACAGGAAGTGGCGGGCGTCCAGTGGTGTGGCGGGAGGTGGTGGGGTGGGGGAGCTTGGCGGTTCCGGGGACGGGTTGTCGGTGGTGGTGGGCTTCGTGGACGACAGGGTGCGGAGTTGAGGTGGCATGCTGAACCGAGGGCGCACAGCCGGGGTTTCGTACCAAGATCACCCGATGGAGGAACGGTGCGGGGACTGGTTCTCGACTTCGGCGGCGTCCTGACGGACCTCGGTGACGACCACGCGGCCACCGAACCGCCCTTGCTCGCGGCCACGCGCCAAGCCCGCCACCAGGGCATTCTCACCGCCATGCTGTCCAACGCCGACTTCCTGTGGCGTCCGCCGGCGGGCTGGGAGGACCTGTTCGACGTCGTCATCACCTCCGGCGAGGTCGGCATGGCCAAACCGGACCGCCGCATCTACCTGCTCGCCGCCGAACGGCTCGGCCTGCCGACGTGCGACTGCGTCTTCGTGGACGACCTGGCGGTCAATGTCCGGGGCGCCGCGGCGGCCGGAATGGTCGGTGTGCACCACCAGTCGGTGCGATCCACGCTCGAGGAACTGGAAATTCTGCTCCAGGTCCCCCTGCGGAGTTAATCGACCACGAACGGCTACCGCGAAAACACCTGGGCGGTGAATTGCCGCTCACTCCACTTGCTCCGTACGTTCTGAGCGCTGCCGACGAATATCACGCCTGAACAGCACGACCGCGTGCTGCTGTTCCGCATCCGATGCCATACGAGGGGCGCGGGTGCGGGACGTCGAGGGCTGGTCGGGACGGCCCGACGGGTACCGCGTCGGGTGGCTGTGGTGAGCCGCCGATCAGCCGGGTTAGGCAGCGCGGGTGTCGGAGCGGCCCTCCGGCACCCGCGCTGCGCAACCCGAAGCCCTAGGCCGTACGGCGGCGGACCACCTCGAAGCACAGCACGGCCGCCGCACTGGCCACGTTCAGCGACTCCACCCCCGCCGCCATCGGGATCGACAGCCACCCGGTCACGTGCGGCCGCACGTCGTCCGAGATGCCCGCCGTCTCGCTGCCCAGCACGAACGCCGACCGTGCCGGCAACTCCGCCGTGTACACCGACGACCTGGCCTGGGCGTCCAGCGCGAAGACCGGGTACCCGGCGCCCCGCAGCTCGGCCACGGCCTCCGCCGCTGTCGCACACCGCAGCACGGGCGCCCGGAACGCCACCCCGGCCGACGCCTTGACCACCATCGGGTCGATCGACGCCACCCCCCGCCGCGGCACGACGATGCCGTCCATCCCGGCCGCCGTCGCCGTGCGCAGGATCATGCCGACGTTCGCCGGCGTGGTGATCCCGTCGAGCACCAGCACACCTCGCGGCCGCTCGGCCAACCCGACCGACAGCGGACGCATCCGCGGCGCGACGACGTCCGCCAGCACGCCCTGGTCCTGCTTGCCGTTCCCGGCCAGCACCTTGACGCGTTGCGCGGACGCCCGCTGCACCGCGACGCCACGCCGACCGGCCGCGTCCAGGATCTCCCGGGCGGCGGCGCCGCGGGCCGTGTCGGCGAGCACGACCTTGTCGACCTGGAGCCGAGGGTCGTCCAACGCCTCCAGCACGGGCTTGCGGCCGTAGACGGTGACGAACTTGTCCTTGGGTGACACATCCACGGAGCAAGTGTCCTCTACCCGTTCGGGGCTTGTTTTCCCGCTGTCAATCATGATGATCGTCACATGACAACGCGCGACGAGGCGCATCGTCTGCTGGCCAGCGGCCGGGAGGCGGACGTCTACCTGCGTCCCGACGGCATGCTGGTCAAACGCAGCCGCACGGGCCGTGACCCGGGGCCCGAGGCCGAGCTGATGCGCTACCTGCGCCGGCACGGCATACCGGTGCCCAGGGTGGCGGACGCCACGGAGACCGACCTCGTCATGGAGTACGTGCCCGGTCCGCGCATGTCGCAGGAGCTGGACGCCAAGCCGTGGCGGGCGGGCGCGTTGGGCCGGGAGCTGGCCGAGCTGCACGGCAAGCTGGACCGGGTGCCCGCGCCCGAGTTCCTCAACGGTGACGGCGGCCTGCTGCACCTCGACCTGCACCCCGGCAACGTCGTGATGGGCCCCGAGGGGGCGGTCGTCGTGGACTGGGGCAGTGCGGGCAAGGGCGAGCGGAAGATCGACGTCGCGCTGAGCTGGCTGGCGATCGCGGTGGCGCCGCTGCGGCCGTTCAAGCGGCTGGCCCGGTCGCGGATGGTGCGCGGGTTCCTGTCCGGGGTCGACGTCTCGGTGCGGGTCGAGGCTCGGCGCGCGATGCCGGCCGCGGCGGCGATCAGGCTGGCCCGGCACGAACGCGACGAAGCCGAGGTCAGCGCCGTGCGCAGGCTCGTGCGCGATTGCAGCGACTAGCCTGGACCGCATGCCCGACCGCCTGTCCGCGCTGGACGCCTCGTTCCTGTACCTGGAGGACTCCACGACGCCGATGCACGTCGGTGGGGTGGCGGTGTTCCGGCGACCGCGCACGGGCTTCGACTACGACCGGCTGGTCGACCTGATCGAGCAGCGGCTGTCGCTGGTGCCCCGGTACCGGCAGAAGGTCGTGCACGTGCCGGGGCGGCTCGCGCGGCCGGTGTGGGTGGACGACGCGGACTTCGACGTCACCTACCACGTGCGGCGGTCGGCGTTGCCGAAACCGGGCAGCGACCAGCAGTTGCACGACCTGGTGGCCCGGCTGATGTCCCGCCCGCTCGACCACACCCGGCCGCTGTGGGAGATCTACCTGGTCGAGGGCCTGGCCCGGAACCGGACCGCGGTGATCACCAAGACGCACCAGGCGATGGTGGACGGCATCGGCGCGCCGGAGATCGGGCAGGTGATGCTGGACGTGTCCGCCACGCCGCGGCCGCCGGTGGAGTCGCTGTGGATGCCTTCGCCGCAGCCGAGCGGGTTGCAGCTGGTGGCCGACGCGGTGGCCGAAGCCGTGCAGCGGCCGGGTGCGGTGGTGGAGAACGCCCGTTCGGCGGCGATGGACACGGTGGCGACGGTGCGGAAGGTCGCCGGGGTGTTCGGCGGGTTGGCGTCCGCGGTGCGGACCGCCGCGACGCCCGCGCCCGGCAGCCCGTTGAACGTGCGGATCTCGCCGCAGCGCCGGTTCGCGGTGGCGCGCACGCGGCTGGACGTGCTGCGCGAGATCCGGCGGGTGCACGGCGGCACGGTCAACGACGGCGTGCTCGCGGTGCTGTCCGGTGCGCTGCGGAACTGGCTGCTGTCCCGCGGCGAGGTCGTCACGGCGGGCACCACGATCCGGGCGATGACGCCGATGTCGGTGCGCGACGACGAGACGCAGGTGTCGGCGTACCTGGTCGACCTGCCGGTGGGTGAGCCGAACCCGGTCGTGCGGCTGCACCACGTGTCGCACGCGATGCGCGCGCACCAGGAGTCGGGGCAGTCGGTGGCGGCTCAGACGCTGGTGCGGTTCTCCGGCTTCGCGCCGCCGACGTTGCACGCTTTGGGTGCGCGGGCGGCGTCGTCGTTCTCGCGGCGGTTGTTCAACGTCGTGGTGACGAACGTGCCCGGGCCCCAGGTGCCGCTGTACGCGGCGGGGGCGAAGATGATCGAGATGTTCCCGGTCGTGCCGTTGGCGAAGAACCAGGCGTTGTCGATCGGTGTGACCTCTTATGACGGTGGCGTGTACTTCGGGCTGAACGCCGATCGTGACGCGATGTCCGATGTGGACGTGTTGGCGGCGATGGTCGAGGAGTCGGTGGAGGAACTGATGGGAACGGTGTCCGCATGAGGGTGTACCTCCCGGCGACCGTCGCGATGCTGCGCGACCTGGTGGAGAAGGGCGAGTTCGTGCCGGTGGGCGGGACGGGGTTCGCCCTGACGCCAGCGTTGCGCGAGTCGTACGCGACCGGTGACACGGAGGAGCTGGAGTACTCGGCCATGCTCGACGCCGCTCGCGGTTCGCTGCGGTTGATCTCGGGTGACGAGAAGGCCGTGCCGCGACGGGCGGTGGTGTCGGCGGACGTCGAGGACGTGAAGCTGCGGCCGGACTTGGACTTCTCGGTGGTGAAGCTGTCGGGCCCGGTGCCGATGAAGGCGATCGCCGCGATCCACTTGGACACGCTGGAGGCCGAGGACGACGTGCGTGCGGCGGCGGAGGTGATCGACGCGGCGGACCTCGGTGATCCGGACGCGGAGTTCGCGCTGGGCGGGGCGGAGGACCACGAGCTGGCCTGGTACGCGCTGCAGGAGCTGCCGTTCCTGCTGGAGCTGATGTAACCGGGGCTACATGCCGGCCGCGGGTTGCCAGAGCTCGATCCGGTTGCCCTCGGGGTCGACGCACCACCCGAACCGGCCGAACTCGGAGTCCTCGGTCTGCGGCAGCACCTCGACGCCTCGGCTGCGCAGCTGGGCCAGCAGCTCGGCCAGGTCGTCCACCCTGAGGTTGATCATGGCGCGCTGGCCCGGTTCGCCGAAGTAGTCGGTGTCGTTGGCGAACAGGGCGAACGTCGTCGTCTCGGCTTCGCCCCAGTGGAACGTGATGGCGCCGCCGTCGCTCATCGGCACGCCCAGGTGCCGGCGGTACCACTCGGCCATGCGTTCCGGGTTGCGGGCGCGCAGGAAAACGCCGCCGATGCCAGTCACCTTCGCCACGGCCGGTCACCGTACTACCGGTGCCGCGCCCAGGCCCATGGACGCGGTCACCTCGCCACCCGATCCGGTCAACGAAAGCACGCACCCGGCCGCGTCCAGCGTGACGCTCCGCTGCGCCCCAACCGTGTTCTGAGCGTTGAATTCAGGGGTCCTGAACGTACGACTCACGCGTCCTGAACGTACGACTCACGCGTTCTGAACGTAGGACACGCGCGTTCTGGAGGTAGGACACGCGGGGGTTAGTCGTATTCCTCCAGCTTGCTGCGGGAGGAGAGGAGGCGGCGCAGGGAGGCCAGGCGGCCGGGGGAGGCGTCGCCCGAGCGGACCAGGTCGTCCAGCATGCAGTCCGGGTCGTCGGGGGCGCCCAGGTGGCCGCAGCCCGACGGGCACTCCTCGGCCATCGCCTTCATGTCCGGGAACGCGCCGACGATGTCGTCCGGGGTGATGTGCGCCAGGCCGAACGACCGGATGCCGGGGGTGTCCACCGCCCACCCGCCCTCGGGCAGGGGCAGGGCGACGGCCTGCGTGGACGTGTGGCGGCCCTTGCCCACACCGCTCACCACGCCCACCGCCCGGTGGGCGTCCGGCACCAGCTTGTTCACCAGCGTCGACTTGCCCACGCCCGAGTGCCCGATCAACGCCGACAACCGGTGCACCAGCCGCGCCCTCAGCTCCTCCGGGTCGTGGTCCGACCGCGTCACGACCACCGGCAGGTCCAGCTCCGCGTACGCGGCGACCAGGTCGTCCGGTGGCGCCAGGTCCGACTTCGTCAGGCACAGCAGCGGTTCCAGGCCGCCCGCGTACGCGGCCACCAGGCACCGGTCGATGAAACCCCGGCGCGGCTGCGGGTCGGCCAGCGCCGACACGATCACCAGCTGCTCGGCGTTGGCCACCACCACCCGCTCGAACGGGTCCGTGTCGTCCGCCGTGCGTCGCAGCACGCTGCGCCGCTCCTCCACCCGCACGATCCGCGCCAACGTGTCCGGCTGCCCGGACGTGTCGCCCACCAACCCCACCTGATCGCCCACGACGACCGGCGTGCGGCCGAGTTCCCGCGCCCGCATGGCGACGACCACCCGTGCCGGGTCGGCCGAGAGCGCGCACGTCCACCGCCCCCGGTCCACCCCGACGACCATGGCGGGCACCGCGTCCGCGTGCTCGGGTCTGCGCTTGCTGCGCGGCCGGGTCCCCTTGCCCGGCCGCACCCGCACGTCGGACTCGTCCAACCGCCGCCAGTCGCCGCGTGCCACGTCAGCGCGCCCCCGGCACCGACAGCATGGCCGCCCACATGCCCGGGAAGTCGGGCAGCGTCTTCGTGGTGCAGCCGATGTCGTCCACCGACACGCCGTCGACCACCAGGCCGATGATCGCGCCCGCGGTGGCCATCCGGTGGTCGGCGTACGCGCGCCACACGCCGCCGTGCAGCGGCCGGGGCTCGATGATCAGGCCGTCCTCGGTCTCCGACGCGTCGCCGCCCAGCCGGTTGATCTCGGTGGCGAGCGCGGCGAGCCGGTCGGTCTCGTGGCCGCGGATGTGCGCGACACCGCGGATCCGCGTCGTACCGTCGGCCAACGCCGCCAGAGCCGCGATGGTGGGCGTCAGCTCGCTCTCGTCACGCAGGTCCACGTCGATCCCGGTCAGGCGCTCCGGCCCGCGCAGCACCAGCCCCGCGTCGGTCAGCGCCACCTCGCACCCCATGCGCTCGAACAGGTCCCGCGCGGCGCCGCCGGGCTGGGTGGTCTCGGTGGGCCAGCCGGGGATGATCACCTGACCGCCGGTCACGGCCGCCGCCGCCAGGAACGCCGTCGCGTTGGACAGGTCCGGCTCGACGTGCCAGTCGCGGCCCTCGATCGGGCCCGGCTCGACCCGCCACTCGTTCGGCGACGCGTCGTCCACGACGACACCGGCTTGGCGCATCATCGCCACGGTCATCTCGATGTGCGGCATCGAGGGCACGGGCTTGCCGTCGTGTCGGACGGTCACGCCGCTTTCGTACCGCGCACCGGACAGCAGCAGCCCGGACACGAACTGGGACGACGCCGACGCGTCGATGGTGACCTCGCCGCCGGGCACGCCGCCCTTGCCGTGCAGCGTGAACGGCAGCGCGTCGCCCGCCACGTCCGCGCCCAGCGCCCGCAGCGCGCCCAGGATCGTGGTCATCGGCCGGGTCCGCGCGTGCGGGTCGCCGTCGAACGTGACCTCGCCGACCGCGAGCGCGGCGGCGGGCGGCAGGAACCGCATCACGGTGCCCGCCAAGCCGCAGTCGACCTGCGCCGGCCCGCGCAGCTCATGGGGTGTGACCAGCCAGGACCCGTCCGGCCCGTCGGTGACGTCCACGCCGAGCGACCGCAGCGCGGCGACCATCAGGTTCGTGTCCCGGCTGCGCAGAGGTGCGTGCAGGGTGGACGCGCGGTCGGCCAGGGCGGCGAGCACGAGCGCGCGGTTGGTGATCGACTTGGAGCCGGGCACGGGTACCGTCGCGTCGACCGGGCCGTCGGCGGTGGGAGCGGACCACTGCTGAGTCATGGCTTGATGATTCCGCATCGGGTGGTCGACAGCTCGCACCGGGCTTTCCGACGTGCGACGATGGCAGCGCCCGAGGGTAATCGGTGGAGAGGTGATCGGTGTGTGCGGCAGGTACGCGTCCACCAAGAACCCGGCGCTGCTCGCGGCGGAGTTCGACGCGGTCGACGGCACCGAGGGCGACGCGCCCGGCCCGGACTACAACGTCGCGCCGACCAAGCAGGTGCTCGCCGTGGTCGAACGGCACCCGCGCGACGACGAGGGCAACCCCGACCCGGACACCACCGAGCGCAGCGTCCGGGTGATGCGCTGGGGCCTGGTGCCGCACTGGGCCAAGGACCTGTCCGGCGCCGCCAAGATGATCAACGCGCGGGCGGAGAGCGTGCTGGACAAGCCCGCCTACCGCGACTCGGCGGCCAAGCGCCGGTGCATCGTCCCGGCCGCGGGCTGGTACGAGTGGCAGCCGGGTGAGGGCCGCAAGCAGCCGTACTTCATCAACCCCGGCGACGACTCCAGCATCGCCATGGCCGGCATCTGGTCGGTGTGGTGGCAGCAGGAGGGCGACGAGCGCAAGCCGATCATCACGTGCGCCGTGCTGACCACGGACGCGATCGGCGAGATGACCTCCGTGCACCACCGGATGCCGCTGGTGCTGCCGAGGGACCGCTGGGCGGCGTGGCTCGACCCGGACAACGCCGACCCGAAGAGCCTGCTCCAGCCCGACCTGGACCTGGTCGACGCGCTGGAGCTGCGCCCGGTGTCGATGAAGGTCAACAGCATCAAGAACAACGACCCGTCGTTGATGGACGCGGTCGCGCTGGGGGAGTCCGAGAAGCCGGAGCCCACCTTGTTCGAGCTCACATGACCTCGCGGGTGGTCGACACCCCGTACGGCCCCGCGCGGGCCGAGCTGCACTGCGCCTCCGAGAGCCGTGCCGTGCTGCTGCTCGGGCACGGCGCGGGTGGCGGGATCGCCGCGCCCGACCTGGTGGCGGCGACCCGTGCGGCGGTGGACGTCGGCGTGCACGTGGCGCTGGTCGAGCAGCCCTACCGGGTGGCCGGCCGTCGTGCGCCCGCGCCCGCCAAGCAGCTCGACGCGGCGTGGCTCGCGGTGGCCGACGAGCTGGGCACGACGTGGTTCGACGACCTGCCGCTGCTGTTCGGCGGCCGGTCGTCCGGTGCGCGGGTGGCGTGCCGGACGTCGTCGGAGGGCCAGGCGGTGGCCGTGCTGTGCCTGGCGTTCCCGGTGCACCCGCCGGGCAAGCCGGAGAAGTCCCGGATGGCCGAGCTGGACGGCGTCGAGGTGGCCACGCTGGTCGTGCAGGGCGAGAACGACCCGTTCGGCCGGCCCGAGGCGGCGCACCACCGCGACGTCGTGCTGCTGCCCGGCGACCACAACCTGAAGGCCGACGTGGCCGGGGTCGGCCGTGCCGTCGGCGAGTGGCTGAACCGGGTGCTGCGCCCGCTCGAAGTCTGACCGCGGGCCTCAGGCCGAGATCGGCGCCACGACCGCCTGCGTGAGCCTGACCAGGTCTTTCGGTGCGATCTCGACCTCCAGTCCACGCCGTCCGGCCGAGCAGTAAACGGTCTCGAAACCCTCCGCCGACGCGTCCACCGCCACCGGCAGCCGCTTCTTCTGCCCCAACGGCGAGATACCGCCCGCCACGTACCCGGTGGCGCGCTCGGCCGCCGCGACGTCGGCCATCTTCGCCTTCTTCCCGCCCACGGCGGCGGCCAGCGCCTTCAGGTCCAGCTGGCCGGTGACCGGAACCACGCCGACGGCCAGCTTGCCGTCCACCTCGGCGACCAGCGTCTTGAACACCCGTTCGGGTGCGATGCCCAACGCCTCCGCCGCTTCCAGCCCGTACGACTCGTGGCGGGGGTCGTGCTCGTACGCGTGCAGCGTGTAGGCCACCTTCTGCTTGTCCAGCAACGCGGTGGCGGGCGTCCCTCGACCGGCCATGATCGCGCACGATAGCCGAGGGAATGCGCGGCGAGGTCGTCGCGTTGCCAGGAGCGTGGCTATCGAGGTGATGGATCAGCAGGTCGGCAGGCAGGTCAAGGCACGCCCCCCGCGTGGCTCCGCTCACTGCCGACCGGGAGACCGCCGCGTATCCTCGACTGCGTCCCAGACAGTACCGGCCACCGCGCTGACCAGCAGGTGGGAAGGGAGCGCGGTGCCAGCCACGCGAACGCAGGACACGCCGACTGACGAGACAACGGCCGAGCGCGCCGCCAGGTTCGAGCGCGACGCGATGCCGATGCTCGACCAGTTGTACTCGGCGGCCCTGCGGATGACCCGCAACCCGGCCGATGCCGAGGACCTGGTCCAGGAGACCTACCTCAAGGCCTACGCGGCGTTCGCGTCCTTCTCGCAGGGCACGAACCTCAAGGCCTGGCTGTACCGCATCCTCACCAACACCTACATCAACGGCTACCGCAAGAAGCAGCGCCAGCCGATCCAGCAGCCGACCGACGAGATCACGGACTGGCAGCTGGCGCAGGCGGAGAGCCACACGTCGACCGGGCTGCGGTCGGCCGAGGTCGAGGCGATGGACCGGCTGCCGGACTCAGACGTCAAGGAAGCCTTGCAGCGACTGCCGGAGGAGTTCCGGATCGCGGTGTACCTCGCGGACGTGGAGGGCTTCGCCTACAAGGAGATCGCAGACATCATGGGCACCCCCATCGGCACCGTGATGTCCCGGTTGCACCGGGGCCGCAGGCAGCTTCGCGACCAGTTGGCGGACACCGCACGCGAGCGCGGCATCATCCGCGACGGTCGGCAGGAGGTGGCGGGCTGATGAGCTGCGGCAAACCGCACGAGACGGACTGCTCCGAGGTGCTGTCCGAGGTCTACCTGTTCCTCGACCACGAGTGCGACCAGAAGCGGAAGGAACTGCTCCAGACCCACCTGGAGGAGTGCCACCCGTGCCTGGAGCAGTACGGCATCGAGGAGCACCTGAAGGCCCTGCTGGCCCGCAAGTGCGGCGGCGAGCACGCGCCGGAGGAGCTGCGGCGGCGACTGCGCGCCCGGCTCTACCAGACCGCGGACCAGACGACGGTGGAGGTCGAGGTCACCACGACGGTGACCCGCACCGAGACGTCGAACAGCTGAACGATCGGGGTCACCCGGGCGCGGGCCCGGTAACCCCGGAAAGCCGAAGGCCCCGGAGCAGGTGCTCCGGGGCCTTCGCACGCCGTGGAACCGATCAGGCGTTGGGGCGCTTCCCGTGGTTGGCGCCACCCTTCTTGCGGTCGCGGCGCTTGCGGGCACGCTTCGACATGGGGTTCTCCTAGTGCTCGAACTACCTCGCCCCAGTGTGTCACGCGGTCGCCTGGGCACGGCACCGGGCCTGAATCGTGGTTGGATGACCCTCGGACGAAGGAGGACCATGGCCGAGGAAATCCGGGCCGAGATCGTGGCGAACGTGGCCCAGATCGCCGTCAAAGAGGGTGACGAGGTCACGCACGAGACCACCCTCGTGGTGCTCGAGAGCATGAAGATGGAGATCCCGGTCCTGCCGGAGGGCGCCGGCCGGATCACCCGCATCGCCGTGTCCCCCGGTGACGTGGTCCAGGAGGGCGACCTGATCGCGGTGGTGGAGTAGCTGTCCACGCTCACCGACCTCCTCGCCGAGCACACCAAGCTCTCCGGCGGTGCCGTCGACCACCTGCAGCTGGTGGTCGCGGAGTGGCAGCTGCTGTCCGACCTCAGCTTCGCCGACTTCCTCATGTGGGTGCCGCTGGACGAGACGACGTTCCTGTGCGTCGCCCAGGCACGGCCGACCACCGCGCCCACGGCGCACCCCGAGGACGTCGTCGGCAGCATGGTGGACGTCGAGGAGCACCCCCAGCTGCGCCGGGCCATGAGCGAGGCGCGGATCTGCCGCGAGGAGGACCCGCGCTGGCACCTGGGCGTGCCGGTGCGCCGCGAGGCGATCCCGGTCAAGCGGGACGGCGTGGTCATCGGGGTGCTCAGCCGCAACACGAACCTGGCCGTGCCGCGCGTGCCGAGCCCGTTGGAGATCTCCTACCTGGGCAGCGCCGCCGACCTGTGCCAGATGATCTCGGATGGCACGTTCCCGACCACCGAGCCGTCCCCGGACGTGCACACCAGCCCCCGCGTCGGTGACGGCCTGATCCGGCTGGACGCCTCGGGCGCTGTCGTGTTCGCCAGCCCGAACGCGCTGAGCGCCTACCACCGCATGGGGCACGCGTCCGACCTGGTCGGCGTGCACCTGGCCCCGCTGACCAGGTCCCTCATCGGCGACCCGTTCGACGCCACCGAGGTCGCGCAGCGCATCCGGGCGGCCCTGGACGGCCAGCCGTCGATGCGCATCGAGGCCGAGTCGCGCCGTGGGGCGGCGGTGCTGTTCCGCGCCCTGCCGCTGCGCCCGCGGGGCAGTGCGGCGGGCGCGCTGGTGCTGTGCCGGGACGTCACCGAGGTCCGCCGCCGCGACCGCGCGCTGATGTCGAAGGACGCGACGATCCGCGAGATCCACCACCGGGTGAAGAACAACCTGCAGACGGTGGCCGCGCTGCTGCGCCTGCAGAGCCGCCGCACCAGCAGCGAGGAGGCGCGCGAGGCGCTGGCCGAGTCGGTGCGCCGCGTCACGTCCATCGCCCTGGTGCACGAGACGCTGTCCATGTCGGTGGACGAGCGGGTGGACCTGGACGACGTGGTGGACAAGGTCATCCCGATGATGTCGGACGTGGCCGCCACCGAGTCGCAGGTGGTGGTGCGCCGCGAGGGGCCGTTCGGCATCGTGCCCGCGGAGCTGGCGACCCCGCTGGTGATGGTGCTGACCGAACTCGTGCAGAACGCGTTCGAGCACGCCTACGCGGCCGGCCAGCGCGGTGAGGTGGTCGTGCACGCCGAGCGCTCGGCGAAGTGGCTGGACGTGGTGATCTCGGACGACGGCCGCGGCCTGCCGCAGGGCTTCTCGCTGGAGCGCACCGACCGGCTCGGGCTGCAGATCGTCCGGACGCTGGTGGAGTCCGAACTCAGGGGCTCGTTGAGCTTGCGGCGGCGGTCCCGAGGCGGTACAGAGGCGGTCCTGCGCGTACCCCTCAGAGCGCGGCGTTAGACTGCTCCCCGTGCACACGTGACGACCTACCTCAGCGGAGTCACGTGGTCATGCGGGAGGGTGTGCAACACAAGCGAAAGGCCCGACACCTGGCACGGTGTCGGGCCTTTCGTGTGCTTGCTCGAAGGCAGCTCTCAGGCGTTGCTGCGAGCCCGGGTGCGAGCGTTGCGGCGCTTGAGGGCGCGACGCTCGTCTTCGCTCATCCCGCCCCACACGCCGGCGTCCTGGCCGCTCTCGAGCGCCCACGAGAGGCAGTCGGAGACGACGGGGCAGCGGCGGCAGACGGTCTTCGCCTCGGCGATCTGCAGGAGCGCAGGACCGCTGTTCCCCACGGGGAAGAACAGCTCGGGGTCCTCGTCGCGGCAGATCGCGCGGTGGCGCCAGTCCATTGGAACTACTCCTCAGCTAGGCGCGCGCGAAGGCGCGCCACTCGTCAGCGGTCGGTTTTTGGGGTGCTTGTGAATGCTTTCACGAACGCCGGGGATGTCAAGGGTTTAGCCCCAACCCGGTGAGTGAACTCACCCGAAAGATCGACTGGGTTCACCTGAGCTTCCACGCACTGGTGTCACAGCAGGTCACAACATCGCGGATGGATACCGAGCCGGTCACACCACGGTCACACAGCGACCGTGAGCGCGCCGGGCACGCCGGTGAACTCCACCTCGGTGCACGCGCCGAGCAAGTCGCCGTCGACCTGGAGGTTGACGGGCTCGGGACTCGTCACCCGGACGAACTCGACGTCGTCGCGCCGCAGCAGGTTCCCGCCTTTGGGGTTCCCGTCCGTGGCCAAGAGATGCGCGACATAGCGAAGAACTGTCGGCAATCCCATCCCGTGCAGCGCGAACAGGCCGAGACCGCCGTCGAACGACGTGCTCGGGTTGAGCCGGATCGCCTTGTCGCCGAGGTAGGTCCACGGGTCGGTGTTGGAGATGAACGCCAACCGGACGTCCTCGAACGGCGGCTCGTCCGGGATGTGCACGGTGAGCGTCGGTGGCTGTCTGCGCTGGGTGAAGTAGCTGGTCAGCGCGGTGCGCGCGTAGAGGGTGGGTGACGCCTGGCGGCCCTTGGCGCGCTGGTGCTCCACGGCCGCGACCACGTCGGCGTCCCAGCCGACGCCCGCGTTGAAGGTGAACCAGCGGTCGTGGTCGGGGCCCGCGCCGGTCGCCGCGACGTGCCCGACGCTGACCTTGCGGCTGGTGCCGTGCTCGATCGCCTGCAGCAGGCGGTAGGTCGCCTCGACGGGGTCGCGCGGCAGCCCGAGGGCGCCCGCGAACACGTTCGCCGACCCGCCCGGCACGACGCCGAGCATGGGCAGGCCCGGCCGTGCGCCGTCCCGCAGCACGCCGTTGACGACCTCGTTCACCGTGCCGTCGCCGCCGTGGGCCACGACCAGGTCGTACCCGTCCACGACGGCCTGCGCCGCGGCGTTCGCCGCGTGACCGCGGTAGTCCGTCTCGACGATGTCGAGCTTCACATCGCTGGCCAGTGCGTGCGCGAGCACGTCCCGACCGGCAGGCGTGGTTGCCGTCGCCTGCGGGTTGACCACCAGAAGTGCGCGCACCCCTGCAGGGTAAGACAGCGCGTGACCTCGGACAGGTTGCGCGTCACCCGGTAGGAGGGCTGAGAGCGCACTAAAGTGGCCGACATCTCCTTTCCGTGTCGCGTTTCCGCGGTGTCCTGCGTCTCGCGACAAGTGCACCCCGGCCCGACCGCCGGCTCGCCGAAGAGACTGGTGTGATCATCGCTCCTGGGGCGGCCGAAAGGGACACGCCAACCGGGTGGCCTACGATCCGTGACGAGTACGCACCGTGAGGAAAGGTCCAGCGTGTCGACCCAGAGCAAGGTGCCGCCGGCGGTCCGCGTCGCCGGTGCGCTGACCGCGTTGCAGGGTTTGACCGGGCTGGCCTTCGCGGTCGCGCTGGTGGTGCGGTCGTTCAGCGCGGAGGAGTCCGGCGAGGTGCTCGGCGAGGCCGCCTACTTCGCGGTGCTGGCGGGTGGCGTGCTCGCCGCCGGGGTCGGCCTGGTGCTCGGCAGGCACTGGGGCCGCACGCCCGCGATCGTCGTCCAACTCCTCCTCCTGGGTGTCGCCTGGTACATGTACGGGCCGTCCGACCGCCAGCTGTGGGGCGCCCTGCTCGGCGTCTACGTGGTGGGGACCCTCGCTCTGCTGTTCACCAACCCGGTGCGGCGGTGGGCGCTCGGCGTGGATTCGGACGAAGCGGACGCTTAGGGCATTCGGTCGCCGACCATCGTCTGGCTGCTCGCCGACGAACGGCGGGTGGCCAGCGTCACTCCAACAGGTGACGCTGTGAGTGGTGAATTCACCACTCCCTGCGTTCGTTGAGGTGACAACTCCATGCGACTCAATCGCGCCCTGTCCGCGGTGGTCGGAGCCACTACCGCACTGCTGTCCGCGCTCGCCCTGACCACGCTCGCCCCGGCGGCGTCGGCCCAGGAAGCCGGCGGCGTCGAGCCGTACATCATCGGCGGCGGCACGGCCACCAACGCCCCGTGGGCGGCCCGCCTGTTCCGCAACGGCCAGCAGAACTGCTCGGCCACCATCATCGCGTCGACGTGGGTCCTGACCGCCCAGCACTGCGTGGCGAGCTCGGGCACCTACACGTTCCGCATCGGCAGCCTCGACCAGACCAGCGGCGGCACCATGGCCACCGCCACCCGGATCATCCAGCACCCGTCCGCGGACCTCGCGCTGGCGCGGCTGGACCGGTCGGTCGCGGGCACGTACGCGCCGCTGGGCACCACCAGCGCCGTGACCGTCGGCCAGACCGTGCAGCTCTACGGCTGGGGTGCGACCTGCACCAACCAGCCGGAGATCAACTGCCAGTCCCGCTACCTGAAGTACGCCAACACCCGCGTGACCTCGGTCAACGGGCGTGACTACCGCGGCGGCATCGCGATCTCGGTGACCCGGATCGACGGCATCGCCGCCGGCGGCGACTCGGGCGGCCCGATGTTCGCCACCAGCCCGGTCGACGGCCGCCGCTACCAGGTCGGCGTGGCCTCCACCAGCGACCGCTCCACGCGGTCGAACTACACCGCCGTCACCCGCTACCGCGACTGGATCCGCTCCTACACCGGCGTGTGACCCCGAGCTCCCGGCCGAGGGGGCAGGCATCTCTCCCCCTGCGCCGCCCCCTCGGCCGGGGCACCACGGTTTGAGTTCGGCGCCACTCACCAGTCACAATCACCCTACGTGTTCACATTTGGCGGATGGACACGAACGGAGTAGCCAGCTACGGTCTGGCAGGGCGTTCACGCCGCTCCGGGTGCAGTCAGGGTGAGGTGCGCAGTGCAGAACCCCCCGAAGTGGGTGTCGACCAAGGGTGGCGTCGAGCGCCCCAACGTGGCCCGGCTGTACGACTACTACCTCGGCGGCGCGCACAACTTCGCGGTCGACCGCGAGTTCGCCGACCGGTCCATGAGCGAGATCCCGACCGCCGCGATGGTCCAGCACACCCGGTCGTTCCTGCGCCGGGCCGTGCGGCTGTGCGTGGCGCACGGCATCCGCCAGTTCCTCGACCTCGGTTCCGGCATCCCGACCGCGGGCAACGTGCACGAGGTCGCCCAGCAGGCCGACCCCACGTGCCGCGTCGTGTACGTGGACAACGAGCCCGCCACGGTCGCGCACAGCCGCACCATGCTGCGCGACAACGAGGGCGCCGCCATCGCCGAGGCCGACATCCGGGACGTGGCCGCGGTGCTGGACGCGCCCGAGGTCCGCACCCTGCTCGACCTGACCCGGCCCGTCGCCGTGCTGATGGTGGCGATCCTGCCGTACATCGCCGACGAGGACCGGCCGGCCGAGCTGGTCGGCCGCTACCGCGACGCGATCGCCGACGGCAGCTACCTGGTGATCAGCCACCTGACCGCGGACGAGCAGCCGGAGCTGGTGCGCAAGCTGGTCGGCGTGGCGGAGGAGACCGAGTCGCCGATCGTGGCGCGGACCAAGGCGGACGTGGAGACCATGCTCGACGGGTTCGACCTGCTCGAACCCGGGCTGGTGCTGGCGACGAAGTGGCGTGGCGAGGGTGAGCCGGCCACCAGCGCCGAGGCGGTGGCCTACGGCGCGGTGGGCGTGAAGCGGCCGATCGGCTGATTCGCGAGTCGTCGAACCGGTCTAGGATTCGGCAACCGCGTTTCGCGGTGTTGTGGGCCGGGGGGATCACCATGACTTGTCCGAACTGTGGCACGCCCGTTTTGTCCGGTGTGTCGACGTGCCGCTCGTGTCACGCGTCGTTGGCGCCACAGCCGACGCCTCACCTGACCTCGCCGGTGGCCGAGGTGCACCAGGCACCGCAACAGCCATACGCGCAAATGCCGTACACGGCTCCGTACGCGGCGATGCCGGAGCCGCGGCGGTGGGAGAACGTCACCTCGTTGCGCGTGCCGCTGGTGGCGTTGCTGGGGCTGGACTCGGTGTTGGCGCTGCTGATGACGGTTGCGCCGCTCGCCCTCGTGGCGTTCATCCTGCTGTCCCTGGCGACCGTCGTCGTGTTCCTGGTGTGGCTCCAGCGGGCTCGGCGCAACGCGGCGAGCGGGCGGCACCAGTTCCCGCCGGGCATGGTGTTCGGCGGCTGGTTCGTGCCTTTCGCCAACTTCTACATCCCCCTGCGGGTCGTGCTCGACACCGGCTGGGCCGCGGCGCAGCCGGGCAGGCGAGGCGCGGTGGCCGGGCCGGTCGTCGTGTGGTGGGTGTTCTGGGTCTTGTCGTGGCTGACCGCGTTCGAGGTGACGATGCGGGAGCGGGTGACCGCCGCGGGAAGCGCGTCCGAGCTGTACTTCGGGGTGAACCTGGGTGCGACGTGGCTGAACACGGTGTGCCTGGCGGTGGCCGCCGCGGCGCTGGCGGTGGTCGTGCACCGGATCACGGTCGACCAGGAGCGGGCGGTGTCCGCCCTTCGCTGAGCAGGCGGGTCTGCTCCTTGAGCACGTCGACCGTGCGGACCACCCAGTCCGCGATCACCTGCTGCTCCCGCGGGCTGTAGCGCGCCGTCAGCTCGCCCATGGCCGCGCTCAGCCCGGCGAAGACCTGCCCGAACGCGCCGGGGACCGCGCTGATCACCACCCGCCTGCGGTCCGCGGGGTCGGGTTCGCGCCGCACGAGGCCCGCGCGTTCGAGCCGGTCGGCGACGCCGGTGACCGCGCCGGGGGTCAGGTTGATCTCCTTGGCCAGTTCGCCCGCCGAGAGCGGGCCCTTGCCGGCGATGAGCGCGAGCGCGCGCTGGTCCACCGCGGTCACGCCCAGCCGTGCGCCGACGGCCTCGTGGAACGCGACCACCGCCGTGCTCAGCTCGCGTCCGAAGTCCCGCCCGTCCATGCCGTCACTTTACCTCGCTCGATATTTCAGTACACTGAACTAAAATATTCGGCGGATGAGGGGGTTCGGCGTAGTGGCGGAGCTGAGGCTGGCGGCGGAGGTGCCGCGGTGGGCCGGGCGGTTCTACCTGCGGCACTGGGCGGTGATCGTCGGGCTGTCGCTCGTGGCGTCCGTGCAGCGGCTGGTCGCGGTGAACTGGGGCCTGCCGGGCGCGGTGGGGTTCGCGTCGGAGGTCGTGGTGTTGGCCGCACGGGTGCTGCTGGTCGTGGTGATCTGGCGGTTGGCGACCCGGGGCGAGCGGTTGAGCTGGGCGAACGCGCGGTCGTTCGCGACGCGGCACTGGCCGAGCCTGGTGTGGCAGGGCGTGCTGCTGTCGGTGGCGTTCCTGGTCTTCGACGCGGTCGCGGAGCAGGTGGTCGGCGGGCTGCTGCCGGAGGGCGCGCGGCAGACCTACCTCGCCGTGCTGCTGTTCGTGAAGAACCCGACCGTGATCGCGTTCACGTTCGTGTGGTGGGTGGGGTTGGTCCGGCAGGCCGCCGTCAGTCGCCCCGTCCCAGTCGGCTGAGGTCGTCGTCGGTGAGGCGGAAGACGGTCCACTCGTCCATCGGGACCGCGCCGAGCGACTTGTAGAAGCCGATCGCGGGCGCGTTCCAGTCGAGCACCCACCACTCCAGCCGCGCGTAGCCGCGGGCGACGCACTCCTCGGCGAGGGCTCGCAGGAGTGCCTTGCCCAGGCCGCTCTTGCGCTGGTCCGGTTGGACGTAGAGGTCTTCGAGGTAGATGCCGTGCGTGCCCCGCCAGGTGGAGAAGTTGAGGAACCACAGGGCCATGCCGACGACCCGACCGTCCACTTCGGCCACGTGGCCGAACAGGGCGGGCGAGGGGCGGAACAGCGCGTCGTGCAGCTGCTCGACGGTCAGGTGGCACTCGTGCCGGGCGCGTTCGTACTCGGCCAGCTCCTCGACCAGGCCGACGACGGCGGGCACGTCCTCCTCGCGGACGCGCCTGATCCGTGGGTCAGTCAACGTCGACCTCCCAGGCGGGCACGTTCAGCCTGCGGACCTGCGGGTCGCCGCGCTCGTCGCCGAGCACCGTCGTACCGGCCGGGTCCAGTCCGAAGTGGACACCCTCGCTCGGCGGCAGGTTGAGCCAGGTGGCGATGAGCACGCGGCTGAAGTGCCCGTGCCCGACCAGCACCACGTCACCGCTCGTCAACGCCTGCCGCGCCCGGTCGAGCACCTTGGCGGCGCGCGCGGCCACCTCGTCGTGCGTCTCGCCGCCGGGCACCGCGTGGGTCCAGACCGTCCAGCCGGGGTCGGTCTCCCGGATCTGCGGCGTGGTCAGGCCCTCGTAGTCGCCGTAGTCCCACTCCGAGAGCTCCTCGGTGCGCTCCACGTCGTGCAGCCCGGCCAACTCTGCCGTCCGCCAGGCCCGCTGCCGGGGACTGGCCAGCACCAGGGCGGGCGGCAGGTCGGTGGCGCGCAGCCGGGCCAGCACGGCTCCGGCGCGCCGGGCCTGCTGCACTCCGGTGTCGGTGAGCGGGACGTCGGTCAGCCCGGTGTGCCGCCCGCTCTCGGACCACTCGGTTTGCCCGTGCCGGAGCAGGTAGACGTGTGAGGTCACGGTTCGCAGCTTACGGAGGTCGCGCGGTCGTGGTGGGGTGGGTCGAGGTGGCGTTCGTGACAGGGTGGGGGTCGTGGGTGGTCATCACGACGCCGTGCGGCGCAGCTACGACACCGTCGCCGAGGAGTACGCGACCCGGCTCGGGGACGAGCTGGCGGACAAGCCGGTCGACCGGGCGCTGCTGGCCGGCCTGCTGGAGCAGGCCGACCGGGGCCTCCCGATCGCCGACCTCGGCTGCGGACCCGGGCACGTGGCGGCGTGGCCGGCGCAGCGGGGCGCGCGTGCGGTGGGGATCGACCTGTCGGCCGGGATGGTCTCCGCGGGCCGCCGCCGGTTCGCCGCCGTCGAGTTCCGCGAGGGCGACCTGCTGGACCTGCCGGCCCCGGACGGCGAGTTCGGCGCCGCCGTGGCCTTCTACTCGATCATCCACTTGGACCCGGCCGACCTCGGCCGTGCGTTCTCCGAAGTGCGGCGGGTGCTGCGGCCCACGGGGCTGTTCCTCGTGTCGTTCCACGTCGGTGAAGAGGTCCGCCACCTGGACGAGTGGTGGGGGCACGACGTCGACGTGGACTTCCACTTCCTGCGGACGGCGCACGTCGAGGCGCTGCTCGAAGCGGCAGGGTTCGCGGTCGAGGTGCGGCTGGAACGGGTCCACTACGCCCACGAGGTGGGAACCCGCCGCGCCTACCTCCTGGCCCGCCGTCGTTGACGGTGCCGTGACCGTCACGGCCGTGTCGGCCGGCTTCCGGGCCCGGCGTGAAGGCTGTGGCCGCACGCAAAACGGCGCTGACCGGGCGGAAGGTCTCCGTTGGTCAGCGCCGTGTACCGCAAGTGATCAGGCCGCGGCCTTGGTCTCCCAGAAGATCTTGTCGATCTGGGCGATCAGGTCGAGCAGCTCCTGGCCCTTGGCCGGGTCCATGGAGCCCTTCGCGCCCGACGCGCCCGCCGCCTTCGTCGCCCGGTTGAACAGGTCGTGCAGCTCCGGGTACTTCTCGAAGTGCGGCGGCTTGAAGTAGTCGGTCCACAGCACCCACAGGTGGTGCTTGACGAGCTCCGACCGCTGCTCCTTGATCAGGATGGCACGGGCGCGGAACTCGGGGTCCTCGTTCGCCTGGTACTTCTCCTGAATCGCCTTGACCGACTCGGCCTCGATCCGGGCCTGGGCCGGGTCGTAAACACCGCACGGGAGGTCGCAGTGCGCGGTGGCCTCCAGGAGCGGGCGGCGGAGTGAACGGATGCGCGACAGAAGTCGCATCTTTCCTCCCTGACAGTGGATGCTCCGACGTGACGAACCCTACTCCGGGGCCTCGGCGCGAGCAGGTGGAGGTGATCGTTGGCACGGGAGGAAGCAAACCCGTTGCCGCTGGTTCGGGTGGTCGGACCCTCGATGGTGCCCACCCTGAGGACGGGCGACGTGGTGTGGGTCGGGTACGGGAAACCGCCGGCGACGGGCGATCTTGTGCTGGTCAGGTGGGCGGCGCGGCCCGGGCAGCTGTCCGTGAAGCGGGCCGTCCGGCGCGACGGGACCGGGTGGCACGTGGAGGGCGACAACCCGTTCGCCTCCACCGACTCGCGCACGCTCGGCGCCGCCGAGGTGGTCGGCGTGGTCCGCGCCCGGCTCTGGCCGCGGCCGCGACCGCTCCGCCGGCGGCGGGCCGCGAAGGGCTGAGCCGCCGGTCGGAGCACGACTCTACGAACGCAGCTTCGCGTACCAGGCCACGCACTCGTCGTACGACGGCAGCAGCCCGGCGTCGCGCGCCTCGTCGAGCGTCGGCGCGTCGGCGTCCCTCGGCGACAGCAGCGGCGCCACGTCGGCCGGCCACGGCAGGTCCACCGACAACGGGTGCACGCCGCGCTCGGCCTTCGGGTTGAACCCCTCCGAGCACAGGTACGACGCGACCGTGCCGTCTTCGAGCGCCATCAGCGCGTGCCCCAGCCCCTCGGGCAGGTACACGGAGTTGAACACCTCCTCCGACAGCTCCACCGCGTCCCACTCGCCGAACGTCGGGGAACCGACGCGCAGGTCCACCACGACGTCGAGCAGCCGCCCGCGCGGGCAGTGCACGTACTTGGCCTGCCCCGGCGGGGTGTCGGCGTAGTGGATGCCGCGCACCACGCCGCGCTTGGACACGCTGTGGTTGGTCTGGGCGACCTTGAGCGGGTGCCCGACGGCTTCGGTGAACACCGCTTCCTGGTACGGCGCGACGAACAAACCGCGGTCATCGGGGAACACCGAAGGGGTGAACTCGAAAGCGCCGGAAATTTTCAACTCACGTACCTGCATGGCGCACACCCTAGAGCGAGCCGGCTCTTGACCGATCCTGCCTGCGGAAACTGACCGGTCGGTTCAGAAAACCGGACGTACGTTCTGTGGCACTACCTCTGACCTGCGGAAAAACTGTGATCCCCGCCGCAGACAGCGGCCGGCGACACTGCCATGCTTGCCCGCACACCGCCCTCAGAGAGCCGTCCGACAGACCGTGTGGACGACCGCAGACAGGCCCCGTCGACCCGCGTGACAACGCCGGTCCCGGTGCGCCGCAGGTTATCGCGCACCGCAGGAGGACTTCCTTGACCGCAGTCAACGACCAGCCCCAGATGACCACCGAATTGAGCGACGAGGAAATCTTCCGCGCGCACGAAGGCGGAAAGCTGGCCGTGGGCGCGACCGCGTCACTGGCCGACCCGCGCGCTCTCTCCATCGCCTACACGCCGGGTGTGGCGCGGGTCAGCCGGGCCATCGCGGACGACCCGGGGCTGGCCGCGAAGTACACGTGGGCGCACCGCCTGGTCGCCGTGGTCAGCGACGGCACGGCCGTGCTCGGCCTCGGCGACATCGGCCCGAGCGCGTCGCTGCCGGTCATGGAGGGCAAGGCGGCGCTGTTCAAGACGTTCGGCGGCCTGGACTCCATCCCCCTGGTGCTGAACACCACGGACGTCGACGAGATCGTGGAGACGCTGGTCCGGCTGCGCCCGTCGTTCGGCGCGGTCAACCTGGAGGACGTCGCCGCGCCGCGCTGCTTCGAGCTGGAGGCCCGGCTGATCGAGGCCTTGGACGTGCCGGTCATGCACGACGACCAGCACGGCACGGCGGTCGTGGTGCTGGCCGCCCTGCGCGGCGCGAACACCGTGCTGGGCAAGGACGTGGCGAACCAGCGCGTGGTCATCTCCGGCGCGGGCGCGGCCGGGGTGGCGTGCGCGAAGATCCTGCTGGCCGCGGGCATCGGCGAGGTCACCGTGGTCGACTCGCGCGGCATCGTGCACGTGGGCCGGGACGGGCTGAACCCGGTGAAGGCCGAGCTCGCCGAGGTCACCAACGCCAGTGGCCTGCGCGGCGGCATCGCCGAGGCGTTGCGCGGCGCGGACGTGTTCGTCGGCGTCTCGTCGTCCAAGGTGCCCGAGGACCTGATCGCGAGCATGGCCGACGACTCGATCGTGTTCGCGCTGTCCAACCCCGACCCGGAGGTGCACCCGGACGTGGCCGGGCGGCACGCCGCCGTGGTCGCCACCGGTCGCAGCGACTTCCCCAACCAGATCAACAACGTCCTCGCGTTCCCCGGCATCTTCCGCGGTGCGCTGGACGCGGGCGCGACGAAGATCACCGAGGGCATGAAGCTCGCCGCCGCGCGGGCCATCGCCGCGGTCGCCGCGGACGACCTCTCGGTCGACCGGATCGTGCCGAGCGCCCTCGACCCGCGGGTCGGCCCGGAAGTGGCCGCCGCTGTGGCCTTGGCAGCCCGCGAAGACGGAGTAGCCTGACTCCAAGTCGGAGTTGGGAGAGCTCCGGCCGCATCCGTCCGTACCCGTCAACAGGCAACGGAACCGCTAACGTGTTGTTTCGTTAGCCCGTTGAGGGGTGGGCGATGACGCTCCGAAGCGCTACCGTCCCTCTCCTCGGGTGAATATTGCCCGTGGAGAGGGACGCCGTCTTTGGGTGCGGTCGGGCCGGTCATCCCTGCCGTAGACACGGGAAGGTGGGACCGTGCCCAAGCGGGTTGGACGCGCTCCGGTGATGCTCGACCCAGCGCGTTCGCAGAACGGCGACGTGGCGCTGGCCGGTATCACCCTGCCCGAGGCGCCCACGCTGCTGTGCGATCCCAAGGGCGTGGTCATGCGAGCCAGTGCCGCCGCGGTGGCGCTGACCAAGGCCCGGTCCGCCGACGACCTCGTCGGCCGTTCCCTGGGCGAACTGCTGCTCGGCGGCCCCGACGACCTGCGCCTGCACCAGGCCGACGGCGCGCTGGTGCCGGTCCGCGTGGTGCGCACCCAGGTACCCGGTACCGGTTTGCACGCCGTGCTGATGGTCGACGTGTCCGACCTGGCGCAAGCCGCCGAAGACCTGCGGGACGAGCAGCGGAGGCTGCGCACCGTGCAACGGGTCGCGCAGATCGGCTCGTGGGAGTACGACCCGCACACCGGCGTCACGGTCTGGTCGGAGTCGCACTACGAGATGATGGGCGTGCGGCCCGGCGAGGTGGTGCCCGGCGCGCAGGCCGTGCTGGACGTCGTGCACCCCGACGACTACGAGATGGTCGCCCGCTACTGGGCCAACCGCGAACTCGACGGCAACCCGATCGACATCGTCTACCGGATCATCCTGCCCGACGGCGAGCAGCGATGGATCCGCGGTGTCGCCGAGGCGAAGTTGAGATCCGACGGCCGGACCCAGTTCATCACCGGCTACATCCGCGACATCACCGACCAGTGGCGGTCCGACCGCGCGCTGGAGACCGAGCGCGCCCGGCTGCTGGAGGCCCAGCGCCTCGCGCGCATGGGCAGCTGGAGCTACGACGTCGCGTCCGGCGCGGTGCACCGCAGCGAGGTGCTGCTGGAGATGTACGCCGAGCTGGGCGTCGTCCCCGACGACGACCTGCTGTGCGGCGTGCACCCGGACGACCGGGGCGTGCTGAAGGACCTGCGCCGCAAGCTGTTGAGGCTGGACGACGGCGGCACCGCGACCGAGGGCCGGACGCTGGAGGCGGAGGTGCGCAGCGAGGTCGGCGACCGCGTCTACGTCTGCCGCGCGCGGGCCGAGTTCGAGGGCGGCCAGGTCAGCCTGCTGCACGGCACCGTCCAGGACGTGACCGAGGCCCGCGCGCTGGAACGCCAGCTCCGCGACGACCGCCGCCGGCTCGCCGACGCGCAGAAGGCCGCGCAGCTCGGCGTCTGGGAGTGGAACCTGCAGACCGGTGACGTGGTGTGGTCGGACATGCTGCACGAGCTGTTCGACGTGCCGCGCGACGAGCGCACCCGCTACCAGAGCTACCTCGACCTGGTGCACCCCGACGACCGCGCCTGGGTGGACGACCTGTGGCAGCAGCTGGCCAACGAAGAGGTGCCGATCCAGCTGGAGCACCGGATCGTGCGCCGCGACGGCAGGCAGCGCGTGTTCCGCTGCTACGGCGTCGTGGTCAAGGGACCGGACGGCCTGCCGCTCGCGGTCGGCACGGCGCAGGACATCACCGAGCAGCGCGCCGCCGAGACCAGGATGAAACGGTCCAGCCAGCGCTTCGCGGACCTGGTGTCGCTCACCCCGGTCGGCATCGGCCTGTTCGACGAGGGCGAGCGGCTGGTCGACGCCAACGACGCGCTGTGCGACCTGCTGGGCATGGACCTGGAGCAGCTGCGCGGCATGACCGCCGACCGGCTCACCCACCCCGACGACACCAGCGGCGGGTTGCCGTCGATCGACGAGATGTC
Organism: Saccharothrix sp. CB00851; assembly: GCF_001905065.1. NCBI lineage: Bacteria > Bacillati > Actinomycetota > Actinomycetes > Pseudonocardiales > Pseudonocardiaceae > Saccharothrix > Saccharothrix sp. CB00851. Next base: position 37,821 of record NZ_LWLC01000016.1, read on the forward strand.
CGCGCCGGACGCCGAGCGCACGCACAAGGTCCCGCAGCGCATCCTGGTCCGCCGCGACGGCGTGCAGGTGTACTGCGAGCTGCACATCGCGTTGTCCGTGCAGGACGACGGCCGCCGGTTCTGGCTGATCGTGTTCCAGGACATCACCGAGCGCCGTCGCACGGCCGAGGCGTTGCGGCACCAGGCCACCCACGACGAGCTGACCGGGTTGCCGAACCGCGCGCTGGTCAAGGAGATGCTGGGCGAGCTGCTGGAGTCGCCGGACCGGTCGAAGGTCGCGGTGCTGTTCTGCGACATCGACAACTTCAAGCGGGTCAACGACTCGCTCGGTCACGACGCCGGTGACGAGTTGCTGGTGGCGTTGGCGCGGCGGTTGGAGGGTGGACTGCCCGACGGCTGCACGGCGGCTCGCCTGTCCGGTGACGAGTACGTGATCATCTGCGAGAACCTCGACCGGGTCGGCGGGGTGGACGCGCTGGCCACGCGGGTGGCCGGGCTGTTGCGCACGGCGGTGCCGGTGCACGGGCAGCTGGTGCGGGTGTCGGCGTCGATCGGCGCGGCGGTGCCGAACGGGTCCCGGGCCACGGGCAACGACCTGTTGCGCTTCGCCGACGCGGCGATGTTCGAGGCCAAGCGGTCGGGCGCGGGCCGGGTGTCGCTGGCCAGCGCGGCGTTGATCGCGTCGGCCGACCGGCAGGTGCACTTGGAGGGCCAGCTGCGGGAGGCGTTGCAGCACGACGGGTTGGCGCTGCACTTCCAGCCGGTGGTCGGGGTGGACGGCGTGGTGCAGACGGCGGAGGCGCTGGTGCGCTGGCCGCACCCGGACCGCGGGCTGCTGCCGCCGGACATCTTCCTGCCCGTGGCCGAGCAGGGCGACCTGATGCGCGAGCTGGACCGCTGGGTGCTGCGGACCGCGTTGAAGGAGGCGTCGAGCTGGCCCGAGCCGGGCGGCAAGCCGGTGTCGGTGGCGGTGAACCTGGCCGGTCTGGTGCCGGGCGACCCGGAGTTCGCCGACATCGTGGCCGACGCGATCGCCGAGGCGGGCATCCCGTGGGACCGGGTGGTGCTGGAGCTGGTGGAGACCGCGCTGGTCGACCTGCCGTCCCGGGTGCGCCAGACGATGGACGAGCTGGTGGAGCGCGGGATCCGGTTCGCCGTGGACGACTTCGGTACCGGATACTCGTCGTTGGCGAGGCTGAAGGACCTGCCCGCGCAGATCATCAAGGTGGACCGGCGGTTCGTCTCGGGCCTGGGCAAGGACCCGTCCGACTTCGCCGTCGCCAAGGCGGTGGTCGACATGGCCCGCGCGATGGACCGCCGGTGCGTGGCCGAGGGCGTGGAGACCGCGACGCAGTTCCAGGTGCTGCGGGGCATCGGCGTGGACACCTACCAGGGCTGGCTGTTCTCGCGTCCGGTGCCGCCCAAGGAGTTCCGCGCGGTGCTGGCACTTGGTCCGTTGCACATCCCCCGCGCCGGTTGATCCGGGATACTCCACGGATCGGTGCAGTCCGGACTAGGGGGACGAACGGGTGGACCCGGCACGCATGATCGCCGACCTGGAGGCCAAGGCGCGCGACCTGGCCCGGCGGTCGCGGGAGGTGCAGGACGGCATCCGCGCCGCCGAGGCGACCGTACGCTCGCCGAACGGCTGGGTCACGGTGACCGTGGCGCCCAACGGCGCGTTGCGCGACATCGGGTTCTCGCTGCCCGGTGACGGGGTGTCGGACGCCGACCTGGGCGAGACCGTGATGGCGACCGTGCGGCGGGCGCGGGCGAAGGTGGCGCGGCGGGTGGCGGAGGCCGTCGAGCCGGAGTTCGCGGGCACCGCGGCGATGGAGTTCATGACCGCGTTCGAGCCGGTCGAGCCCGTCCGGCGGGTGGGCGCGCGGGCGGACGTCCCGCGTCCGGAAGCGCCCGAGGTGGAACTGCCGCGCAGCCTGTGGTGGCCGGCGGAGCGGTGAGCGGGACAGAGGCGAGATCGCCGGCCGCGGCGCACGAGCGTGAGGCGATCGTCGACGGGCTGGGCGGCGTGGATCCGGACGCGTTCGGGTTGCTGGCGGGGTTCTTCGCCGAGGGCGCCGGTGAGCTGACCGCCCGCGTCGCCGAGGACGTACGGCGCCCGGTGACGGCGGGTTCGGTCGTGCCGCCACCGGCGGACGGCGCGGCGCGGGAGGCCGACGAGCACTGGACGCCGGCACCGGACCTGGCACTGGCGTCCGCGTGGCTGGACACCCTCGGTCTGGTGCTCGACCCGTTGGCGCCGTTGGCCGAGCTGGGGTGGTTGGCCGAGCACGTGCGCTTCTTGAACGCGCCGCTGGACTGGCTCGCGGGCGACGGCGACCGGATCAAGGAGGCGGTCGGCCGGTGGCGTGCCGCCGCGGTCGACCTCGACCGCCTGGCCCGTGCCGAACCACACCCCGCGACGGCCGCCGACGTGCGAGCCGCGAGCCGCCGGTGTGCCGGGGTCGCCGAGCAGTTGTCGACCGCGGGCACCATCACGGCGGCGGTGCGGGGCATGGTCCGCGACCTGATCGGGATGTTCGCGGCGGAGGTCGTCCGCAACGCCGCCGTCGCGCTGGCGACAGCCGAGGCGAGCGGTGGTGCGTCGCTGGCGGCGTTCACGGGGTGGGCGGTCGGCCGGGCGGCGGCGGTGCTGGAACGGATCACCGGCCAGATCAAGCGGCTGCTGCACGCGCTCGCGCGCATCCTCGTGCGGCTGGAGGCGCTGGCCGACGTGTCGGCGTGAAGTTGCCGCAATCCGCGGACAGCGGGCGGAGCGTTCCGAAATACTCGGCAGCCGTCACGAGACGAGTTGAGGGGGACACGCTCGGTGAACCCGGAGCGGATGATCGCGGACCTGGAGGCACGGGCGCAGGACTTGGCCCGGCGGTCCGAGGACGTGCAGGCACAGATCAACGACGCGGCGGCCACGGTCCGCTCGCCGGACGGCGCGGTGACCGTCACGGTGGCGCCGAACGGCGCGTTGCAGCACATCGAGTTCTCGCCCCGCGCGGCCGACTTCTCGCACGTGCAGCTCGGCCAGGCGGTGATGGCGGTCGTGCGTCGGGCCCAGGCCCAGGCCGCGCAGCAGGTGGCGTCGATCGTCGAGCCGCAGTTCGGTGGCACGGAGGCGATGGACTTCCTGACCAGCTTCATCCCGCAGGAGGAACCGCCGCCGCCACCTGCTCCAGTGGCCGAGGAGGGCAGCGTGCTGCGGCAGGACTCGTGGGGCGCTCCGCCACCACCGCCTCGGCCCGCTCAGCGGCCGCCGGCGCACCGGCGTGACGAGGGCGATGACGACGATGGCTTCGGGACGGTGCTGCGGTGAGCGGGTTCAAGGTCCAGGCCGGGCAGTTGCGGAAGTTCGCCGGTGGCCAGGAGGGGCGGCAGGGCGAGATCGCCAAGGTCGCCGACGACGTCGCCGGGGTCGACCTCGGCGGGGACACGTTCGGCGTGCTGCTCCAGTTCTTCGCCGACGGGGCGCAGTCGTTCGCCGACCAGACGGCGGACGCGATCCGGAAACTGGCGACGGCCAACAGCGAGGCGGCGGCCGACACCATCGCCACGGCCGTGGACTACGAGAACGTCGAGGACGGCAACCGGGAGCGGTTCGGGGGAGGTTCCTGATGGGTGACGACGGCCTGATCACCGGGATCGACTCCACCAAGCCAGGGAACCCGGACAACTACGCCGGCGCGGGCCCGGTCGAGTCGGTGATGCAGTTGGCCGATTCGTGGGGCCGTCGGTCAGAGGGCGATTACGCCGAGATCGGTCTGAATGCGGCTGCCGTTGGTTTGGACCTGCTCAGCTTGGCCATCGATCCCCTCGGCACGCTGGCCACGGCCGGTATCGGGTGGTTGATCGAGCACATCAGCTTCCTGCGCGAGCCGCTGGACTGGCTGGCCGGGAACGGCGACAAGATCAAGGCGGCGGTCGCCAAGTGGAACCAGGCGGCGACCACCCTCGACGGCATCGCCCAGGCCCACCACGACGCGGTGGAGTCGCAGGTCAGCGGCTGGGAACAGGCGGCGGCGGACGCGTTCCGGAAGAGCCAGGGCCAGTTGGTCGGGGAAACGCTCGCCCTCAGCCGGACCTGTGTGACCGTGGCGGAGCAGGTCGCCACGGCGGGCACGATCACGGCGGCGTTGCGCGGCATGATCCGCGACCTGATCGCCATGTTCATCTTCGAGGTCATCCGCAACGCGGTGATCGCCCTGGCGTCGTCGGTGGTGAGCTTCGGCAGCTCGGTCGCCGCGTTCGCCGCGTGGACGGTCGGCCGGGCGGCAGTCGTGCTCGGCAAGATCACCCAGATGATCGCCAAGTTGATGCGGGTCGTCACGCGCATCATGGGGCGGTTGAAGGGTTTGTTCGGCGCGCTTGGCGACGTGCTCAAGGGTCTTGGCCGGTTCGGCAAGGGTGCCGGCGGCGGGACGACGCGTGCGGCTGGTGCGCGGGTGCCCGACACGCCGGGTGTGAAGTTCGAAGGCTTGGAGAACGCGGGCAAGCGGATGGAGGACTGGGGCAACGCCCGTCCGACCCTGGGTGACGCGGGTACCAAGCTCGCGGACGCGGGCAGGCAGTTCGGCCGTGCCTACGGTGACGCTGGGAACACCTGGCAGAAGGTCACCGACAAAGTGCCGCACTTGACCTGGAAACCGGGTGAAGCTGCCGTCGACGCCTACACGCCGTTCAAGGCGACCCGTCCGGATGGCACGGTGGCGCCGCACTCGGTGCCGAGCGTCACGGATGGCGCGTTCTTCACCAAGCTGACGGCCGATCTCGCCCGCGAGAAGGCGAAGCAAGACGAACTGGAGAACGAGGGCGTTCCCGAGCCGCAGCAGTCGACTTTCAAACGAGTGACGGGATACCTCGACGAATGACCAGGAGAAGGCGCGTCTGGACCGTGGTGGCGGTCGTGGCTGTGCTCGGGGAGGTCGCGGCGGCGCCGTTCGCGGGCTCCAGCACTTTCCCACCGGCTGTTGCGGTCCTTATTTTCGCAGGGTTCCTGTTCCCCGTCTCCGTCATCGTCATGAAGGTTCCGGGTCGGGTCATCGCCGCCGCGCTCGGCATCGCGCTCAGCCTTCTCATGGCATGTGGTACCGCTCATCCGGCGTGGATGTCGGTGTTCGGTGAACAGGTCGAGTGCACGGTTCTCGGTAGTCACATGGAGCGGACGTCGAAGTACGGCAAGGAGTGGCACTATTCGTTGCAGTGTGGTGATCGGCGTCATGATTCGGTGGTGTTGACCTCGAACGAAACCTACGTGGGTGATCCCGGCGATCGGACGGTCGTGGTGTTCGACCGGCACGAGCTGGTGGCCCCACTCCGTCCGGAGAACATGACCAGCGTGGGCTTGTGGTTGCTCCCGCTGTTGTTGGTCGGGGCGCTCGGGATCATCGCGTGGGCGGCGACCGGTCCGGTCCGCATCGACCCGCCACGACGTCCGCGCGGGAAGCCGGAGCCCGAGCCGGTGGACCAGGAGTTCCTGTGATTCAGCGCCACCTGACACCGGGAGCCGCACTCGGTGCCGAGCGTCGCGGACCGGGGGTTCCACACCGAGCTGGCGGCTGATCTCGCCCGCGAGACGGCCAAGCAGGACGAGTTGGAGGACGAGGGCGTGGCCAAGGCGCAGCAGGACGCGTTCAAGCGAGTGACGGGATACCTGGACGAATGACGAAGAAGCGCGCCGTGGCGTTGAGCATCGCCGGCCTGTTCTCAGCGATGTTCGCCGGGTTCCTGTTCAATTCCGCGGGGTTGTTCTGGCTGGGTGTTGTCCTGTTCGTACTGGGTATGGCAGGTCTGCTGATTGGCGCGATGTGGCTGTGGAGGAGCGTGCTGGCCTTCTTCGCCACCATCGCCGTCCTGACAGTGTTGCTCGTGACGACAAGCGCGAATGGCCCGCGGCTGTGGTTCTCGGCGTTCGGGGAACTCCGCACCGACTGCCAGGTGCTGGACGCGACGGTCGTCACGAGGACCAAATCCTCGTCCTACACCGTCTACACCGTCCAGTGCGGCGACCGTCGGATCGACTACGAGCCGTACCGAGGTTCCGAGTACATCGGCGACGTCGGCGAACGAACCTCGCTGATGTTCGACCGGACCGGGCTGATGAAACCGTTGCGGTCGTCGGGCATCACGGGTGCCGACAGGTGGGCGGTGCCCGGGGCGGTGTTGTTGGGGCTGCTGTACATCTGGCTCGCGGCGACCGTGTTGTTCGCGTGGTCGCGGCGGAAGAAGCCGCTGGTAGTGGATCAGGAGTTCACGTGATTCAGCGCCACTGACCGGGCGCCGGGGGACCGGCGGGGCGCGGCGGGGTCCTGGGTTTCGCGCCCCGCATCGCACGACCCACCGGCGGCAGCGCGACGACCAGGCCGGACACCAGCCACAGCAGCAGCGCGATCGCGGGCAGCACCACGAACTCGCCCGGGATGTTGGCCAGGATGTCGATGACGACGTAGACGTAGTTCGCCACGGCCACCAGCGCGATCCCCAGCAGCGCCCACCGCACGCCGGGGACTCGGCACGCGAGCAGCACGGCGAGGACGAGGACGACCGACGCCACGGTCAGCGACACCGACACGGCGAAGTCGACGTTCCCGGTCATCTCCTCGCTGAGCGGGATGCCGATCAGCGAGACCATGAAGTGCGGCGACGGCGTGCCGTCCGCCACGAACGGCATGGACACCACGTACAAGAGGATCACGTTCGGCAGGAACAACAGTGCGGACAGCACCGCGGCTGCCTTGCTCGGCGGCTTGGGCCCGCCGGGGTACGCCTGCGGCCCGCCGGGGTAGCCGACCGGCGGCTGACCCGGGTGCGGCTGGCCGGGATAGGGCTGGCCGGGGTGCGGCTGACCTGGATGGGGCTGCTGCCCTGGGTACGGCGGCTGACCCGGGTAGGGCTGGCCTGGGTGTGGCTGACCGGGGTACTGCTGCGGACCCGGCTGCTGACCGGGGTGGGGATGAGTCATGAGCGCGCCTCCAGGTTCGAGCGAGAAGTTACCGTCGGAGGTGGCCCCGACGTGGAGGTTCGCTGAATTTCCGCCGGCTAGTGGGACGCCGAGGCGCGGATCAGCGGCAGCAGTGCGGCGATCCGGTGCCGGGGCAGGTCGATCAGGCGCAGCTCCAGGTCGTCGTGCTCGCCGATGCGCTCCCGCGCCTCCCGCTTGGTCAACGCGCCGCGCGTGGCCGTGACCAGCGCCTCCCGCCACACGTTGCCCAACTTGCCGTGCGCCCGCATCAGCACCTCGCGCACGGCCAGCCCGCCCGCGTCCAGCGTGCCCGCCAGCACCTGGTCGGCCACCACGACGCAGTGCTTGCCGTCCGGAGTGGACCGCAGGAACCGCAGCGCGAACCTGGTGTCCACCAACGACCTCAGCTCCTGCTGGCCCGCCGCCGATGACACGTTGGGGTGGTTGTTGGGCACGAGGGCCGCCATCCGGCCGGGTGAGCACGCCAGCAGCGTCCGCAGCAGCCACGGACCGGGGTCGCCGGACAGGTCCACCGCCAGCGACGCCGCGCCCTTGCCGATCGGCTCGGCCCACCCCGGCGCACGCGGCTTCGGCGGCGGCGAGGACTCCGGCCGGGGTGCGAGGTCGACGAGGGCCGCCAACGCCGTCGACCCCGGCCCGGTCGCCTCCACCGACTGCGGGCCGTGCGTGTAGATCGAGGTCTTCGCCGAGGCGGGTGACACCGAACGGCGTGACGTGGGACGGCACACGTACAGGTCGGCGGCGCTGCCGATGGCCTGCGCGCCGTCGAACCGGTGGAACGCGGGCAGGATCGCCTCGAACACCAACCCGAGCCGCTGCAGCTCCTGCTGCACCTTCAGTCCGAGCGCGGGCGTGCGGTCGCTGAACCCGTACGCGAGCAGCACCCGTCCCCGACCGAGGTCGGCCAGGCACTCGACCGCCCGTGCGGCGAACAAGCCGATGCCCTCCGGCGTGTACGGCGGGTCGCTGAACACCAGGTCCGCCGACTCCAGCACGGCGGGGGGCAGGCCGAACCGGAAATCGGCGTGCACGGTGCGGATCGGCCACCCGCGTTCCTCGGCGCGGCGCGAGATGTACTCCAGCAGCCGGTCGTCCACATCGACCACGACCACCTCGACGGACGGGTTCACCGCGCACACGGCCAGCGACGTCAGGTCGTGGTCGCCCAGGCACAGCAGCGTGCGGCCGGCCAGGTCGTAGGTCGTGTCCAGCCACAACGCCCGCTTCAACGCCGTCTCGGCGGTCGCCTGCACGTGGTCCAGCGCGGCCAGCGGCGGCGGCACGTCCGCGATGTCGGCCAGGACCGACCGCAGCTGCGCGGTGTGCCGCGACACCAGCGCGTCCACCGGGTCCACGAGGTCGTCACCGGCGCGGAACACGGCGTAGTCGGCGGCCTTGGCCGGGGCGAGCCGGAACCGGTCGCCACTGGACTCCAGGTCGTCGCCGACGGCGGTCAGCACCTCCTGCACGGTGCGCCGCGGCACAGCGGGAAGCCGAACCAATTCGGCCAACGTGTGCCAGTCGTCGGCGAGCAGGTCGAGCACGCGCCGCAGCTTGCGGGCGTGCGGGCCGCGTTCGGCGAGGAGTGCTCGCACCGGTTCGGTCGCCACAACCGGTGCAGCCTACTGACCGGATGCTGAAACGCCGTGCCCCGGTCGGACTGACGGGCTAGGGTCGTTCGACGCTTGATGCCCATCGGCAGGAGGACCACGGGTGATCGAGTTCCGCGACGTGACCAAGCGGTTCGACGACGGGACCACCGCGGTGAACGGCCTGGACCTCGTGGTCGAGGCGGGCACGATCACGGTCTTCGTCGGACCGTCCGGCTGCGGGAAGACGACGTCCCTGCGCATGGTGAACCGGATGATCGACCCCACGTCGGGCACCGTCCTGGTGGACGGCAGGGACGTGCTGGGTGTCGACCCGCCCACCCTGCGGCGCGGCATCGGGTACGTGATCCAGCAGGCGGGCCTGTTCCCGCACCGGACGGTGCTGGACAACGTGGCCACTGTGCCGTTGCTCACCGGGTGGACCCGGCGCAAGGCCCGTCAGCGCGCCGCCGAGCTGTTGGAGCTGGTCGGCCTGCCGGTCGAACTCGGCCGCCGTTACCCCGTGCAGCTGTCCGGGGGTCAGCAGCAGCGGGTGGGTGTGGCGCGGGCGTTGGCGGCGGACCCGCCGGTGCTGCTGATGGACGAGCCGTTCAGCGCGGTCGACCCGGTGGTGCGGGAGGGTTTGCAGGACGAGTTGCTGCGGTTGCAGGCGGAGCTGGGCAAGACCATCGTGTTCGTCACCCACGACATCGACGAGGCCATCAAGGTCGGTGAGAAGGTCGCGGTGATGCGGACCGGCGGCTTCCTCGCCCAGTACGCGCCGCCCGCCGAGCTGCTCACCCGGCCCGCGGACGACTTCGTGGCGGGCTTCGTGGGCAAGGACCGCGGCTACCGAAGTCTGTCCTTTGTGGACTCGTCGGGGGTGGAGGTGGCCGAGGTGCCGACGGTGGTCGGGGGTGCACCGGTCGAGTCCTCTTCGGACTGGCGGCTCGTGGTGGACGCGGAGAAGCGGCCGCAGGGGTGGATCGCGCCGGATGCGTCGGTCGTCCCCGGTGGCTCGCTGTACGAAGTGGGCGCGTCGATCCGGGGCGCGCTGGACGCGGCGCTGTCGTCACCGTCGGGGCTGGGTGTGGCGGTGGACGAGTCCGGGAGGCTGGCCGGTGTGGTGACCGCGCGGCAGGTGCTGGACGTGATCGAGAGCCGCCGTGGGTGATATCGGGAAGTACCTCAGCGACGCCGGGACGAGGGCGGCGCTGCTGGACATGCTGCTCGACCACGTCTACCTGTCGTTGGTGCCGCTGGCGGTGTCGGTGGTGCTGGCGATCGTGCTGGGCTGGCTGTGCCACCGGTTCCGGCCCGTCAACGCGACGTTGATCGGGTTGTCGAACGTGGTCTACACGATCCCGTCGCTGGCGCTGTTCGCGATCATCCCGGCGGTCATCGGCACGCAGGTGCTCGACCCGCTGAACGTGATCATCGCGTTGACGGTCTACACGACCGCGCTGCTGGTCCGGCCGGTGGCCGAGGCGCTGGCCGCGGTGCCCGCGCACATCACCGCCGCCGCCACGGCGATGGGCTTCCGGCCGCTGCGCCGGTTCTTCGCGGTGGAGCTGCCGCTGGCCGTGCCGGTGCTGGCCGCCGGTGTGCGAGTCGGCTCGGTGAGCAACATCAGCCTGGTCAGCGTGGGTGCGTTGATCGGCACGGGCGGTCTGGGCACGTTGTTCACCGACGGGTTCCGGCAGCGGTACCTGGCGCCGATCATCATCGGCATCGTGCTCACGCTGGTGCTGGCGCTGGTGGTCGACCTGCTGCTGGTGCTGCTGCGGGACCGGTTGACGCCGTGGGCGCGGGCGGGTGAGCGGCTGTGATCTTCGCGGACGCGTTCGCGTGGCTGGTCGACCCGGTCAACTGGTCGGGCGGCAAGTCGATCCCGGTGCGGGTCGGCGTCCACCTGCTGTACTGCCTGGGCGCGGTGCTCGGCGCCGCGCTGATCGCCGTGCCGCTCGGCCTGTTCGTCGGGCACACCGGGCGCGGCGGGGTGGTGCTGGTCGGCGGCAGCAACGCGTTGCGGGCGCTGCCGACGTTGGGCCTGGTCACGTTCCTGTACCTGGTTGCCGGCGGTGGCACGTTCGGGGTGCTCATCGGTCTGGTGGTGCTGGCCGTGCCGCCGATCCTGGCCGGGACGTACGCGGGCATCCAGGACGTCGACCGCGGTGTGGTGGACGCGGCGAGCGGCATGGGCATGACCGGCGCGCAGCGGCTGTGGCAGGTCGAGGTGCCCAACGCGCTGCCGCTGCTCGTCGGCGGTCTGCGCAACGCCATGTTGCAGGTGGTCGCGACCGCTTCGGTGGCGGCGTACGTCGGTATCGAGACGTTGGGGCGTCCCCTGCTGGACGGACTGCGGGTGCTGGACTACGGGCAGTTCGTCGGTGGCGCGATTCTGATCGCGCTGCTGGCGGTCGTGCTGGACGTGGTGCTCGCGGGCGTGGGCAGGCTGGTCGTGCCCGCGGGTTTGCGGCTGTCGTCGCGGAGTCGTCGCGCGGGGGCGCGGTCGAGCGGGGCGAGGCCGAGGCGCCGGGGAGAGCCGGCGCCCGTCGAATCTGGAGGAAGTACGGCATGAAGCGCACGTTGGCCGTTGTCGTCACGGCGGCCGCTCTGGTCGTCTCCGCGTGCGGGTCCAAAGAGGACCTGGGCGGGAGCGGCCAGCAGGCCGCGTCGGGTGAGGTCGTCGTCGGTTCGGCCGACTTCACCGAGAACAAGATCCTGGCCGAGATCTACGCCGGCGCGTTGAAGGCGACCGGCGCGACGGTGACGGTGAAGGCCGGCATCGGCGCCCGCGAGCTGCTCGTGAAGGCGTTGCAGGACAAGTCGCTCGGCGTGGTGCCGGAGTACTCGGGCAACCTGCTCAACTACTTCGACAAGGCCAACACCACCACCGAGGCCGAAGAGGTCTACACGGCGCTGAAGGCCAAGACGCCGTCGGGCCTGGAGGTGCTGGAGAAGTCGGCGGCGGAGGACAAGGACGTCCTGGTGGTCACCAAGGCCACCGCGGACGGCGGGGTGAAGTCGATCGCCGACCTGGGTACCGGGAAGTACGCGCTGGGTGCCGCCGGTGAGTGGGCGCAGCGGTGGGAGGCGAAGATCAAGGAGCTGTACGGGGTGACGTTCACCGAGATCAAGACGACCGACGCGGGTGGTCCGATCACGGTGGACGCGCTGAACAACGGCACCGTGCAGGTCGCCAACCTCTACACGACGTCGGCGGACATCAAGGCGAACGGGTTCGTGGAGCTGGAGGACCCGAAGACGATGTACCCGGCGCAGAACATCGTGCCGTTGCTGCGGTCGGACGCGGTCGACGCGAAGGGCAAGGAGGCGCTGAACAAGGTGTCGGCGGCGTTGACCACGGAGAAGCTCGCGGACCTGGTCAAGCGGGTGGACGTGGACAAGGAGACGATCGCCAACGTGGCGGCGGACTTCCTGAAGTCCGTCACGCTGTAGTTCTTACCGGCACGACACGGCCCGGTCGCCCGATGGGTGGCCGGGCCGCGTCGTGCCCGGCTTCAAGGAAGCTCGAAGAGCTCGTCCATCACCGGTGTCGGCTGCCTGGTCGGGGCGAGACCGGATCTTCGCGCGGACGTCACCGGATCGAGCGACGCGTGCCCAGGGGTGCCGAGCTGGTCAAGCTCGGCCGCCGATGCGGGTGGTCAGTTCCTCCGCCGCACGGCGGGTCTCGGTGGCGAGGTCCGGCCACGTCTCGCCGCACTCCGTCTCGCACACGTGCCGGAACGTGACGGTGATCGCCGCGATCGGCCGTTCACCGTGGTCGAAGACGGGGGCGGCGACGGAGGCGAAGCCGGCGGTCACGTAGCCGTCCTCCACCGCCCACCCACGCCTGCGCTCGACGGTCAGCAGCCTCCGCAGCGCGGGCAGGTTGCGCGGACCCCGTCCGGTCCGGTCCACGAACGAGCCCGGGAACAGGGCCCTGACCTGCGCGGCGGGCAGTCGGCCCAGCATGGCCCGGCCCGAGGCGGTCAGGTGGGCGGGCAGGCGCACGCCGACGTCGGAGACGATGGTGGTCGGTTGGCGTGGCTGCTCGCGCACCAGGTAGAGGGCCTCGGAGCCGTGCAGGACGCCCAGGTGGGCGGTTCGGCCGACCGTGTCCACGAGGCGGCGCAGGACGGGCCGGGCCAGTCGTTCCAGCGGGTCGTGGCGCAGGTAGGCCGAGCCGAGCTCGAACGCGGCCACGCCGAGCCCGTAGCGTCGTTCCTCGGGGAAGTGGGTGGCGAAGCCGGCGGCGGTCAGCTCGGCCAGCAGGTGGTAGGTGGTTGACCTGGGCAGGGACAGTTCGCGCGCCACGGTCGCCGCCGACACCGGTCCCGGTCGGCCTGCCAGCAGCCGCAGCACCGCGAGCCCTCGGCGCAACGCCGGCACGTCGCTGCTGCCTCCCACGAATCCCATTCTCAACAGAACCGCGACCGGGCGCATTGGAAAGGTATGACGGACAGCTTCGAGGACTTCGCCACCAGGCAGGTCACCCCGCTGCTGCGCTACGCCACCGTGCTGACCGGCGACCCGCACCTCGCCCAGGACGTGGTCCAGGAGTGCCTGCTGCGCGCTCAACAACGCTGGACGCGCATCGCGGCGGTGGACGCGCCCGCCGCCTACCTGAAGAGGATGGTCACCAACGAGTTCCTGGGCTGGCGCCGCCGCCGCAAGGCGCACACCCCGCTGCACGCGGTCGACCCGCCAGGGCCCGACCCGTCGGCGCACTACGACGAGCGCGAAGCGATGCTCCAGAGCATCGACAAGCTGCCGCGCAAGCAGAAGGCCGCCATCGTGCTCCGGTACTACGAGGGCTACGACGACGCCGAGATCGCCGCGACGCTGGGCTGTTCCCAGGGCACGGTCCGCAGCCACATTTCCCGCGCGCTGGCGACGCTGCGCGCGAACGACCGCGTGAAGGAGGCACTGTGATGGACACCGAGGACCTGATCCGGGACGCGCTGCGGGCGCGTGCCGAGCGGACGCCGCCTGCCGGCCACGTCCTGGCCGCGCTGCACCGGCCCCGCAAGAGCCGCAAGCCGCTGTTCCTGGCCGTCACGGCGGCCACCGCCGCAGCGGCCGTCGCGGTGGTCGCCACGACGGTCGGCCGGCCGAGCGCGGAGGCACCGCCGGCGGCCGGCGGCACCCTCCAGACGACGTCCACCACGACGACCAAGCCGACGGCCGCCGCCGCTGCGGCGCTCGACCCGGGCACGCTTGGCTACAGCCCGTCGTGGCTGGTCGACGGCCTGACCGAGCGCAACCGGTTCGTGGACGGGACCGGGGCGATCCAGCGCGTCTGGAAGCACAGCAGCGAGCAGCTGCACACGCCGTCGTTGACCTGGCTCGTGCCGAAGGACGTCGCGCGCCAGGAGGAGCTGCGACAGCAGATCGCGGGTGCGCCCGCCGCCGACCAGGTGACGATCAACGGCTCGCCCGCCCTGGTCGTGGACCCGGCGAAGACCGTGACGCCGCGATCGGGTGAACCCGAGACGCCGGCGACGCCGGACGGGACGCCACCGGACGCGAGGGTGGTCTTCAGCCCCGGGCCGGGCCACTACGTCGAGCTGGTGCTCTCGAACGCGCCGCAGGCACGTGCCGACGCGATCCGGATCGCCGAGTCCACGCGGCCGGACCCGACGGCGCTGGGCGGACCGGTGTCGGTCGGCGGCGCGCTCGCCTACCAGGCGCGCGTGAACAGCCGGGGCTGGCACGTGTCCACGAACGGCCAGATCGGTGGCGTCACCTACGGGGCGAACCTCAGCTCCTTCGTCGACGACCCGATCGGCAACCCGAGCGTCACCCCGGTGCCCGTCACGGCCCGCGGCGCGTCCGCCGAGTACCTCGGGCAGATGGTGGGCTACCTGCGGGTCGACCTCCGCCCGGACCTGCACCTGCTGGTCTACGGCCCCGGACCGGGCACCGCCTCGGCGCAGGAGCTGATCGCGGCGGCCGAGGCGCTCACGGTCGACGTGAACGCCACCGGCCCTTGGGCGACCGGCTGACGTGACGACGCGGTGGGGCGCTCCCGCGGGGTGAGCGCCCCACCCCGGCACTTCAGCCGCCGAACTCGATGGAACCGTCACGCCGGCCGCGGCGGACCATGCGGCTGAAGCTCATCGCCGCCACGGCGAGCCACCCGGCGCCGACGCACACCTCCAGCGCGAGCTGCCCGAGCACGGTCGACGCGGGCGCCTGCGCGATGAACGCCCGGATCGCCGCCAGCCCGTGCGTCATCGGCAGCACGGACGTGATCGCCCGCAGCCAGTCCGGCCAGAACGACGTCGGCACGTTGACACCGCAGAACGTCATCAGCACCAGGTAGCTGAGGTTCAGCGCCAGCCACCGCGCCGACGGGAACCCGAGCACGAACGACGCCACGCACGTCCCGTAGCAGTAGCAGGACAAGCCGACCACCAGGATCATCAGCGGTACGAGCGCCGCCTCCGGCCACGGCAGCCGCACCCCGAACAGCGGCGGCAGCACCAGGAACGCCGTGGTGGACGCGGCCACGCCCGAGCCGAGGTTCACCAGCCCCTTGCCCAGGTACACGGTGAGGTGGGTGGACGGCGCCGCGACCATCAGGGCCAGCGTGCCGGACTGCCGTTCGCCGACGCTGATCAGAATCACCACGGTCGCGTCGATGGCCATGACGGCGACCACGTTGCCGATGAGCAGGTAGTCGACCTGCTGCTGCGACCCGAGCATCCGGCCGATCAGCGCGTAGAAGCAGGCTTGGATCAGCAGCCGGGACAGCCAGGTGAACGTCCACAGCCGCCACGTCTGGTACGCCGAGTACATGGTCCACGAGGCGATGAGCCCGTGCTTGAGCACCCGCAGCTGGTCACGCATACGTCACCGTCCCCAGCTCGCGCGCCCGGCGCAGGGTCAGCGCCAGCAGGACCCGGCCGCCGACCAGCGCGGCGACGCCGAGGCCGACGATCGCCAGCAGCCGCCAGCCGACCCCCGCCACCGGCGCGGCGGCCAGGGCGTCGCGCATCAGGTCCGCCGACCACGACAGGAAGATCACGTGGGACAGCGGTTGCAGGAACTCCGGCAGGTACTGCACCGGCACCATCACGCCGGACAGCAGGTAGATCGGGAAGCTCAGGAAGTTCAGGTAGTTGTTGCTGTTCTTGGACAGCAGCATGGACACCGCGAGCAGCAGGCTGGTGCCGGCCATCGCGAACACCGACGCCGCCATCGCCGCCCAGAACACCCACGGGTGGTGCACCGTCGGCGCCACGCCGAACAGGAGCTTGCCCAGCAGCCACGTCTCGCCGAGCGGGACGACGCCCAGCACCATGACCGCCGAGATCCGACCGAGGTAGACGGGGTGCAGCGAGCCGGGCGCGGCCATGCCCAGCTCCAGCGCCGACGTCCAGCGCTCGCCGACGAGCACCTCCGCCGCCAGGCCCGTGGAGAAGCCCCACAGGCCGATCAGCGTGGGCGCGAGGAACGCGTTGGCGATCAGGTCGGGCCGGGCCGCGTGCATCACGATCGACAGCAGCATCACCACGGTGAACGGGATCGTGCACAGCGTCAGCAGCTCGTCGGGGTGCTTGCGGACCAGCCAGAACTGGGTGCGCGCACCGGACAGGAACAGGCGCACGCTCAGACCTCCATGCCGCGGCGGCCGATGAGGTCCAGGTAGACGTCCTCCAGCCGGGGCGGCACCGCGTGCACCGAGCGCACCCCGTTGTCCAGCAGGAAGTCGAGCACCGCGCGGGCCGCCCGGTCGTCGGTGGTCTTGACGCGCAGCACGCCGTTGCGGGTCTCGGTGTCGACCACACCGGGGATGCCGGTGACGTCGAGCGTGGTCTCCGCCTCGACCCAGCGGTGCAGGCCGGACATCTCGGCCAGGCCGCGCGGCGTCTCGGTGGCGAGCACCCGGCCGTTGTCGATCAGGGTGACGCGGTCGCAGACCTCTTCGGCCTCGTCCATGTCGTGCGTGGTGATGAGGATGGTGCGGCCTTCGTCGCGCAGCTCGGTGATGAGCTTGCGGAAGTCGCGCGCGGCCACCGGGTCCATGCCGGTGGTCGGCTCGTCGAACAGGATCAGCTTCGGGTCGCCGATCAGGCCGCGCGCCAGGTGCACGCGCTGCTTCATGCCGCGCGAGAACGTCTCCACCAGGTCGTCGGCCTTGTCGGCGAGGCCGAGGCGGGCCAGCAGCGCGTCGGTGCGCTCCTTGGCCCGCGCGTCCGGGAGCAGGTGGAGCGCGGCCCAGTAGCGCAGGGTCTGCCGCGCGGTGAGCTTGCCGTACAGGCCGCGTTCGCCGCCGAACACGATGCCGACGTGGCGCCTGATCTCGGCCGCGCCGGTCACCACGTCGTGGCCGAGCACCTCGGCGGTGCCCGAGGTGGGCAGCAGGATCGTGGACAGGATCTTGCAGAGCGTGGTCTTGCCCGCGCCGTTCGGGCCGAGCAGTCCGTGGACCTCGTGCTCCGGCACGTCCAGCGTGAGCCCGTCGAGCGCGGTCACCTCGTCGCCCTTGGGCCGCCAGCCCTTGCCCTTGCGGAACGTGCGGGTCAAATCCTGCACGCGGACACTCATGGTCACCCCCCATGGTGGAATTCGCGACGCTACCGGTGGACCAGGACGTGTGGGGAGCGATTTCGGTTCGCCGAGCCGTCTCGGATCCCAGACACGATCGGCGGATGTCGGGTCGTGCGGAACCGGTCGCCGGGTTGAGATGGGCACATGCAGCAACCCGTGCAGCTGGGTCCGAAACCCCTGACCCGCGACGACGTCCACGCCGTGGCCCGAGGTGACGCGCGCGTGGAGATCACGGAGGCGGCCCGCGAGGCGGTCACCACCGCCCGGGCGCACATCGAACGCCTGGCCACCGCCGAGCGGCCCACCTACGGCGTGTCCACCGGCTTCGGCGCGCTGGCGGTCCGGCACATCCCGCCGGACCGCCGTGCCGCCCTCCAGCAGTCCCTGGTCCGCTCGCACGCGGCGGGCGCCGGTGCCGAGGTCGAGCGCGAGGTCGTGCGCGCCCTCGTGCTGCTCCGGCTGAAGACGCTGGCCGGCGGCCACACGGGCGTCCGGCTGGAGACCGCCGAGGCGATGGCCGCGATGCTCAACGCCGGCATCACGCCGGTCGTGCACGAGTTCGGCTCGCTGGGCTGCTCCGGCGACCTCGCGCCGCTGTCCGCCGCCGCCCTGGCCCTCACCGGCGAGGGTGACGTCCGTGACGCCGAGGACAACCTGGTCCCGGCCGCCGAAGCCCTCGCCGCCGCGGGCATCGAGCCCGTCCGGCTGGCCGAGAAGGAGGGCCTGGCGCTGATCAACGGCACGGACGGCATGCTCGGCATGTTGATCCTGGCGATCAAGGACCTGACCTACCTGCTCGACGTGGCCGACCTGACCGCCGCGATGAGCGTGGAAGCCCTCCTCGGCACGGACCGCGTGTTCGCCGCCGACCTCCAGGCCCTGCGCCCGCACCCGGGCCAGGGGCGTTCCGCGCGGCGCATGGCGGAGATCCTGCGCGACTCCGAGATCATGGACAGCCACCGCGGCCCGGACTGCACGCGCGTCCAGGACGCCTACTCGCTGCGCTGCTCACCGCAGGTGCACGGCGCGGCCCGGGACACCGTCGCCTACGCCGAGACCGTCGCCGACCGCGAGCTGGTGTCGTCCATCGACAACCCGGTGGTGCTGGCCGACGGCCGGGTCGAGTCCAACGGCAACTTTCACGGCGCCCCGATCGCCTACGTGCTGGACTTCCTCGCCATCCCGACCGCGGACGTGGCGAGCATCGCCGAACGCCGCACGGACCGGATGCTCGACGTGAACCGGTCGCACGGCCTGCCGCCGTTCCTGGCGCACGACCCGGGCGTCGACTCCGGCCACATGATCGCCCAGTACACCCAGGCGGCGATCGTCAGCGAGCTCAAGCGCCTGGCCGTGCCCGCGTCGGTCGACTCGATCCCGAGCAGCGCGATGCAGGAGGACCACGTCTCCATGGGCTGGTCGGCCGCGCGCAAGCTGCGCCAGGCCGTGGACGGGCTGCGGCGCGTGCTCGCGATCGAGTTCCTGACCGCCGCACGCGCTTTGGACCTGCGCAAACCGCTCAACCCCGCCCCCGCGACCGCGGCGGCCGTCGCGAAGCTGCGCGAGCACGTCCCCGGCCCCGGCCCGGACCGCCACCTCGCGCCCGAGATCGCCGCCGCCGAAGACCTGATCCGGAAGGGAGCACTCTGATGGTGCGCGCCGCCCGAGGAACCGAACTGACCGCCCGCAGCTGGCCGACCGAGGCCGCCCTGCGGATGTTCCACAACAACCTCGACCCGGACGTGGCCGAACGCCCCGAAGACCTCGTCGTCTACGGCGGCACGGGCAAGGCCGCGCGCGACTGGCCCAGTTTCCACGCCATCAGCCGCGAGCTGGCGCAGTTGAAGGATGACGAGACGCTGCTCGTGCAGTCCGGCCGCCCGGTCGGCGTCATGCGCACGCACGAGTGGGCGCCGCGCGTGCTCATCGCGAACTCCAACCTGGTGCCGGACTGGGCGAACTGGCCCGAGTTCCGCCGGCTGGAGGCCGAGGGCCTGACCATGTACGGCCAGATGACGGCCGGTTCGTGGATCTACATCGGCACCCAGGGCATCCTGCAGGGCACGTACGAGACGTTCGCCGCCGTGGCCGACAAGCGGTTCAACGGCACCCTGCGCGGCACGCTCACCGTCACCGCGGGTCTGGGCGGGATGGGCGGCGCGCAACCGCTTGCGGTCACCATGAACGAGGGCGTGGCGCTCTGCGTCGAGGTCGACCCGCAGCGCGCCCGCCGCCGCGTGGAGACCCGCTACCTGGACGAGATCGCGGACGACCTCGACGACGCCATCGCCCGCGTGCTGGCCGCGAAGTCCGAGGGCCGGGCGCTGTCGGTGGGCCTGATCGGCAACGCCGCCGAGGTGCTGCCCGAGCTGCTGCGCCGCGACGTGCCGGTGGACATCGTCACCGACCAGACCTCCGCGCACGACCCGCTGGCGTACTGCCCGAAGGGCGTCGCGGTCGAGGACTGGCCGGACTACGCCGCCGCGAAGCCAGACGAGTTCACCGACCGGGCCCGCGAGTCGATGGCCGACCACGTCGAGGCCATGGTGGGCTTCCTGGACCGTGGCGCCGAGGTGTTCGACTACGGCAACTCGATCCGCGGCGAGGCCAAGCTCGGCGGCTTCGAGCGGGCCTTCGACTTCCCCGGTTTCGTCCCCGCCTACATCCGGCCGCTGTTCTGCGAGGGCAAGGGCCCGTTCCGCTGGGCCGCCCTGTCCGGCGACCCCGAGGACATCGCCAAGACCGACCGGGCGATCCTGGAGCTGTTCCCGGAGAACCAGCAGCTCGCGCGCTGGATCAAGATGGCCGGTGAACGGGTCGAGTTCCAGGGCCTGCCCGCCCGGATCTGCTGGCTCGGCTACGGCGAACGCCACCTCGCCGGCCTGAAGTTCAACGAGATGGTGGCCTCGGGCGAGCTGTCCGCGCCGATCGTCATCGGCCGTGACCACCTCGACTGCGGCTCGGTCGCGTCGCCGTACCGGGAGACCGAGGCGATGGCCGACGGCTCCGACGCGATCGCCGACTGGCCGTTGCTGAACGCCCTGGTCAACACCGCTTCGGGCGCCACGTGGGTGTCCCTGCACCACGGCGGTGGCGTCGGCATCGGCCGGTCCATCCACGCCGGTCAGGTGACGGTCGCGGACGGCACGCCGCTCGCCGCGCAGAAGATCGAACGGGTGCTGACCAACGACCCCGCCATGGGCGTGATCCGGCACGTCGACGCCGGGTACCAGCGGGCGGTCGACGTGGCGGCCTCGAAGGACGTCCACATCCCGATGAGCACCGATGACTGACCTCGCGGACATCGCCGACGTCGGCCGTGACGCCCGGCGTGGTGGGTACTCGCGGCACGGGTTCGACGAGGTCGAGCGGGAGTTGCGCGCGTGGTTCGTGGAGGAGGCCGAGCGGCGGGGGCTGGACGTGCGGCCCGACCGGAACGGCAACCTCTGGGCGTGGTGGGGCAAACCGGGACCCGATGCGGTGATCACCGGCAGCCACCTCGATTCGGTGCCGGGTGGTGGGGCGTTCGACGGGCCGTTGGGGGTCGTGTCGGCGTTGCAGGCCGTCGACCTGCTGCGTTCTCGCGGGTTCACGCCCTCGAAGCCGTTGGCGATCGTGGTGTTCGTGGAGGAGGAGGGCGGAAGGTTCGGTGTCGCCTGCCTCGGGTCGCGGCTGATGACCGGTGCGATCACGGCCGAGGCCGCGTGCCGGCTGACCGACGCGGACGGCATCACGTTCGGCGAGGCCGCCCACGCGGCCGGGTTCGACCCGTTGCGGATGGGACGGGACGACCGCGCGCTGTCGTCCATCGGGGCTTTCGTGGAGCTGCACGTCGAGCAGGGGCGTGGACTGGACGTGCCGGTGGGGCTGGCCAGTTCGATCCTGGCGCACGGGCGGTGGCGGTACACGTTCACGGGCGAGGGCAACCACGCCGGTGCGACGCTGATCGAGGACCGGCGCGACCCGATGGTGCCCGCCGCCGCGCTCGTGCTGGCCGCTCGCCGTGCGGCCACGTCCGGTGCGCGGGCCACGGTGGGGCGGATCGTGCCGAACCCCGGCGGTACCAACGTGATCGCGTCGTCGGTGGACGTGTGGCTGGACGCGCGGGCCGACGACGAGCCGCGCACCCGTGAGGTGGTCTCGGAGATCACTTCGGCGGCGCGTGAGGCGGCGGCGTCGGAGGGCTGCGAGGTGCGCGTGGCCGAGGAGAGCTGGGGCGGGACGGTGCACTTCGACCCAGGTCTGATGTCCCGCGTCCGGGAGGCCCTCGGCGACGACACGCCGGCGCTGCCGACCGGTGCCGGGCACGACGCCGGGATCTTGGCCTCGCACGTGCCGACCGCCATGCTGTTCGTGCGCAACCCGACCGGGATCAGCCACGCGCCGGAGGAGTTCGCCGAGGTGGACGACTGCGCGGCGGGCGTGGTGGCGTTGGCGACGACGTTGGAGCACTTGACGCGATGAAGAGCTTCTGGTGCGAGCGGGCGTGGTTGCCGGACGGGATCGCGTCGCGGGTGCTGGTGCGGGTGGAGCACGGGGTCATCTCGGCCGTGTCTACTGTGGACACGATTCCGCTCGGCGTGGAACGGCTCTACGGCTTGGTGTTCCCCGGGTTCGCCAACGCGCACTCGCACGCGTTCCACCGGGCGTTGCGCGGGCGCACGCACGACGATGGCGGCACGTTCTGGACGTGGCGCGACCGGATGTACGACGTGGCGGAGCGGTTGACGCCTGACTCGTACCTGCGCCTGGCGCGGGCCGTGTACGCGGAGATGGCCGTGGCCGGGGTGACGGCCGTGGGGGAGTTCCACTACCTGCACCACGGTGGGAACGAGATGGCGGAGGCGTTGCGACAGGCCGCGCTCGATGCCGGGATCAGGCTCACCCTGTTGGACGCTTGCTATCTGGCGGGTGGGATCGGGCAGCCCGTGCGCGGAGTGCAGGAGCGGTTCTCCGACGGGACGGGGGACCGGTGGCTGGACAGGGTCGCTGAGCTGCGCGGTGACGCCAACACCAAGATCGGCGCGGCCATCCACTCGGTCCGCGCTGTGCCACGTGAAACATTGTCGCTGGTAGCGGGCGCATTCCCCGATCGGCCGCTGCACGTACACCTGTCGGAGCAACCGGCCGAGAACGAAGCGTGCTTGGCCGCCTACGGCCTCACGCCGACCGAGTTGTTGGCCGAAGCGGGCGCCCTGACACCCCGCACCACGGCCGTCCACGGCACCCATTTGTCTACAAAGGACATCGGCCTGCTGGGCTCGACCCGCACCGGCGTGTGCTTCTGCCCGACGACGGAGGCGGACCTGGCGGACGGCATCGGCCCGGCGCGGGAGCTGGCGGAGGCCGGTTCGCCGCTGTCGTTGGGCAGCGACCAACACGCCGTGATCGATCCACTGTTGGAGGCAAGGGCTCTGGAGCACAACGAACGCCTGCGCACCGGCGAACGCGGCCGTTTCACCCCGCCGGAACTCGTCGCCGCCCTGACGAACCACGCCTCCATCGGCTGGCCCGAAGCCGGCCGGATCGAGGTCGGTGCCCCGGCCGACCTCGTCGCCGTTCGAGTGAATTCAATCCGAACCGCCGGCACTTCTCCCGACCAACTGATCCTCGCCGCAACCGCCTCTGACGTCGCTGTCGTAGTAGTAGGGGGGAAGGTCGTAGCCCGCGATGGGGTGCACGAACAGCTGGGAGACGTCGCCCGGCTCCTGCTGGAGTCGATCCCCTGATCGGGTGTTGGGAATCCCGAATTTGTCAGTCCATCTCGCCATCATGACCGCATGTCAGCACGCCCACCCTTTCGCCGCAGGAGACTGGCCCGCCGTATCCGCCGCATGCGAGAAGCGGCGGGCATGACGATCGAGGACGCCGCTGCCGCCCTCGACAAGCACCGCAACAGCCTCTACCGGTTGGAGGCGGGCGAGACGAGGCTCGACGTCCACCTCGCCCGCTCGATGATGGACGTCTACGACCACTACGACCCGGACCTCATCGACCAGGTGCGGGAGGCTTTGCGGCCGGGGTGGTGGACGACTTTCGGCTTGCGGGACATGGGATACGTCGATGTCGAAACCGAGGCATCGA
This sequence comes from Saccharothrix sp. CB00851, assembly GCF_001905065.1. Lineage (NCBI taxonomy): Bacteria > Bacillati > Actinomycetota > Actinomycetes > Pseudonocardiales > Pseudonocardiaceae > Saccharothrix > Saccharothrix sp. CB00851. Next base: position 61,047 of record NZ_LWLC01000016.1, read on the forward strand.
CGGTGTGGGAACTGGCGCTCGTCCTGGTCCCCGGTCTCCTGCAAACCGAGTCGTATGCGCGCGCCATCCTGGAGGCGAATTCACTCAAGCGGACCAAGCCCGAACTGGCCGCTCAGGTCAAGGTCCGCATGATCCGCCAACAGCGCCTGACCTCGGAGGAGAATCCGCTCCGGCTGGTCGCCCTCCTCGATGAGACCGCCTTGTGGCAGCGGATCGGTGGTGCGGAGGTCATGCGCGACCAGTTGGACCACCTGGTGATGGTCGCCGAGTTGGAGACGGTGACCCTCCGCGTACTGCCGAGGGACCTCGGAGGTCACGCCGGCCAAGAGGGTGCCTTCACCCTGCTCGACTTCTCCGATGCCGAAGACCCGTCTCTGCTCTACATCTCGCACGTGGCAGGCTCGCTCCACATCGAAGATCCGGACCAGGTCCGGCGGGCTAGAATGCGGTTCGACCACCTGCTCGGGCAGGCGCTCGGTCCGGAGGATTCGATCGCCGTGATCGAGCGGGTACTTGCCGAGTGGGAATGAGGGGCGATCCTGTGTCCACTGTAGACCGGGCGGGTCTGGTGTGGCGGAAGAGCAGCCGCAGCGGCGGCGGGAACAACGACAACTGTGTCGAGGTCGCCTTCTTTGCTCCTGAGGTGGTGGTTCGGGACTCAAAGAATCCCAGGGCGGGCGTGGTGGCGTTCTCGGCTTCTGCGTGGCAGAGGTTCTTGCGGCGGTGAGCACCCTCATCACCGGCATCGGGGAGTTGACGACCAACGACCCGGAGCTCGGCCGCCTCACCGACGCCGCCCTCGTCTTCACCGATCGGGTGGAGTGGGTCGGGTCCGCAGCGTCCGCACCGGCGGCCGACACGCGGGTCGACGTGGAGGGGCGGGCGGTCCTCCCCGGTTGGGTGGACAGCCACACGCACTTGGTGTTCGCCGGTGACCGGACCGCCGAGTTCGAAGCCCGCATGGCCGGCCAGGCGTACGCGGCCGGTGGGATCGCGGTGACGGTGGAGGCGACTCGGGCGGCGTCCGATCAGGCCCTGGTCGACAACGTGCGACGGTTGGTCCGCGAGGCCGTCTTGCAGGGGACGACCACGATCGAGACCAAGACCGGCTACGGGCTGAACGTCGCGGACGAAGTGCGGTCGGCGCGGATCGCAGCCCAAGAGGTCGATGAAGTCACCTTCCTGGGTGCACATCTCATCCCACCGGGTGCTGACGCTGACGACTACGTGTCACTGGTGATCGGCGAGATGCTCGACGCCGTCGCGCCGCACGTGCGGTGGGCGGACGTGTTCTGCGAGCGGGGTGCGTTCGACGCCGACCAGTCGCGCGCCGTGCTGGAAGCCGCTGCCGCGAAGGGCCTCGGCCTGCGGGTGCACGGGAACCAGCTCGGCGAAGGCCCCGGCGTCCGACTGGCGGTGGAGCTGGGTGCGGCCAGCGTCGACCACTGCACGTACCTGTCTGACGCCGACATCGACGCGTTGGCGAACTCGTCCACCGTCGCCACCCTGCTCCCGGCCTGCGACCTGTCGACCCGCCAAGCGCTGCCGCCCGCACGCGAGCTCCTCGACGCCGGCGCGACCGTCGCCCTCGCCAGCAACTGCAACCCGGGCAGCTCGTACACCACCTCGATGGCGTACTGCATCACCACGGCGGTCCTCCAGATGCACATGACCATCGAGGAAGCCGTCACCGCCGCCACCCTGAACGGCGCCAAGGCGCTGCGAACTGACAAAGTCGGTCATCTGTCACCCGGCGCCCGCCCCGACATCCACGTACTCGACGCACCCTCCACCACCCACCTCGCCTACCGACCAGGCGTCCCGCTCACGTACGCGGTGTGGCGGGCGGGGGTTCGCCAGCGCTGACGGCGGCGGACCTGAGGCGGACGTCGCGTCCCGGCCGGGCGTTCCGTTCATGTGTGCGGCGTGGCGAGCAGGTGTTCGGTGGCGGTGGGGGCGGTCCGGGTGAGCGGCCGGCGGTGAGGGGCGGAGGCGTTTCGTTCACGCACGCGGAGCGGCGAGCAGGAGTTCGGCGGCGGTGAGGGCTGCGGATGTGCTGTCCGGGTGGGCGGGCAGTAGGGGGAGGCGGACGTCCGGGGTCGGGATGCGGCCCTGTGCGTGCAGCACGGCCTTGATCACGGTCGGGTTGGGCTCGGCGAACAGCGCCGCTGACAACCGGCCGATTCGGCCGCCCAGAGCGCGCGCTACGGTCACGTCACCGGCATGCCAGGCGTCGATCAACCGGACGAACTCGGCGGTGGCGATGTGCGCTGAAGCCAGGATGCCGCCGTGCGCGCCGAGTGCCAGCAGCGGTGAGATGAACGCGTCGTCGCCGCCGAGGATCGCCAGGTCGGGCAGGTCGGCGAACAGGTCCACCGTGTCGGCGTTGATCCCACCCGCCGCGTACTTCAGGCCCACGATCCCGGGCACGTCCGCGAGTCGCCGCAACGCCGCCGCGGACAGGTACTGGCCCGTGCGGTACGGGATATCGTAGACAATCAGCGGGACCGGGCTCTCCGTCGCCAACCGGGTCAGGTAGGCCACCGCGCCGTCCTCGCCCGGGCGGACGAACGGCGGTACTACGGTCAAGGCTGCGGTTACTTCTGCGTGGTTGCGCAGGTTCTGCAGGTTTGCAGATGTATTTGCACCGACCACCAACGGGGCGTGCCGCGCACGGCAAACCCGGGCCGCCACGTCGAGCACCGCCTGTTGTTCGGCCGGGGTGAGGGACGAGGGCTCCGCGGTCGTGCCCAGCGCGACCAGGCCGCGTGCGCCGTCGTCCAGCGCCTGATTGGCGAGGGCGTCCAGGGCGTCGAAGGCCACAGCCCCCGACCGGTCGAACGGGGTGATCAGCGGTACGTACAGGCCGGTGAGGGTCATGCGCACCACGGTGCCCGGCCGAACCGTGAAGGACCAGCTCACGTTCCTCAACACAACCGTAAGCTGAACTGATGCTCGACGTCCGCCGCCTCCGGCTCCTGCGTGACCTGGCCCACCTGGGCACGATCGCCGCCGTCGCCCAAGCACACGCCTACACACCGTCGGCCGTGTCACAGCAACTCGCCGCCCTGCAACGCGAAGCGGGCGTCCCGCTGCTGGAGCACACCGGCCGCAGCGTCCGCCTCACCCCCGCCGCCACCGCGCTCGTCGGACACACCGAGACGATCCTCGCCGCACTGGAAGCCGCGTCCGCCACCCTCGCCGCCGCACGCACCGGCCTCTCCGGCACGGTGCGCATCGGCGCGTTCCCCAGCGCCGTCCCGACCCTGCTCCCGGCCGCCCTCGTCGCACTGGGCCGCGACCACCCGGCGCTGGACCTCCTGGTCACCGAGCTGGACCCGGTCGACATGCCGGACGCGCTGCGCGACGGCCGCCTCGACGTGGCGCTCTGGCACGACTACGACATCGCGCCGGTCGCACCCGACCCCGGCGTGGACTCCGTGCCGTTGCTGGACGAGAAGGTGTTCCTGGCCGTGCCCGCCGACGGTCCTCACACGACGATCGCGGGCACGCGTGACGCGGCGTGGATCGTCGGCACACCCGGCACGCTCTGCCACACCGTGGCGATGAGGGTCTGCCAGGCGGCCGGTTTCACCGCTCGGGTGCGCCACCACGCCGACGACTTCACCGCCGTGCTCGCGCTCGTCGCCGCGGGTCAGGGCGTCGCACTGGTGCCGGAACTCGGTGCGACGCACCCGCCGGAGGACGTCCGCCTGGTCCCGCTCGACGTCCGCCGCCGCACGTGCATCACCTACCGCCGTGGCGCGGCCGACCACCCCGTGATCGCCGCGTGCGTCACCGCGCTGGAGTCCGGGCGGAAGGGGTGGGGCGCACCCGGGTGAGCCCCACCCCGTCACGTCACGGGTTGACGACCTCGATCTCGCGGTCGTCGCGCACCTGTCCCGGGCCGCTGCTGATGACGGCGGTGGCGAAGGCCGTGCCCGTCCGGAACGCGTGCTGGTTCGCGTGCACCGTGAGGTCGAGCGTCTGGAGCCCGCCGGTGCAGGTGAACTGCGTGTACCCGCTGCCGGAGGCGATGCCCGGACCGACCCGCTGGGTGATCTGGACGTTGACGTAGTTGGACCAGCCGGCCGGGCAGGCGACCAGGACCTCGACGTCGAGGGCCGCACCGCGGGCGAGCCGCTCAGCCGGTGACTGCACGCGGACGCCCGACTGGGACGGGGACTGGGCGCTCACGTCGGCGCTGGACGGCAGCACGGACGCGAAGATCGCGCCCGCGACCACGGCCAGCACCGCGGCGGCCTTGGCCGGGCGCACGTTCCGGATCGATGGGATCTTCATGTGTTCTCCTCTGCGGTGGGGACTGACTCCGCGACCGTGGCGGCGGCGGGTTCGGGTGTCGACGCGAGGCCGACGAGCAGCCCGGCGGTCACCACGATCACGGGCAGGTGCCACAGGAAGTCGAACCCGCTGTGCACGAGCAGCACGACCAGTGCGGCGGCGGCACCTGCCCACACCGATCCGGCGCGGCCACGCCACACCGTCACCGCGACGGACACCAGCACCACCAGCGTCAGGCCGAGGCCTATCGCGCCGAGTTCGACCAGGACCTGCAAGTACTCGTTGTGCACGTACCGCATCACGCGTGACCCGAGGTCGGGCTGGGTGAACGTGAACCAGCCGTTGCCGGGTCCGACACCGGTCCACGGGTGCGCGGCGACGATGTCCAGCGCCGCACCCGTCGCGCCAGCGCGGTCCGGTGAACTGGTCGAGATCCGACCTTCGAGCAGCTTGCCGAGGTCGAGGACCAGGAGCGGGGCGAGCACGGTGACGGCGAACGCGACCAGCCGGAACACCGGCTTCACCCGGTTCAGCACGAGCGTGACCGCGAGGCCGACCACGAGCCCGGCGACCGCGAGCACCGGCTGCGCCGGCTCGGCGGTCGGGAACGACGGCGCCAGCGCGGCCGAGGCGATCAGCGCGCCGACCACGGGCGGACCGGCGTTCCGCAGGGTGCGGCGGACGCCGTTGAACACGGCCAACGCCACCAGGCCCACGGCCAGCGCCAGCAGACCGGCCCGGCTCAGCGTCGCGCCCAGCCCGACCAGCAGCGCGTACACCGCACCGGCGTGCGGCAGCGAATCCCGGTTCAGGGCCAGGGCCAGCACGGCGAGCGCGGCGAGCAGCGCGGCGGCGGCGTTCGGGTAGGTGAGGGTGGAGGCGGCCCGGGTCAGACCGTCGGCGACCACCGACCACGACGGGATCCGCCACACGACGGCCACCCAGCCGGTCAGCGCGACCAGGACACCGACGCCGACCAGCACCGACGCGCACAGTTCGCGTTGCCGGACGTCGGCGCGTGCGGCCACGAACGCCGTTGCGGCCAGGCAGCCGACGGCCGCGACCGTGGGCAGCGACTTGGCGACCGTGCCGTCCAGGACGGCGCGCAGGACCGCCCACGCGGCGAGCCCGGCGCACGCCACCGGCAGGAACCCGAAGCCCACCGGTCGCCGCAGGGCCGATACCAGCGCCGCGGCCACGAGCACGCCGGCCAGGAGGCGTCCGGGCAGGTAGTAGCCGCCCTGGGCGACGACGGCGGCGGCGATCGCGGCGAGCAGGAGCAGCACGGCGTGCGGAAGTGCGACCCCGTCCCGTGGCACGACGCGGTCCAGCGAAGTTCCCCCCATGCAGGCCTCCCCAAGCCTCCCCCCGCCGAGCAGGGGTGCGCGGAGCCTAACCGTGGAAGTCACCGTGACGGGCGGAATTCGTGATGTTGCCGATCAGGTACGGGTGGTCGTGACGATCCGGTTGGGGCAGGCTGGCCGCATGGAGTACACCCAGTTGGGCCGTTCCGGCCTGTCCGTGTCCCGCCTCTGCCTCGGCACGATGAACTTCGGCCCGGAGACGTCGGAAGCCGACAGCCACGCGATCATGGACCGCGCCCACGAGCACGGCGTCAACTTCTTCGACACCGCCGACGTCTACGGGTGGCAGCGGGGCGAGGGCATCACCGAGAACATCATCGGCCGGTGGTTCGCCCAGGGCGGTGGGCGGCGGGAGAAGACCGTGCTCGCCACCAAGCTGTACGGCGACATGGGCGACTGGCCGAATGAGAAGCGGCTGTCCGCCCTGCACATCCGGCGGGCGGCGGACGCGTCGCTGCGGCGGTTGCAGACCGACTACATCGACCTCTACCAGATGCACCACGTGGACCGGGCCACGCCGTGGGACGAGATCTGGGAAGCCTTCACCGTGCTGCGGCAGCAGGGGAAGGTGATCTACTTCGGGTCGTCCAACTTCGCCGGGTGGCACCTCGCGCAGGCGCAGGAGGCGGCCCGCCAACGCCACTTCCTCGGGCTGGTCAGCGAGCAGTCGATCTACAACCTGGTGAACCGGTTCGTGGAGCTGGAGGTGCTGCCCGCGGCGCGGCACTACGGCATCGGCGTGATCCCGTGGTCACCGCTGGGCGGTGGGTTGCTGGGCGGTGTGCTGCGCAAGCAACGCGAGGGCGGCGGGTCGCGCGGCACGAACGAGCGCAGCCTGGCGGCGCTGGAACGGCACCGTGAGGCGATCGAGGCCTACGAGAAGCTGTCGGCCGACCTGGGCGAGGACCCGGCCAACCTCGGCCTGGCCTGGCTGCTGCACCAGGAGGGCGTCACGGCCCCGATCATCGGCCCCCGCACCGCCGAGCAGCTGGACGGTTCACTGCGGGCCACCGAGATCAAGCTGGACACCGACACCCTGGCCAAACTGGACGACCTCTTCCCAGCCCCCGGCCCGAACGGCGCCAAACCCGCACCCGAGGCGTACGCCTGGTAGCGGGTTCGGCGGAAGTCGCTGTTGCGCTTGCTTCGCTTGCTTCGCTTGCTTCGCTTGCTTCGAATGTTGCGGATACTTCGGATAGAGGTGATGCGCATGGCGACGAAAGCCGCAGGGGCGAAGGTGGCGCCCGGCGTGGTCGACGCCGATGTCGCGGCGCGTGCACTGCGCCGGGTGAAGGACTACTTGGCGTCCGCCGGGGCGCGGGCCGACGAGCTGGAGATCCTCGTCGAAGGAGGACCCGGCGAGGCGCTGGTCCTGCCCAGGCAGGCGGTCGAGCTGTTCGCGCACATCCTGGCCGCGATGGCGAACGGCCAAGGCGTCCAGATCATGCCGGTCAACGCCGAGCTGACCACTCAGCAGGCCGCAGAGCTGTTGAACGTCTCACGCCCGTACCTGATCGGTCTCCTCGACCGCGGCGAGATCGAACACCGGCTCGTGGGCAGGCACCGGCGCGTTCGTTTCGACGCGCTGATGGACTACATGCGCCGCGACGACCTCGCCCGCAAGCAGGTGGTGGACGAGCTGACGCGGCTGGACCAGGAGTTGGGAACGGACTGAATGGCCTTCGTCGTGAGCCGTGGACGCCGGACCGGGTCGAGAACCAGGCCCGGTCCGAGCCCCGCGCGTCAGCGTCAGTCCTCGAAGTCCTCGTCGTCACGTGCCAGGTAGGTGGCCAGGCGTTCGACGGCGGTCTCGAAGTCCGGGTTGAGGTCCACGAACGCCCGGAGCTTGTCGGCCAGCCAGGCGAACGTCACCTCCTCCTCACCCCGCCGGCTCTCCAGCTCCTCGATGCCACGATCGGTGAAGTACACGGGTCTTTCCTCCAACGAAACGGCCGAGCCGCCGAAACCCCGGGAGGTCTCGACGGCTCGGCGCGAACCAACGGGTGTTACTCGAACGCCTTCGCGATCAGCTCGCGCTGCTCGACCTCGTGCACCTTGGACGAACCCGCCGACGGCGCGGCCATCGGGCGGCGCGACACGCGCTTGACCGAGAACCGCTCGGGCAGCAGCTCGGGCAGCGCCAGCCCGAAGAACGGCCACGCACCCTGGTTCGCGGGCTCCTCCTGGACCCAGCGGACCTCGGTGGCGTTCGGGTAGCGGTCCAGGGCGGCGGTCAGCTTGCGCGCCGGCACGGGGTATAGCTGCTCGATGCGGACGAGCGCGACGTCCTTGACGCCCCGCTTCTCCTGCTCGGCCAGCAGCTCGTAGTAGATCTTGCCGCTGCACAGCAGGACCTTGCGCACCGCGCTCGGGTCGACGCCGCTCGGGTCGTCGATCACCGACTGGAACTTGTCCTCCACGAACGCCTCGACCGGGCTGACCGCGGCCTTCAGGCGGAGCATGGACTTCGGCGTGAACACCACCAGCGGCCGGTTCACGCCGTCCAGCGCGTGCCGCCGCAGCAGGTGGAAGTAGTTCGCCGGCGTGGACGGCACCGCGATCGTCATCGAGCCCTCCGCGCACAGCTGGAGGAACCGCTCGATCCGGCCGGACGTGTGGTCCGGGCCCTGGCCCTCGTGGCCGTGCGGCAGCAGCAGCACGACGTCGGACACCTGGCCCCACTTCGCCTCACCGGACGAGATGAACTCGTCGATGATCGGCTGCGCGCCGTTGACGAAGTCGCCGAACTGCGCCTCCCACAGCACCAGCGCGTCGGGGTTGGCCACCGAGTAGCCGTACTCGAAGCCCAGCGCCGCGAACTCCGACAGCACCGAGTCGTACACCATGAACTTGCCCTGGTTCTCGGCCAGGTTCTGCAGCGGGGTGTACTCCTCGGACTTCTTGCGGTCCACCAGCGTGGCGTGCCGCTGCACGAACGTGCCGCGCCGCGAGTCCTGGCCGGCCAGGCGGACCGTGCGGCCCTCCAGCACCAGCGACCCGAACGCCAGCAGCTCGGCGAACGCCCAGTCGATGCCGCCCTCGCGGGCCATCTTGGCGCGCCGCTCCAGCACCGGCTTGACCCGCGGGTGCGGGGTGAAGCCCTCGGGCAGGTTCACGTGCGCGTCGGCGATCTGCTCGATCACCGACCGGTCGATGCCGGTGGGCAGCTTGGCCGGGACCTGCTGCTCCTGCTCGATCGACGGCGAGGTCTTGATCGGGTGCTTCTCCAGCTCCCTGACCTCGTTGAACACGTGCTCCAGCTGCGAGGAGAAGTCCTGCAGCGCCTTCTCGGCCTCTTCGACGGAGATGTCGCCGCGACCGATCAGGGACTCGGTGTAGGTCTTGCGCACCGAGCGCTTGGTGTCGATGACGTCGTACATCGCCGGCTGCGTCATCGAGGGGTCGTCGCCCTCGTTGTGGCCGCGGCGGCGGTAGCAGACCATGTCGATCACGACGTCCTTGTTGAACGCCTGCCGGTAGTCTACCGCGAGCTTGGCGACCCAGTAGCACGCCTCCGGGTCGTCGCCGTTGACGTGGAACACCGGCGCGCCGATCATCTTCGCCACGTCGGTCGAGTACTTCGACGAGCGCGAGTGCTCGGGCGCGGTGGTGAAGCCGACCTGGTTGTTCACGACCACGTGGACCGTGCCGCCGGTGCGGTAGCCGCGCACGAGCGCCAGGTTCAGCGTCTCGGCGACCACGCCCTGGCCCGCGAACGCCGCGTCACCGTGCAGCGCGACCGGCAGCACGGTGAAGCCCTCGCCGCCCTTGTCCAGCATGTCCTGCTTGGCCCGGACGATGCCCTCCAGCACCGGGTCCACGGCCTCCAGGTGCGACGGGTTCGCGGTCAGCGACACCTTGGTCTCGCCGTCGCCGAACATCCGGAAGTACTTGCCCTCGGCACCCAGGTGGTACTTCACGTCACCGGAGCCGTGCGCCTGACCGGGGTCGAGGTTGCCCTCGAACTCGCGGAAGATCTGCGAGATCGGCTTGCCGACGATGTTCGCCAGCACGTTCAGCCGGCCGCGGTGCGGCATGCCGATGACGACCTCGTCGATCTCGTGCTCGGCGGCCTTGTCCAGCACGGCGTCCAGCAGCGGGATGACCGTCTCGCCGCCTTCGAGCGAGAACCGCTTCTGGCCGACGTACTTGGTCTGCAGGAACGTCTCGAACGCCTCGGCGGCGTTGAGCTTGGACAGGATGTACTTCTGCACGGTGGCCGGCGGCTTCTCGTGCGGCACCTCGACGCGCTCCTGGATCCAGAGGCGCTCCTCCGGGTCGAGGATGTGCATGTACTCGACGCCGACGGTGCGGCAGTACGAGTTGCGCAGCACGCCCAGGATGTCGCGCAGCTTCATCCGCTCCTGGCCCGCGAACCCGCCGACCGGGAACTCCCGGTCCAGGTCCCACAGGGTCAGGCCGTGCGACAGGACGTCGAGGTCCTGGTGGCTGCGCTGCCGGTAGTTCAGCGGGTCCGTGTCGGCCATCAGGTGGCCGCGGGTGCGGAACGCGTCGATCAGCTCGATCACCCGGGCGGTCTTGTCGACCGCGCCCTCGGGGATGTCGGCGACCCAGCGGATCGGCTCGTACGGCAGCCGCAGCGACGTGAAGACGTCGTCGTAGAAGCCGTCCTCGCCCAGCAGCAGCTGGTGGATCCGCTTGAGGAACTCGCCCGACTCCGCGCCCTGGATGACGCGGTGGTCGTAGGTCGAGGTCAGCGTGATGATCTTGCTGACGCCCATGTCGGTCAGGGCCTGCTCGCTGGTGCCCTGGAAGTGCGCCGGGTACTCCATGGCGCCGACGCCGACGATCGTGCCCTGGCCCGCCTGCAGGCGCGGCACCGAGTGGTTGGTGCCGATCGTGCCCGGGTTGGTCAGCGAGATGGTGGTGCCGGAGAAGTCCTCGGTGGTCAGCGAGCCCGTCCGGGCCTTGCGGATCAGGTCCTCGTAGGCCTGCCAGAACTGCGTGAACGTCATGTTCTCGCAGCCCTTGATCGAGGCGACGACCAGCGAGCGGGAGCCGTCCTTGCCGGGCAGGTCGATCGCCAGGCCGAAGTTCACGTGCTCCGGCGTGACCACGAACGGCTTGCCGTCGACCTCGGCGAAGTGCCGGTTCATGTTCGGGAACGACTTGAGCGCGCGGACCACCGCGTACCCGATGAGGTGGGTGAAGGAGACCTTCCCACCGCGGGTGCGCTTGAGGTGGTTGTTGATCACGATGCGGTTGTCGGCCAGCAGCTTGGCGGGCACGGCGCGCACGCTCGTCGCGGTCGGAACGGTGAGCGAGAGCTCCATGTTCTTCGCGATGGCGGCGGCGGCGCCGCGCAGCTGCTTCTGCTCCTCGCCCTGGGCGGGCTTCACCGGCGCCGCCTTGGCGGCCTGGGCGGGCGCGGGCTTGGCTGCGGGCTTCTGTGCCGGTGCCGGCTGGCTCTTGGGCTGCTGCGTCGGCGCCGGCGTCGTCGGCGCGGCCTGCGTGGCCTGCGCGGACGAGGGTGTGGCGGTCGGCGCGGACTGGGCCGGAGCGGTCTTGGTGGCGGTCGTGGTGCCGTTCTCCGCGGCCGTCGCTGCCCCGTTGCCCGACCGCTGCGTCGACTTGTAGTCGGCGAAGAAGTCGTGCCAGGCCGGGTCTACCGACGACGGGTCGGCGAGGAACTGCTCGTACATCTCTTCGACCAGCCACTCATTGGGGCCGAACTGAGAAGCAGGACTGCTGCTGGACACGGCTGGCGCTCGCCTCTATCCATCTCGCTCTTGGTAATGACTCACTCATGGTCAGGCTAGTCCCCCGTCTGGTGCAGTTCACACACAGGAGGGGCAGCGCACCGAGTGTTCTCTCACAGAATCGGTCAGGGGATCGGGTCGTGTTATGGGTGCTTGAGCATCACTTGAGGTTAAGCCCGTCACACGTCCGGTGGTGCTTCGACTCGGAGTAGTTGTGCGCACGGTGGTGGTCGGCGGGCTGTGAGGTGTTCAGCAGGCTGAACTGTGCCGCGTGGTGGGTACCTGACCTGCGTGTTCAACTTTCTGGTTGACATCGCGGGTCGGGCTTCGTAAGGTTGTGTTCAACCGAGAGGTTGAGTAAGGAGATGGCGGTGGACGACCAGTTGTCGCGGGTCTTCTCGGCCCTGGCCGACCCGATCCGGCGCGACATGGTGGCGCGGCTCGCGGTGGGCGACGCGACGGTGAACGAGTTGGCCGAGCCGTACTCCGTGACCGTGCAGGCCGTGTCGAAGCACCTCAAGGTGTTGGAGGACGCCGGGCTCGTCAGCCGCAGCAAGCAGGCGCAGCGGCGGCCCGTCCACCTCGAGGCGGAGGTGTTCGACCTGATGACGAAGTGGATCGAGCGCTACCGGCAGGAGGCGGAGCAGCGCTACCAGCGGCTGGACGCCGTGCTCGCCGAGATGACCGAGCAGCCCGAACAGACCCGAGTCGAAGGAGAAGCATCATGACCACGACCACGCACCCCGAGACCAAGATCAGCGCCGACCCGGCGGTGCCGACCATCCACATCACCCGCGAGTTCAACGCCCCGGTGGACGCCGTGTACCGCGCGCACGTCGACCCGGACCTGGTGGTGAAGTGGCAGGGCCCGCGCTACCTGACCATGCGCGTGGAGCGGTGGGACGCCTCGACCGGCGGCGCCTACCGGTACGTGCACACCCACGGCGACGAGGCGTACCGGTTCTACGGCTCGTTCCACGAGGTCAGGCCGAACGAGCGGATCGTCCAGACCTTCACCTACGAGGGCTTCCCGGACAGCGTGTCGCTGGAGACCATGACGTTCGAGGACCTCGGCGACGGGCGGACGCGCCTGCACGCCACCAGCGCGTTCCAGACGACCGAAGCCCGCGACATGATGCTGGCCAGCGGCATGGAGACCGGTGTCGTCGAGGGCTACGAGCAGCTCGACGAACTGCTCGCCGAGTCCTGAGCACCACCTCCCACGCCCCGCAGACCTCCACCGGCTGCGGGGCTGCCCCCTGTCCGTGACCCACCGCTCTCGCGCGGCGGTGATCCGGGCCGGTCAGTGGGTGGGCGTCAGCTCCGTCGGGTCCGCTTCGACGTCCGTGCCGTGTGACCAGAGCCGGGCGTAGTGGCCGTTCAACGCCAGCAGCTCGGCGTGCGTGCCCTGTTCCACGATCCGCCCCTCGGACAGCACCACGATCCGGTCCGCCCGCGCCGCCGTGGCCAGCCGGTGGGCCACCACGAACGTGGTCCGCGCGCCGGCCAGGTGGTCGCTCGCCGCCAGCACCGCCGCCTCCGTCGCCGGGTCCAGCGCCGCGGTGGCCTCGTCCAGCAGCAGGATCGTCGGCTGGACCAGCTCGGCACGGGCCAGCGCGACGAGTTGCCGCTGGCCGGCGGACAGTCCCTGGCCGCGCTCGCCGACCTGCTGGTGGAACGCGTTGGGCAGCGACGCCACCACGGGCAGGGCACCGACCGCGCGGACCGCCGCCTCGATCTCGGCACGGGTGGCGTCCGGCTTGCCGTAGGCGACGTTCTCCGCGATGTCACCGCCGAAGAGGTGCGCTTCCTGCGGCACGATCCCCAGCCGTTGGCGCAGCGCCGACAGGTCGTAGTCGCGCAGGTCGACGCCGTCGACCAGGACCGCGCCGCCGGTGGCGTCGTAGAACCGCGCCACGAGCTTGACCAGCGTGGACTTGCCCGCGCCGGTCGCACCGACCAGGGCGACGGTCTCGCCGGGCGAGACGTGCAGGGAGACGCCCTCGACGGCCGGCCGCGTGGTGCCCTGGTAGGTGAAGGTCACGTCGCGCAGCTCCACCTCGCCGCGCAGCTCGGTCACCGGTACCGGGTCCTCGGCCGGCGGCACGGTGGTGGGCGTGCGCAGCAGGTCGCCGATGCGCCGCAGACCGACCCTGGCCTGCTGGTAGCCGTCGAACACGCCGGACAGCTGGTACAGCGGCGAGAAGAACAACCCCAGGTACAGGACGAACGCCAGCAGCACGCCGGGTGACAGCGAGCCGTCCGCCACCCGGTACGCGCCGACCACCAGGATCCCGGCCTGGGCCACGCCCGAGAGCAGGGACAGGAACGGGAAATAGGTGGCGATGTACCGCTGCGCCCGGATCCGGGACCGGCGGTAGGCGTCACTGCGCTCGGCGAACGCCTCGGCCGACCGCGCCTCCCGCGTGTACGCCTGCGACACGCGCAGGCCGGAGACGTTCTCCTGGAGGTCGGCGTTGACCGCGCTGACGCGTTCCCGCGCCTCCGCGTACGCCGCCGACGACAGGCGCTGGAAGATCACCGTCGCGATCAGCAGGATCGGCAGGACGCTCAACGCCACCAGGGCCAGCCCGGGGTCGGTGACGACCAGCGCCACCGCGATGCCGACCACCGTCAGCACGCTGATCACGAACGTGGTCAGGCCCGTCTGCAGGAAGCTGGACAGGGCGTCCACGTCGGTGGTCATCCGGGTCATGATCCGGCCGGCCATCTCGCGCTCGAAGTAGTCCAACCCCAGTCGTTGCAGGTGGGCGTAGCTGCGCACGCGCAGCAGGTAGAGCAGGCGCTCGCCGACCCGGGACGTCACCACCGTGCCCACCGCCGCGGACACCCAGCCCAGCAGCACCAGGGTGAAGCTGATCGCCACCGCGGCCCAGAGCCAGCCGGCCTGACCGCCCACCACGCCGCGGTCGATGCCCAGCCGCACCAGGTTCGGCGAGGTCACGGCCAGTGCCGTGTCGACCAGCAGCAGGCAGGCCACGCCCACCATCGCCCAGCGGACCGGGCGGAGCAGGGTGCGCAGGCGGAAGCCTGGGTCGGGCGCCCGCGGGTCCTCGCCGTGCAGGACCGGCACGTCCCGCGCGGGCGGCAGGGCGTGCACGCGGGCCATCAGCTCCGGGCTCGGCGGTGTGCCGCCCACCAGCGCGGACGTGCTCCCGCCGCCGCGGGACGGCTTGGTCGCGCCCACCGCCCGGTTCGCCGCGCGCACGGCCAGGTCGTCGGCGTCCTCGGGCTCGGGCCACAGGTCGGGGGTCGTGCCGTCCGGGCCCGGTTCCAGCCGCGCGTCGGCACGGGGGTCGACCTGTTCGATCGCCTCGCCGGGGCCCGCGAGCAGCTCGCGGTAGAGGCGGCAGCGCCCTTGCAGCTCGGCGTGGGTGCCGATGTCGACCACCCGGCCCGCGTCCAGCACGGCGATGCGGTCGGCCAGCGCCAGCGACGACCGCCGGTGCGCGATCAGCAGGGTGGTGCGCTCGGCGGTCACGGCGGCCAGCGTGCGGTGGATCGCGGCCTCGGTCGCGTTGTCCACGGCCGACGTCGCGTCGTCCAGGACCAGGACGCGCGGGTCGGAGAGCAGGGCGCGGGCGAGGGCCACGCGCTGGCGCTGACCGCCGGACAGCGTCAGGCCGCGCTCGCCCACGACGGTGTCGTAGCCGTTGGGCAGCGCCTCGATGAACTCGTGCGCCTCGGCCGCCCGTGCCGCGGCCCGGACCTGCTCGTCGGAGGCGTCCGGCAGGCCGTAGGCGATGTTCGCGCGGACCGTGTCGGAGAAGAGGAAAGCCTCCTCGAACACGGTGCCGACGGTCTGCCGCAGGGACGACAGGCGCAGGTCGCGGACGTCCACGCCGCCGACCGCCACCGCGCCCTCGTGCACGTCGTAGAACCGGGGCAGCAGGAGCGACACGGTCGACTTGCCCGAGCCCGCCGTGCCGACGATCGCCAGCGTCTCGCCCGGCTCGACGCGCAGCGACACCCCGGACAGCACCGGCTCGCTGCGGGTGTACCCGAACGTCACGTCCCGCAGCTCCACCGCGACCGGACCGGCGGGCACGTCCCGCTCGCCGTCCACGACCGTCGGCTGCGAGTCGATCAGCTCGTACACCCGCTCCACGCCCGCGCGCGCCAGCTGGGCGGTCACCATCAGGTTCGCCAGCAGGCGGGTCGGGCCGACCAGGGTGGCCACGTAGGTCGCGAACGCCAGGAACGTGCCCAGCGTCACCTCGCCGCGCAGCGCGAGCCAGCCGCCCAGCGCCAGCACCGCCACCTGGCCCAGGTACGGCAGCGAGTTCAACGTCGCCGACGGGCGGGCGGTCAGCCGGGCCGCGCGCATCCGTTCGGCGAACAACAGCGCGGCCCGCGACTCCAGCCGGGACACCTCGCGCGCCTCCTGGCCGAAGCCCTTGACCACGCGCACGCCGGTCACGGTCTCCTCGACCTGCTGAGCCACGTCCGCCGCGCGCTGCTGCGCCGACCACGTGGCCGGGAACAGCGTCAGCCTGCTGCGGGCCGCGACCACGCCGACGGCGGGCACGATCACCAGCGCGATCACGGTCAGCAGCGGCGAGAGCCAGAACATCGCCACGATCGCCGCCACCGCGAACACGACCGTGCCGAACGCCAGCGGCGTCATCGACAGCAGGCTGTTGACCAGCTGCAGGTCGGTGATCGAGCGGGACACGACCTGGCCGGTGCGCAGCGCGTCCTGCTTCGGGCCGTCCAGCCGCTGCACCGCGCCGAACACGGCTTGGCGCAGGTCGTGCTGCACGTCGACGGCCAGCCGCCCGCCGAGGAACCGGCGCACGAACGCGGTGCCGAAGGTCAGCAGCTCCAGGCCGGCCAGGACGATCGCCAGCCAAGCCAGGCGGTCCGTGCGGCCGACCATCGCGTCGTCCACCGCGACCTTGATCAGCAACGGGCCGACGGCCTGCAACCCGACGCCCACGACGGCGGCGAGCACCGACAGCACCACGAGCGCGCGGTGCCGCCAGCACGCCCTGGCGAGCCTGCGGATCCAGCCGTCGGAAACAGTCACGAGGTCCAACATAGGTCCGACCACCGACAGCGCAGGCCGGGTCGGTGTGACGAAGGCCGCCCCGAACCTTCGGGGCGGCCTCCGTCAGGCGTTCAAGATCACGCGATCAGGTGATGTCCTTGCGCTGCGTGGTGGCCCAGCCGCCGAGGAAGAACAACGCCGTCCAGACCAGGAAGATCAACCCGCTCAGCCACCAGTCGAACGCGCCCAGCGCGCCCGCGATGGCCCGCAGCACCTCGACCATCTCGTCCGGCACGACGCCCGCGTTCGCCAGGAACAGCGACGACGCCACCGAGCCGGTCAGCCCGTTCACCGCGCCGTTGGGCAGGAAGCCGATGATCTCCGGCAGGCCCTGCGACGACAGCACCAGGTGCAGGCCGTTCTCCACGATCAGCATGTAGAGCAGCAGCACCACGGTGGTGCCGACGACGCTGGTCATCAGCGCGCCGACACCGACGCCGAACATGGTCATCAGGATCGACGACAGGATGCCGACGCCGGCCATCGCGAGCCACCCGCCCGCGTCCGGCAGCGAGCCGGAGTTCGAGGTCAGCGCGATGCCGATGCTCACCGACGCCACGATCGCGACGCCGAAGATCGCGCCCCACAGGACGTAGACGACCATCTTCGCGCCCAGCGCGGAGACCCGGTTCGGGGCGGTCAGGAACGTGGTGGTGATCGTCTTGCGGTTGATCTCGTTCGCGATCGCCAGGCCGCCGAAGATCATCGGGAAGATCGTGGCCACGTTGATGCTGCGGGCGATGCCGAACACCGACATCTGCCACTGCGACGGGTCCACGTTGAGCAGCGTGGCCAGCTCCTCGGCGTCGCTGCTGCCCATGAAGTCGGAGACGGTCTTGAAGATCGCGCCGGTGCCCAGCGCCCAGCCGAACGCGAGCAGCACGGTCGGGATCATCAGGCCCCACCACAGGCCCGTGGTGGTGGTCTTGCGGAACTCGGCCTTGATCAGGTTGCCCATCACGCACCGCCCCCGAGGCCGCCCTGGCCGTGTTGCTGACCGTATGGATTGTCCTGCTGCTGCGGCGGACCGTAGGGGTTGTCCTGCGGCGGCTGCGGTGCTCCCGGGTAACCCTGCGGCTGCTGGTAGCCCTGCGCTGGTTGTTGGTACTGCTCGTAGCCCGATGGCGGCTGCTGGTAGCCGGACGGGGGAGTCTGGTACTGCTGCGGCGACTGCTGGTAGCCCGGCGGCGCCTGGAACTGCTGGTAGCCGGGCTGCGGCTGCTGGTACCCGACCGGTGCCGCGTACTGGCTCTGTCCCGGCGCCGCGTACTGGCCGTTGGTGAGCTGGAAGAACAGCCGCTCCAGGTCGACCTTCTCCTCCTGCAGGCCGTAGATCGACACGCCCGCCTTCAGCGCGGTGTCGGCGACCTCCTTGGCCGCCACGCCGCTGACCGCGATGCGGCCGTCCGGCACCTGCTCGATCCCGGTGATCCCGTCCTCGCGCAGCGCCGCGACCAGCGCGCCGACGTCCGACGGCTGCACCAGCACGCGGGCCTGCTGCTGGTCGCGCAGCTGGTCGAGCGACCCGTAGTACATGGTCTGGCCGCGGCTGATGATGACCACCTGGTCGACCGTCTGCTCCACCTCGGCGAGCAGGTGGCTGGAGATCAGCACGGTCCGCCCGCTGCGCGCGTAGGACTGCAGGAACGTCCGCAGCCACGCGATGCCCTCCGGGTCCAGCCCGTTGGCCGGCTCGTCGAGCACCAGGATCTGCGGGTCGCCCAGCAGCGCGGTGGCCAGGGCCAGCCGCTGCTTCATGCCCAGCGAGAACCCGCCCGCCTTGCGGTCGCCCGCCGCCCCGAGCCCGACGAGCTGGAGCACCTGGTCGGCCCGCGAGTCCGGCACGCCGATCGCCGCGGCGTAGACCCGCAGGTGGTTGCGTGCCGTGCGCTTGGGGTGGAAGCCCTGCGCCTCCAGCACCGCGCCGACCACCCGCGCGGGGTTGCCGAGCTGGCTGAACGGCCTGCCGTTGATCAGTCCGATGCCCGCCGTGGGGGTCACCAGGCCGAGCAGCATGCGCAGCGTCGTCGTCTTGCCGGCCCCGTTGGGGCCGAGGAAGCCGGTCACCGAACCGGGTTCCACTGTGAAGCTGAGGTTCTGCACCGCTGCGACCGGACCGAACTGCTTGGTCAAGTTCTGCACCACGATGCGGCCTGTGCCGTCGTGCACGCGTCCCTCCCGAGTACTCCTACCGGGCGTCATCCTGCCTTAGGAGGGTCACTCGGGGAGGGCGTGCCGTGGTTTCGACGCGACCCTCGGTATCTCGGTGGTCGTCTCGACGTCCTTCGAATGGCGCAGCGTCCGCAGCGGACGGCGGCGTTGCCGGTGCGGCAGGCCGTCGCCGATGAGGTGCTGGTGCGCCATCGTCCACACCTGGCACGGCCACTTCTTGTGCCGCAGGATGCCGGGGCACGCGCCGCAGCGGCCGTCCGGATCGGGCTGGTGCACGGTCAGCAGCAGCCGCCACCCGTCGGCCAGGCGGTGGATCTCGGACCGGGCGAGCGGCACGAGGGCCTCCGCCTCGCCGGTCTCCGCGGCTTCGTCCAGCAACGCCAGGCGGCGCAGCACGGCGGCGCGCAGTGCCTCGTCCACGCCGCTCACATCCTGTCGGCGACTTGGTCGAGCAGGCGGTGCAACCTGCGCGTCTGCGTGACGGACATCACAGCGGACTCGCCCGGCGGCGCGACCAGCAGAACTCGGTCGTTCTCGACGAGAACGGTCATCGACCGGTCCCGCCCGAAGGGGTCGTGGCAGTCGATCCAGCCCTCAGGTTCAGCCATCTGCACTCCGATCGGAGGTGGCGCGGCAGAACGCCGCGCGAGCGGACGACCCCGCTGCGTAGCTGCGGAGTTCCCGTCCTGTGCATCGGTCGCGAGGCCGTCGTGACTTACCCGTTATCACCCAGGTTCATTCGATTGCTTGAACGTGTACACAGCGTGTTGCCACCGCAGGGGTGACACTTCGGCCGGATCGGTGGGGCCGCTGGGCACGGAGCCCTGTTCCCGGCTAAGATTGGTCACGCGGCCCGCTCCCAGTGACCCCCAGGCTGGTTGAGCGGGCCGTCTTACGTAGGCAAGGGCCCCGCTCACGTGCTGTGAGCGGGGCCCTTCGCGGTTCGCGCCTCAGAGGTCGATCGGCGTGTGGGTCATCCCGTGCGCCTGCGCGACCGGCAGGTTGGTCAGCAGGCCCTCGTGCGCGTTCAGGCCGGGCGCCAGGGACGCGTCCGCGCGCAGCGCCGCTTCCCAGCCCTGGTCGGCCAAGGCGACGGCGTAGGGCAGCGTCACGTTGGTCAGCGCGTAGGTCGACGTGCGCGGCACGGCGCCGGGCATGTTCGCCACGCAGTAGAAGACCGTGTCGTGCACCTGGTAGGTCGGCTCGGCGTGCGTGGTCGGCCGCGAGTCGGCGAAGCAGCCGCCCTGGTCGATCGCGATGTCCACCAGCACCGCGCCGGGCTTCATGTCGGCCACCAGCTCGTTGCTCACCAGCTTCGGCGCCTTCGCGCCGGGCACCAGCACCGCGCCGATGACCAGGTCGGCCTCGCGCACGGCCTGCTCCACGGCGTACCGGTTGGACGTCACGGTGCGCAGGCGGCCCTGGTAGAGCGCGTCGATGTGGCGCAGCCGGTCCACGTTGGTGTCCAGGACCTGCACGTCCGCGCCCATGCCGACGGCGATCGCGGCCGCGTTCAGGCCCGCCACGCCGCCGCCGATCACGACGACCCGCGCCGGGTGCACGCCGGGCACGCCGCCGGGCAGCACGCCGCGACCGCCGGACGGCTTCATCAGCGAGAACGCGCCCACCTGCGGCGCCAGCCTGCCCGCCACCTCGGACATCGGCGCCAGCAGCGGCAGCGCGCCGTTCGCGGTCTGCACGGTCTCGTAGGCGATGGCGGTGGTGCCGGAGTCCAGCAGCGCCCGCGTCAGCGGCCGGTCGGCGGCCAGGTGCAGGTAGGTGAACAGGACCTGGCCCTTGCGCAGCCGCGGGTACTCCTCGGCGATCGGCTCCTTGACCTTGAGCACCAGGTCGCCCTCGGCCCACACGTCGTCCGCGGTGGCGAGCACCTTCGCGCCGGCGGCCAGGTACTCCTCGTCGGTGATGGCCGAACCGAGGCCCGCGCCGGTCTCGACGACCACGTCGTGACCGCGCTGCGTCAGCTCGTGCGCGCCCGCCGGGGTCAGCGCGACGCGGTACTCGTGGTTCTTGATCTCGCGGGGAACTGCGATCCGCACGGTGGGCTCCTTCGGCCGTTGTTACACCAAAGGTCCGTTAACGGGTTTTCGGTGTCATCGTGCCGGTAGCACCAACGCGATGGTGTGGCGTTGTGCTTGTCGAACAAGCCTTCGGCCGCGTTGACACCCGTCGGCACGGGCACCTAGCGTTCGGGCCAACCAACTGAACATCGGCCGCGGCGCGTCATGAGCGCCGGAACCCGCGCGGGAGAGACCTCGGTGAACAGGCCGGGGCGCCGAAGGAGCAAGTACCCCGCACACTCTCAGGCAGCGAGAACCGCTCGGGTGAGGCGACTCTGGAAAGCGTGCTCACGCGCGCACCCACGGTGCAAGCCGTCGTTGACGGCGAAGCTCTCAGGTCCCAGGACAGAGTGGGGCTGGAGGACCTTGCCGTGAGGGAGCGCTGTCGTGACTTTTCCGGACAACCTGCTGTACACGCCCGAGCACGAGTGGGTGGACTGGGCGCCGGGTACCCAGGAGCCCGTGGCGATCGGCATCACGTCGTACGCGGCGGAGTCGCTGGGTGACATCGTGTTCGTGGAGCTGCCCGAGGTCGGCGCCGCGGTGACGTCCGGTGAGGTGTGCGGCGAGCTGGAGTCGACCAAGTCGGTCAGCGATCTGTACGCGCCGGTCAGCGGCGAGGTCGTGGAGGTCAACACCGAGGTCGTGGACGACCCGTCGTTGATCAACAACGACCCGTACGGCGGTGGTTGGCTGTTCAAGGTGGCGGTGACCGACGCGACGGGGTTGCTGACCGCGGCGAAGTACGCGGAACTGACCGGGGACTGACGCCATGGCGATCAGCGTGTTCGACCTGTTCTCGGTGGGGATCGGGCCGTCGAGCTCGCACACCGTGGGCCCGATGCGCGCGGCGATGATGTTCTCCGACCGGCTGCGGCCCGCGCTGGACTCGGTCGACCGGGTGCACGTCGAGCTGTTCGGGTCCCTCGGCGCGACCGGGCACGGGCACGGCAGCCCGAAAGCGGTCCTGCTCGGGCTGGAGGGCCACCGGCCGGAGGAGGTCGACCCGGAGGACGCCGAACGGCGGCTGGCGGAGATCCGTGCCACCGGGCGGCTGCGGCTGGCCGGCGTGCGGGACATCGTGTTCACCGAGGCCACCGACCTGGTGATGCACCGGCGGAAGTCGTTGCCGTTGCACCCCAACGGCATGAGCTTCACCGCCCACTCGGGTGACGACGTGGTCGACTCGGCGGTGTACTACTCGGTCGGCGGCGGGTTCGTGGTGGACGAGACGGCCACCGGCACGGACCGCATCAAGGCCGACGAGACGTCGGTCGCGCACCCGTTCCGCACGGGTGACGAGCTGCTGGCGCGGTGCCGGGAGACCGGGCTGTCGATCAGCGAGGTCATGCTGGCCAACGAGCTGTCGTGGCGGGACGAGGCGGCGGTGCGGTCGGGGCTGCTGCACATCTGGGACGTGATGCAGGCGTGCGTCGAGCGCGGCTGCACGATCGACGGCGTGCTGCCCGGTGGGCTGAAGGTACGTCGTCGCGCGGCCGAGATGCGCCGCCGGATGGAGGCCGAGCACTACGCCACCGACCCGCTGAGGGTGATGGACTGGGTGACGCTGTTCGCGCTCGCGGTGAACGAGGAGAACGCCGCGGGCGGTCGCGTGGTGACCGCGCCGACCAACGGTGCGGCCGGCATCGTGCCCGCCGTGCTGCACTACTACACCCGCTTCGTGCCGGGCGCGTCCGACGACGGCGTGGTGCGGTTCCTGCTGACGGCGGGCGCGGTCGGCGTGCTGTTCAAGGAGAACGCGTCGATCTCGGGCGCCGAGGTCGGGTGCCAGGGCGAGGTCGGCTCGGCCTGCTCGATGGCGGCCGGGGGGCTGGCCGAGGTGCTGGGCGGCACGCCGGAGCAGGTCGAGAACGCGGCCGAGATCGCCATGGAGCACAACCTGGGGCTGACGTGCGACCCGATCGGCGGGCTGGTGCAGATCCCGTGCATCGAGCGCAACGCCCTGGCGTCGATCAAGGCCATCACCGCGGCGCGGATGGCGTTGCGCGGCGACGGCTCGCACTTCGTGTCCCTGGACAAGGTCATCAAGACCATGCGTGAGACGGGCAAGGACATGAAGGTCAAGTACAAGGAGACGGCACGCGGCGGCCTCGCCGTCAACGTCATCGAGTGCTGACCCCGGCGGCGGCTTCATCTCGGTGGTGAACTCTGGTAGCCCTTCGGCGTGGTGAACGATGCCGGCCGAAGGGCTGCCAGAGGGTTCGATGGATGGCGACTTGCCTCTTCCTCTCAGTTGCCTCGGTGAGGCAAGTCGCCGTACGAGGCAAGTTTGTCTAGGCTTCGCCCTACGTGTCGCAGGGTGAGGAGCGCGGCGGTGAGCGAACTCGAACCACGATCGGAAGGCCTGCTGGAGCAGGCGCTCGGTTCGTTGCGCGAAGTCCTGGGTGCCGGCTGGACGGTCGCGAGGCTCCCCCTGCCCGACGACGCCCGTGACGGCGATGCCATGGTCGATGCGCGGATCCGTGTGAACCCACCCTACGAGCGTGGCACCCCGGCTGAATTGCTCGTGATCGTGCAGTCCGAACTCACACCTCTCGAGGTCGAGACGCGAATCCGGCAGATCGACAACATCTTGCGCCTGGTCCATGCCAAGTCGATTCTCTTGTTGGTGGCGGCGCCTTGGCTGAGTCCTCGCACTCGGCAGAAGTTGCGTGAGCAGGACATCGCCTATCTGGACCTGACGGGGAACGCCTCCATCTCGATCGCCTACCCCTCGATTCGAATCCAGACGCAAGGTGCGTCGAAGGATCCGAATCCTCCGGCGGGGAACGCGGGTTCGAGGAACATCACGCTGGCCGGACCCCGGGCTGGTCGCGTCGTGCGCTTCCTGGCCGATTTCACTCCTCCCTACCAGCCGAAGGAAATCGCGGTCGCCACCGACGTGAGCCTGCCTTGGGTATCCCGCTTGCTCGGCAGGCTGGAAGATCAGCTCCTGATACGCCGCAAGGGACGCACGATCATCGGAGTCGACTGGCCCGAGTTGCTGCGCGCACGTGCGCAGACCTACGACCTCCTTCGTGCCAACTCATACGTCGGTGCTGTTTCGCTCAACGGTCCCCGCGCGGTCCTGGCCGGGTTGCGGGAAGTGGGAGCTTCCTACCGTGGGTCCTCCCGCGTTGCTGTCACCGGCTCGTACGCCGTAGATCAGGTCGCACCGACAACCGTGGGCGGCCAATTGATGCTCTACGTCGACAATGGGTCGGATGTATCGGACGACTGGCTTGAGGAACTCGGATTGCTCCGGGTCGATGAAGGCGCGGACGTCCTGCTGCTGAGCGCCCACGACCAGGTCGTGTTCGAGCGCACCAGAACCGACGACGGTCTGACCTACGTTGCTTTGACGCAACTGGTGCTCGATGGACTGGCCGGGCCGGGCCGGTTGCCCGCCGGAGCCGAACGGGTATTGGCGCACATGATGGACCGCGAACCCGAATGGCGGCGCACGTGGTCGCCCAATCGTGGCTGACTGATCGTGGTTAAGCTCATCGGCCCGTCGGCCGACTGAAAGCGAGGCCAGGTGTCCAAAATTCCCGAAGGTGTCGATGTCGCGGATTTGACAATCGTCGCGCGCGACGTCCTGCTCGACGGACTGGAGGCGCTGCGAGATCACCTGCCATCGATTACCGTCGTCGGCGCCCAGGCGGTGTACCTGCGCACCCAGGATGCTCGAATCGCGGTCGCCGCTCACACCTCGGACGGCGATCTGGCGATCGACCCGCGGACCCTGGACAGCGAACCGCTGATCCCTGAGCGGCTGAGGGCCGCAGGTCTCACGCTGTTGCACGAGAACCAGCCAGGGCTCTGAAGGCGTCGGGAGATGGTGGGCGGTGTCGAGGTCCCGGTCGAGCTGGATCTCCTGGTCGGCGAGAAGATGGCTGGCCGTGGTCGTCGCAGTGCTGATATCGCGCCGCACGCCCGGATGACCGCGCGGAGGGTCGAGGGATTGGAACCCAGCGTCGTGGACCGATCGCCCATGACGATCTCGGCGTTGAAAGGTGCTCCGCGTTCGGTACGCGTCAACGTCGCGGGGCCGGCCGCTCTCCTGGTGGCCAAGGCGCACAAGATCCATGATCGCCTGGTGGCCGCCGGTCAGGACAGGTTGACCGACAAGGACGCTGGTGACGTGTACCGACTCATGGTGGGTGGGAAGCGCTCGGAGGTCGTCGCGTCGTTCGGTTCCCTGCTGGCCGACCCCCTCGTCGGAGAAGTCACGTCCATCGGGCTCGAGTACTTGCGGGAGCAGTTCGGTCGCGCTGAGGCGCCCGGTGTCGGGATGGCTGTGGATGCTCTCGCGGGTGACATTCCCGCTGATCGCATCCGGGGTGTCGCTCCCGCCTACATCCGTGCGCTGGACCGGCTCGCGTGATGCCGGTCGGCGCGGGAGGTGGCTTGGTGGCTGCCTCCCGCGCCTCGGACTAGGGCAGCACCGACTCGATCGCCTTCACCACGGCCTCGTCCTCCGGCTCGGTGGCCGGGCGGAAGCGGGCGACGACCTCGCCGGACGGGGCGACCAGGAACTTCTCGAAGTTCCACTGGACGTCACCCGCCGCGCCGTCGGCGTCCGCGAACGCGGTCAGCTCGGCGTACAGCGGGTGGCGGGACGGGCCGTTCACCTCGATCTTCTCGAACAGCGGGAACGTCACGCCGTACGTGGTGGAGCAGAAGGTCGCGATCTCCTCCGCCGTGCCCGGCTCCTGGCCGGCGAACTGGTTGCACGGGAACCCGACCACCGAGAACCCCTGCGCCGCGTACCGCTCCTGCAGGCGCTCCAAACCCTTGTACTGCGGCGTGAGGCCGCACTTCGAGGCGACGTTCACCACCAGCAACGCCTTGCCCCCCAACGCGCCCAGGCTCGACGGCTCACCGGACAGCGTGCGCAGCGGGATGTCGTGGATGCTCATGGCTGCGAGGCTACGTGCCGCTCGACCAGCGCGCGCAGCGCCGTCATCTCCGCCGCCAACGCGGCCAGCCCGGCCGGCGTCACGCTGACCCACGTCCGCGGCCGCCTGGCCTCGTACCCCTTCTCCACCGCCACCAACCCGGCCTGCTCCAGCACCGCGATGTGCCGCGACAGGTTGCCCGCCGTCAACTCCAAAGTGGACCGCAGGTAGCCGAACTCGACCCGCTTCGCCTCGGCCGCCACGGTGAGGATGCCCAGCCGGTGCTTCTGGTGCACCACGTCGTCCAGCGACGCGGTCGGGTGCTCACCCACGCCGCAACCCCACCAGGCCGCCGACGACGAGCACCGACGCGGGCAGCAGGACCACGCTGCCCATCGACCAGGTGGTGGGCGGTGAGACCTCCAGCGGTGTGAAGCCGGCCGACACGCACAGCACCACGAGGTAGGCCGCGGTGATGGTGGTGAACCGGGTGCTGCGCTCCAGCGCCGCCAGCACCACCAGGCCGAGGCCGATGGCGATGAACTGCGCGATCACCGGCTGGTCGTGCTGGAGCACCACCGTGCCGAGCACCGCCGCCGTCAACGTCACCACCCGCGGCGCGCGCCGCCGCCACAGCACGGTCGCCGCCGCCAGCACGATCAACCCGGCTGCTGTGCCCGAGTGGAACCGGAGCGGCAGGTTGTCCAGCGCCAACCCCACGACCGGACCGCTCAGGCCGATCGCCAGCGCGCCGAGGTAGCCCCGCGTGGACGTCTCGATGCCCACCCGCGCCCCCCGCCTGCGGTACCACCACACCGTCGCCAGGCCACCCGCCACCAGCACGACCAGCCAGTACAGGCCGAGCAGCACGGGATAGCGCACGTCCAGTCCTCGTGACGGCGTCTCGGCGGGCGCGTACAGCGGCAGCGCCAGGAACGACGCGACGCCGAAGAACAGCAGCGGGAACGGGTAGGCGTGCCGGTCCGCGCGCGCCCGACGGCGCAGGTCGGCGAGGTCGCCCAGCAGGTCTGCCACCCAATCAGGTTTGCACCGCAAACCAAGCACGTCAACCAAGTGCGTCAACCGCGTGGCCGGAAGATGGTCACCACCACCCGCAACCCGAGCAGCACGCTGATGACCAGCAGGTTGTAGCCGAACACCTGGAACAGCGACACGTCCGGCCCCACCTCCGGACCGCCCTCCGCGCCCAGCAGCAGCACGGCCATCACGCCCGCCGTCGCGCCCAGCACGGTCAGCATCACCTGGTGCAGCAGCGAGACGATGAACTGCCGGTCCCGTTCGTCCGCGAACAGCCGCATGCTCAACCCCAGCCGCCCCTGCTCCAGCGCGCTGGAGATCCGGTCCGCCCGCCGGGGCAGGCGCCGCAGCATCGGCAGCATCGCGTGCAACTCCTCGGTCACCGTGCGCCGCAGCGACTCGGGCGTGAGGTGCGCGCTGAACTGCTTGTCCGCGAACGACCGCGACTCGACCACGATGTTGAACCCCGGCGACAGCGCACCCAGCGTGCCCTCCACCGTGGCCAGCGCCCGGAACACCGCCGCGATCTCCGGCGGGATGCTCAACCCGTACCGGTAGACCAGCTTGAACAGGTCCCCGAACATCTCCACGTCCGGCCGCATGCCGGTGCTCAGGTGCCGTGCCATGAACTGCCCGAGCGCGCGCTCCAACTGCTGCTCGTCGATCTCGTCGGGCCTGGCCACCAGCTCCAGCAACGCGTCGCGCAGACCCGCCGGGTCACCGTGGTCGATGGACAGCAGCAGCTTGCCCAGCGCGGACCGCAGCTGCGCGTCGATCCGGCCCACCGAGCCGAAGTCGAGCATGCCGAGCCTGCCGTCACCCAGCAGCATGATGTTGCCGGGGTGCGGGTCGGCGTGGAAGACGCCGTTGACCATCACCTGGCGCAGCAGCACGTCCAGCAACGTGCGGGCCAGCGCGTCCCGGTCCACCGACTCCAACGACGCCGACCGCACGGGCACGCCGTCCAGCCGCTGCATCACCAGAACGCGTGACGTGCAGAGGTCCTCGTGCACGACGGGCAGCACCACGTCGGTCCCGTCGGACGCCGCCCGCACGGCCGCCAGGTTGCGCGCCTCCACCCGGAAGTCGAGCTCCTCGCGCAACGCGGCGGAGAACCCGGCGGCCAGGTCGCGCACGCCGATGGCCTTGCCCCAGCGCGTCTTGTCGTGCAACGTCGACGCCAGCCGGTTCACGATGTCCAGGTCGCCGTCCGCGACCCGCCGCACGCCCGGCCGCTGCACCTTCACCACCACGTCCTCGCCGGACCTCAGCCGCGCCCGGTGCACCTGGGCGACGGACGCGGCGGCGATCGGCCGCTCGTCGAACTCGGCGAACACGTCCTCCGGCGGCCGGCCCAGCTCGTCCACCAGCACCTGGCGCACCTGCGGCCACGGCGCGGCGGGCACCTTGTCCTGCAGCAGCGTCAGCTCGTCCACCACGTCCGGCGGCAGCAGGTCCGGCCGGGTCGACAGCACCTGGCCGAGCTTGACGAACGTGACGCCGCCCTCCTCCAGCGCCAGCCGCAGCGACCGCGCCAAGCGGGTGTCGGTGCGCTCCCGTCCGCGCAGGTACGGGCCGAGGCCGTGGCGGAACGCGATCGCGGTGATGCGGGAGTAGCGGCGGGCGCGCGAGATCCGCCCGCGCAGGGCGCGCCACCACTCGGTGGGCGGCGGGATCGAGCCGGTCGGCACGACGATCTCGGCGAACGTCAGCAGGCCGATCATCAGCAGCAGCGCGACCCCGATCTGCACCGTCGCCAGCGCCGGCGTCGTGTCCGGGCCCGGCATGGCGCTCAGCGCGGCCTCGCTGGACGACAGGCCGACCATGCACGCGAGCGTGGTGCGGATGAGCCCGACGTGCAGGCCGAGGATGCGTCGTGCGGCCAGCGCCATGCCGAGCACCAGGGACAGGAAGGTCAGCGGAACGCCGACCGTGTACAGCAGGACATCACCCATGCGTTTCCCCCAAGCGGTTCGCGCGGAGGATAGAACGGTCTACCTGAGACGGTGCGTGTCCTGAGCAGAGATCCGATCACTCGGACGGATTAGACCGGGTGGTGCACCCGGTGATGGTCTCGGTGGAGGCGTCGGTTGCCCCGATTCAGGTCAGAAGTCGAAGACCGGCCCGGTTTCGGCCCGCATCACGCACGGGTTCGGGAACTCGGCCTCGAACGCGCGGGTCTCGCCGCGCCACGTGCCCGACGCCGTGACCCGCACCGGGTCGTACTCCAGCGTGCACAGGGCCTCGCCGGTCGACAGCCCGCCGATCTGTCCGTCCACACCGGACAACGCCAGGCAGGCCTGTTGGGCTCTCGGGTGCAGGCCGCCGGCGGGTTCGCAGGTCAGGTTGGAGAACTGGACCGATTCGCCGCGCTGCACGCTGAGCACGAAGCTCGACTCGGGAGCGGCGAAGCTGGGAATCAGGGCGGCGATCGCCGCGAAGAAGGGGAGTGGTGCCATGCTCCCCAGACTGACCGCCGGTTGCCGCTCAACTCCAGGCATCTCACCGGATCGTGTGGTTTCGACAAGATCAGCCGCGGTGTTGCGCTACTCGTCGGTAGCCGTGCGGTGATGTGATGTGATGTGGATCACTGTCGAGGTCGGTGGCGTGCCCGCGCGGGCCAGGGTGGGTGAATGGCTTCCGAGGTGCGCAGGGTGGCGCTGGCCAGCAGCGCGGGCAACGCCGTGGAGTTGTACGACTTCCTGCTCTACGGCACCGCGGCGGCGCTGGTGTTCGACAAGCTGTTCTTCCCGGCCTTCGACCCGCGCATCGGCACGCTGCTGGCGTTCGCCACGTTCGGCGCGGGTTTCCTGGCCCGGCCGCTGGGCGGGGTGGTGATCGGCCACTTCGGCGACCGGATCGGGCGGCGGCCGATGCTGGTGCTGACGCTGACCGCGACCGGCTTGTGCACGGCGGCGATCGGGCTGCTGCCGACGTACTCCTCGATCGGGTTGGCCGCGCCGGTGCTGCTCGTGCTGTTGCGGGTCGTGCAGGGGTTCTTCCTGGGCGGTGAGCAGGGTGGCGCGACGTTGATGGCGGTCGAGCACGCGCCGGTCGGGCGGACCGGGTGGTACGGCAGCTGGACGTTCCTCGGGTCACCTCTCGGGCTGCTGCTGGCCAACGGTGCGATGGCGGCGTCGACCGCGGTGTCCGGCGACGCGTTCCTGACCTGGGGCTGGCGGGTGCCGTTCCTGTTCAGCCTGGTGCTGGTGGGTGTCGGGCTGTACGTGCGGCTGTCGGTGGAGGAGAGCCCGGCGTTCCGCGAGGCGCGGTCGGCCGTCGGCGCGGTGCGGCTGCCGGTGGCGGTCGTGCTGCGGCAGTCGTGGCGGAAGGTGGTGCTGGGCGCGGGCGTGAACCTCGGGTTCAACATGTTCATCTTCGTGGTGGCGACGTTCGCGGTGTCGTACGGGACGCGTGAGCTCGGGATGGCGCGGGGCACGTTGTTGAACGCCGGGTTGATCGGGGCGTTCGCGCAGGCGGTGGCGATCCTGGTGTTCGCGCGGCTGTCCGACCGGGTGGGCAGGCTGCCGGTGATGCTCGGCGGTGCGGCGTTCCTCGGCGTGTTCGCGTTCCCGTTGTTCTGGCTGCTGGAGACGCGGTCGCCGGGGTTGGTGGTGCTGGCGATGGTGCTGGCGTTCGCCGGGTCGGCGGCGGTGTTCGGGCCGATGCCCGCCTACTACGCCGAGCTGTTCGGGACCCGCGTCCGCTACAGCGGCGTCTCGCTGAGCTACCAGGTCGGTGCTGTGCTGGGTGTGGCGGCCTGTCCCCGGTGGTCGCGACGTGGCTGCTGACCGCCACCCCGACCCACGACTCGTGGCCGATCTCCCTGTACCTGATCGTGGGCGCCCTGATCAGCGCCCTCTCCCTGCTCGCCGTCGGCGAAACCCTCCGCCGCCACCCCACCCCCTGACCGCGAGAGCCGTACCTCCAGGTCCCGCGTGTCCCACGTTCAGAACGGGCGTGTCCTACGTTCGCGTACCCCGAGTTGAACACTCGGGACGGCTGGCCGTGTTCTGAGTGTTCAACTCGGGGTACCGGAACGTAGGACACGCGGGACGCGAACGTGGGACACACGGGGCCTGAGTGTTCGACTCACGCGGTGGTCAGAGGGATTTCAGGGTGGGGAGGGGGATGGTGGAGGTGGGGGTAGGGGAGGTGGTGGTGCGCCAGGCGATGACGCCGTCGGGGCGGACCAGGGTGGCGCCGGTCGGGCCGATGCCGTAGCGCTTGGCCAGGGTGTCGGTCGGGTCGGAGATGGCGGGGATGTGGAGACCGGGCGTGGGGATGCGCCACGCGGGGTTCGGGGTCAGCAGGGTCCAGGTGGTGAACAGGTCCAAAGTGGACATCTGACGGCCGTTGTGGTCCACCATCACGTGTGGCGCGCGGAAGCCCGGGCGGCCGGTCGGGTCGGCCGGGTTCTCCATCGGCGCCGGGTCGGCGTCCTCGATCAGCACGGCGTTCGAACGGCAGCGGTAGCCCAGGGTCAGGTGCAGGTGGTCGACCTCGTCGGGCACGTCGGGGCCCGCCAGGTGCGGTGCGAACCGCTGCACGTAGTTGGCGTACGAGCCGTCCACCACGAGCTTCGCGTACGGTCGGCGTTCGGCCTCGTAGCTGTTCAGCAGCCCCTCGCCTGCCTCACCCCTCAGCACCTCGGCCAGCTTCCACGCCAGGTCGAACCCGTCCCCGATCGCCGTGTTGCCGCCGAGGCCCCCGGTCGGCGGCGTCACCTTCGCCGCGTCACCGGCCAGGAAAACCCGCCCGGCCCGGAACCGGTCGCTCAGCCACGCGCCCATCTCCCACGCCGTGATCTCCACGATGTCCGGCTCCAGGTCCGGCGCGTCCGTCGCGATCCGCACCAACTCCGCGCACCGCCGCGGCGGGTAGTCCGCCACCGACTCGCGCGCCGGGTCGTACTCGATCGTGAGCACGTTGCGCCGCTCGGTGTTCGTCGCCACGAAAGCGCCCGTGAACGCCGGGTTCCGCAAGTAGAACAACGTCAGCTTGTCGGACGCGATGCGTGCCGACAGGTCCGCGTCGAACACCACCCCGACGTGGTGCGACAACGGCCCGTGGCCCCGCCGCTCGATCCCCGCGAACGAACGCACCACGCCCCGGTGCCCGTCCGCCCCGATCACGTACTCCGCCCGAACGGTCCGCTCACCGCCCGCCGACCGGAGCCGTGCCGTGACCCCGTCGTCGTCCTGCGCCAACGACACGAGTTCGGTCTCGAACACCACCTCCGCGCCCAGTTCACGCGCCCGCCGCAGCAGCACCGGCTCGACGTGGTCCTGGCTCGCCATCCCGGGCCGCTCGGGGCTCAGCGACGCGTCCCACTCGTGGTCCTCTTGCACGATCGTGTGAAACACCCGACCGCGCAGGCTCTCCGCGACTTTGATCACCAGGCCGCCGTCGAGCCCCGCGCCTCCCGCCAGCACCTCGTCCGCGACCCCGGCGCGGCGCAGCAGTTCCATCGTCCGGTGCGTCTGCCCGGTCGCCTTCGGGTGCGGCGACGTCCCCCGGTGCTTCGAGACGCCCAGCACCTCGATGCCCTGCTGCGCCAGGAACAACGCCGCGAACAAGCCGGCGAGTCCCGCCCCCACCACCAGTACCTGCACGTGTTTGCCTGCCATGGCAAGTATCTTAGACAGTAAGAGATACGGCTGACAAGAAATTAGTCCAGCGAGACAACCGTGCCGGTCCGCGCGGACGCGAAAGCCGCCTCGACCACTTCGAGCCCGGTCACCGCATCAGCCACCGGAACAGGGGCCTGACCTGCGGCGACCGCCGCGTAGAAGTCCTGGTACGCCCCCGGCGACGTGCGCACCGTCTCGGTGCCCAGCACGCCCCACTGCTCGGGCGGCTCCTCGCCCCAACCGGGGCCACCCGGCACCGCGCCCGCCTTCAACGCCTCCTCCTGCGGGTCCATCCCGTGCTTCACGTACGCCGCCCGGTCGCCCAGCACCCGGAACCGCGGCCCCAGCGACGCCGCCAGCGCCGACGCCCACAGGTGCGACACCGCGCCGGACGGGTGGGTCAGCGCGAGGAACGCGTCGTCGTGCGCCCGGGCACCCGGCCGCAACGTCCGCACCTCCGCGTACACGCCCGTCGGCCGCCCGAACAACGCCACCGCCTGGTCGACCAGGTGCGTGCCCAGGTCGAACACGATGCTGCCCAGGTCGGCCGGGTCGCCGGACTCCTTCCACCCCTCCTTCACCTCCGGCCGCCACCGCTCGAACCGCGACTCGAACCGGTGCACCCGCCCCAACGCGCCCTCGCCGACCAGCCTGGCCACGGTGCGGAAGTCGCCGTCCCAGCGCCGGTTGTGGAACGGCGCCAGCAGCAGCCCGCGCGCCGCCGCCAGTTCCGCCAACTCCCGGGCCTGCGCCGCCGACGACGCGAACGGCTTGTCCACCACGGTGTTCAGCCCGTGCTCCAACGCGGTACGGGCGTGCGCGGCGTGGAACCGGTTCGGCGTGGTCACCACGACCAGGTCGAACTCGTCGGCCCGCCGCCACACCTCGTCGACCGACCCGATCAACTCCGCCGACGGGTACCGGGACGCCACCTCGGCCTGCCGCTCCGGGTTGCCGGTGACGACGGCGGCCAGCGCCAAGCCGGGCGTGGTGGACAGGGACGGTGCGTGGAAGGCGGCTCCACCGAGCCCGTAGCCGATCAGTGCGGTGCGCATGACGGGAACCCTAAGCGTCCCAGGACGTGGACGCCCTGTCGCGGACCGTCACGCAGCGCTGGCGTCGGCCGCATGATGTGAGCCGCGAGTCCACCTCCGGGAAGACCCCTCCCGCCGCCGGCGGGTGGCGGGAGGGGACCCGAACGGGCGACGCCAGTGGTTCCGCGGCGTGTGCCGGGTCTGCCGGGGCTGAGGCCGTGATCGCCGACGAAGCCGGTGACCGAGCGGCTCGGCTAGAAACCGGCGGTGATGCGGGTGAACTCCCAGTCGGCCTGCGGGATGCCGCTGCAGTTGGACGACACCTGGCCGTCGCACTCGCCGCGGTCGCGGTTGACCGCCCAGAACGAGAACCGGCCCAGCCCGTTGGACTTCGCCCAGTCGCGCAGCTGCGTCCACGTCTGGGTGGTCGTCACCTCGCGCTGGTCGGACAGGCCGTTCATGCCGGAGATGCCGACGTGCCGGAACGCCTCCGCGTCCGACCAGCCGAACGCGGCCTTCAGCTTGTTCTTCAGCGCGGTGGTGGCGTTGATCGTGTCCGTGCCGATGTTCGAGCTGCCGAAGTCGAACGGCATGATCGTGAACACGTCGATGCCCGCGCCGATCGCCGCCGCCCGCTCGATCAGCCGGTTGCCCCACGAGTTCGGGCCGGTGGTCGTGGTGCCGAAGGTGACGATGGTCTGGATGCCCGGGTTGTTCGCCTTGACGATCTTCAGGGCCTCCAGGATCCGGTCCTGCACGGCGGCGTTCTCGAACTCGTCGGTGTTCTCGATGTCGATGTCGATGGCCTTCAGCCCGTAGGCGTTGATGACCTGCTGGTAGGCGCCGGCCAGCGCTTGGGGCGTCGAGCAGTTCGGGCCGAGCTTGTTGCCGCTCCACCCGCCGAACGACGGCACCACGTCACCGCCGGCCGCCCGGATCTGCTGGATGGCCTGCGCGTCGATGCCACCGGTCAGCGGCCGGATGCCGTCCCACGCGGGGTTGCAGCCGCCGGACGACAGCACGAACGCCATGGTGAACCACTTGACGCCGGTCGTGCTCATGATCGTGGCCGGCGCGGGCGGGTTGCCCCAGCCCAGGAACAGGTACGGCGCGCCGCGACCGCCGACCGGGTTCGTGCCCGGCTGGGTGGTCGCGGTGACCTGGTTCGACGAGCCCGAGGTGTTCGACGCGGCGTCCCGCGCCCGCACCGTGAACGTGTAGGCGGTGGAGGCGTTCAGGCCGGTCACGGTCGCGGACGTACCGCTGACCGTGGTGGCGACCGCGCTGCCCCGGTAGACGTCGTACGCGGTCACGCCGACGTTGTCGGTCGACGCGGTCCACGCGAGCGAGACCGTGTTGCTGGTGGTGCCGGTGACGCGCAGTGAGCCGGGCGCGCTGGGTGCCACCGTGTCACCGCCGCCGCCACCGGTGCAGGGAGCCCCGTTGACGGTGCAGTTGAGCGGCGCGCCGGGGCCGGTGCCGACGAAGCCGAAGCTCGCCGTGGCGTTGACGCCGACGGTGCCGTTGTACTCGCGGTTGGTCGCCACGTAATGATCACCCGTTCGGGTGACAAGCGCGTCCCAGTACGACCCGAGCGAGGTGCCCGCGGGCAGGTCGAACTCGATGCGCCACGAGGTGATGGCGGACGGGCCGCCGTTGGTGACGGTGAACTTGGCCTCGAAGCCGCTGCCCCAGTCCTGGGTCTTGGCGAACGTGGCGGTGACGCCCGGTGCCGCCGACGCGGCCGGGCCGATGACCAGTGAACCCAGGGCGAGTGCGCCTGCTGCGAGCAGCGCGCTCGATCGTCGTGACATGAGGAGTCCTCCTCGGCGGGATCGGCAGGGTGAATCGCGCCCATCACGGAGAATGGTCTAGACCAAATAAAAAGGCAAGGGTCTTTACGGTTCAGTGCGCGCGATGGCGTGGGGAAACGGGCGATGGGGACTATTCGTCCAGGGCGGTGGCGATCCACGGCGACACGGGCAGGTCGCGCATCGCGCACTCGACGGCCAGCTTCACCGTCCACCGCAGTGCTTGCAGCACCACCGTGGCCAGCTCCTGCGGCTGCCCGTTGGCCAGCGCGATCTCGATCTGCTCGGCGGCGGCCTCCTCGTCGCCGTGCACCTCGGCGAGCAGCGTGCGGATCGCGGTGCGCACGGGCGGATCGGCGTCGTCGATCGGCACCTCCTGCCCGTCCTCGTCGAAGACCTGCATCTTGACCGGTGTCGCACCGCCCGAGCCGAGCGCGGCGACCATGGCGCTGCACTCGGAGAACAGCAGGAGGACCAACTCCCGGATCTCCTCGTTGCCCTCGGGCGAGCCGCTGAGGTACCCGGTGACGAGGTCGACCGCGACCGCGTCCTCCCCGACCTTGGCCGCGGTCAGGGCCTCACCGGCCACGGCCTGGAGCCGCGACCAGCGATCCGGATCTTGCTGCGGGTGCATTCAGCCATCTTCCAACACGGAGTAGGGGCGCACAGCTCTGCATATTGCCTACCCGGTGGTGTTCGCCCGCCGCAACGGCTTGTCCCGGGCGTGGCCCGTCGGGTATGGGCGGGGGTTTCGCGCGCGTAGTACGGGGGTATGACAGACCTCGGGCTCATGTGCGGCGCAGGTGTCGATGGCGCAGGTGGGGCTGGTGCTGCTGGTCCGGCCGTCGTTCCGGGCCCGTGCGCTGAACGCGCGGGCGTTGCCGATCTTCCTGGTGCACCAGAGCGCGTTGCTGGTGGTGACGTTGGTCGGCGCGGTGTTCGGCCCGTTGCGGGGCCTGCACACGCCGCCGTCGGACGCGCTATGGGTGCTGGAGCGCGGGACGTGGCTGCCGGTGTTCACCGGTGTGTGCCTGGTGCTGCTTCGGCACCGCCGCGAGCAGGGCCGCGGCGATCGTCACACCGTGCAGGACGACCATCGCGACGGTCGGCTCCAGCACGAGCAGCGGCGGGACGCAGGCCAGCGCGGTGAGCAGCCAGGGACGGCGGCTGTGGCACGTGCCGGCGTGCGCGGTGTGCAGCAGGTACCAGCCGAGCAGCAGGTGGATGAGGTTCTGCAGCGGATCGACCTTGAACACGACCAGGGTGCCCGCGGCACCCGCGAACCCGGTCACCACGAACCCGAGGACGCCCAGCACGCCGTAACCGGCGCCGAGCGTGACGGCGAGCCGGGTGCGGTGGGTCTCCCGGGTGCGGCTGGGGCTGAACGCGGCAGCGCGCTCGAAGCGGTGGAACAGCAGTACGAGCGGCAGGAGCAGCAGCACCAGCACGGCCAGCCAACGCGGTTTCGTGGCGACCCAGTCGAAGGCGGCCGGTGAGTCCAGCAGGCCCAGGACGCCGACCACGGCGGCGAGCACGGTCAGGTAGCCGAGGTAGACCGTCATGGGCGCGGTGCGGGCGAACTCGACGACCCGCCACGGGTGCCCGCCCGCGAGCCAGGCCGTGACACGGGGCTTGAGAAGCAGCACCAGGCAGATCTGGGCCAGGCCGAGCACGAGCAGGCACACGGTGGGCGGGCTGAGGTTCGAGCTGCCTTCGCCGGGCAGCGGCATCATCGTGCGCGGGTAGCCGCCGAACGTGATCAGCGCGAGCAACGCGGGCACGGCGGCCAGGGCGAGGGCGCTGAGCACCTTGCGCGAGACGCGGTGCAGGCTGCCGTCGGCGTAGTAGAAGCCGAGTTGCTGCAACAGCAGCGCGCCGAGCACCAGGTTCAGGTAGCCGCCGGTGCGCCAGGCGAAGCCGAGGCGGGCCAGGTCGACCATGATCATGGCGGCGACCAGCGCCACCGGCGTGACCAGCCGGGCGTTGCGGTGCAACCAGGCCATGACCGGGGTGGCGGCGACCGCGACCACGTACAGGCCGAGGAACCACAGCGGGTGCGCGATGAGCCTGCCGAACATCTCCACCCGCGACTTGTCCACGTCGAGCAGTTCGAGCGGCAGCGGGAGGACCAGCCAGGCCAGCACGAACGCCAGCACGGGACGCAGCAGCCAGGAGATGCGCGCGGCCAGGTAGCGGCCGTAGCCGCCGTGGTCGGCCTGGACGGCGTGCCAGCCGGCGAGGTTGGCGTGGCCGCCCGCGAAGTAGAAGACGGGCACGGCCTGCAACACCCAGGTGAGCAGCCACAGCCAGTTCGCGCTCACGCCCGCCCAGTGCAGGACGGTGATCAAGGACTGTCCGATGACCACCAACGCGAGCGCGCTCAGCCGCAGGAACGTGGCGTAGCGGTCGTTCGTGGCCCGTGGTCGGGGTGCGTCGACGGGGTCGTCGTCGGGTCCTCTTCTGCGGGGCAGGCGGGCGAGCAGCAGGAACACCACGACGGCGCTGCCGAAGCCCCAGGCGAGCACGGGCTCGTGCCCCGGCGGCCCCCACCTCTGCCGCCAGGAGTTGAACTCCAGGCCGGCCGCGTAGAGCTGCGCGGTGGCGTGGCAGCGGGCGGCGTGCCCGCGGGGGTTGACGTCGCACTGGGCGTGCATGTCGCGGGCGAGCCGGGCGTCGAGGGACTTGCGGGCGTCCTGGCCGAGCGGGCGGCCCTTGTGCTCGGCGTAGCGGAGCAGGTCGTAGCCCAGGTCGTGCGCCTTGCAGCCGGTGCCGAAGTCCCACTCGGTGTCGCCCGCGGGCCCGGAACACCCGCCGTTGGGGTCGATGGCCCGCGTGGTGCCGTCCGCCGCCGTGACGACCACGGGCCGGCGGTTCGTCACCTCGTTGAAGTCCGCCGGGAACTCGACCAGGGGGTTCGCCGTCGACGGGTGGGCCATCGCCTCGACCGCCCGGGCCGCCGTGGCGATGTCACCGCTCAACGGCGAGGTGTCCGTCGCACCGGCGGGTCGTGACGCGATCACCCCGCAGACGAACACGGCGAGCGCCACCAGCACGAACCTGAACCAGGCGGGCAGGCGGGCGAACAACCGGAGCCCCGGCCACCCCCCGGTGGTCTTCACCGTCACGTCACCCATTGGCAGCCCAGCGTACGGAAGGACGCCGTGCCGCCGCCGGCGATTCGGGGGATCGGCTACTACGGCAGCGCCCCCGACAGCGATGCCAGCGCCATCTGCGACAGCAACGCCGCCATCTGGTCGCGGTCCAAGTGGGCGCTGTGCGGCGTCGAGTTGATCAGCCCGAAGACGGCGTGCGCCGCCGCACGGGCGGTCGGCTCGTCCACTTCCGGCGACGTCTTGCGGATCGTCTCCACCCACACCTCGACGTAACGCCGCTGGAGCGCTCGCACCCGCCGCCGGTCCGGGTCGGTCAGGTTCGCCAGGTTGCGGATCTGCACGGTGATCAACGCCGGGTCGTCCAACGCGAAGTCGACGTGCCAGCGGATCAATTCCCGAAGTGCCCGCGCCGGGTCGCCCAAAGCGGCCACCCGGTTGAGCCCGCCGTCCAGCAGGCGCTCGCTGATGGACGTCAGCATCTCGCCCAGCATCGCGTCCTTGCTGCGGAAGTGCCGGTACAGCGCCGGCCCGGAGATCCCCACGGCAGCACCGATGTCGTCGATGCCGACGCCGTGGAAGCCGTGCCGGGCGAACAGTTCGGCGGCGGCGGCCAGGATCTGGTCCCGGCGGGTCTGCTTCGCTGGCTCGGCTGGCACGCCGCCCATCTTAAACGGCGGGCCCAGTCCACGTAAACGGGCGTTAACCCGGCCGTCGGGAAACGATCACCGGCCGGCGGTCGAAACGCGTAGTTAACTCTTGACCCACTCTTTTTATATAGGACTACTTGCTGGTAACTCTTGGCGTGCTCCGCATCACACCCTGCGTTGTTTCCCTCCGGGAGGCTCCGATGCGCCTTGTCCGAACCCTGTCCAGCGCCGCGCTGGCGCTCGTCGCCACGCTGGCGCTCGTCGTGCCGGCCCAAGCCGCCGGCGCCAACTACGTCGCGCTCGGCGACTCCTACTCGTCCGGAACGGGCACCGGCTCGTACTACAGCGACTCCGGCAGCTGCAAGCGCAGCCCGTACAGCTACCCGGCCCTCTGGGCGGCCTCGCACGCGCCCGCGTCGTTCAAGTTCGTGGCCTGCTCCGGCGCCAGGACCGGTGACGTGCTGGCCAACCAGATCAGCGCGGTGACCTCGACGACCTCCCTGGTCAGCATCTCGATCGGTGGGAACGACGCCGGCTTCACCGACGTGATCACCACCTGCACGTTCGGCTCCGACTCGACCTGCGTCAACCGGGTCAACCAGGCCAAGGCCTACGCCACCGGCACCCTGCCCGGCCTGCTGGACAACGTCTACACGCAGATCCGCAACCGCGCGCCGTCGGCCAGGGTCGTCGTCCTCGGCTACCCGCGCCTCTACAAGGTGCCGGGCAGCTGCTCGGTCGGCCTGAGCGACACCAAGCGCGCCGCGATCAACTCCGCCGCCGACACCCTGCACCAGGTCATCTCCGCCCGGGCGGGCGCGAAGGCGTTCTCCTACCGCGACCTGCGCACGGCGTTCACCGGGCACGAGATCTGCTCGTCGGACTGGTGGCTGAACAGCCTGTCCTGGCCGGTGGAGGAGTCCTACCACCCCAACCGCAACGGCCAGCGCCTCGGCTACCTGCCGCAGCTCACCGCCGTCACGGGCTGAGTCGGACCGGTACCACCCGAAGGGGGCCGCACCCGCGGCCCCCTTCGGCTTGTGAACCGGCGTTAACAAGCGCTAACATCTCCTTAGGTTAACGACGGCTAACCGCGAGGAGCCCGATGGACGCCCCGGTGCTGCGCAGCACGGCCGACAAGTCGGCCGACGCCTTCCGGCGCTACCACGACGAACACGCGCGACTCGTGCACGACCTGCGCGCCAAGCTCCGCCAAGCCGCCCTCGGCGGTCCGGAGAAGGCCCGCACGCGGCACGTCGAGCGTGGCAAGCTGCTGCCCCGCGACCGGGTCGACGCGCTGCTCGACCCCGGTTCGCCGTTCCTCGAACTCTCACCGCTGGCCGCGAACGGGATGTACGGCGACGAAGCGCCCGCCGCGGGCGTCATCACCGGTGTCGGCCGCGTGTCCGGCCGCGAGGTCGTGGTCGTCGCCAACGACGCCACCGTCAAGGGCGGCACCTACTACCCGCTGACGGTGAAGAAGCACCTGCGCGCCCAAGAGGTGGCGTTGCAGAACAACCTGCCGTGCGTCTACCTGGTGGACTCCGGCGGCGCGTTCCTGCCCCGGCAGGACGAGGTCTTCCCGGACCGCGAGCACTTCGGCCGGATCTTCTTCAACCAGGCCACCATGTCCGCCCGCGGCATCCCGCAGATCGCCGCCGTGCTCGGCTCGTGCACGGCCGGCGGCGCGTACGTGCCCGCGATGTCGGACGAGGCGGTGATCGTGCGCGGCCAGGGCACGATCTTCCTCGGCGGCCCGCCGCTGGTGAAGGCCGCGACCGGCGAGGTCGTCACGGCCGAGGAACTGGGCGGGGGTGAGCTGCACTCGCGCACGTCCGGCGTCACCGACCACCTGGCGGAGGACGACCCGCACGCGTTGCGGATCGTGCGCTCGATCGTCAGCACGCTGGGTCCGCGCGCACCGCGGCCGTGGCAGGTGGAGCCGACCGTCGAGCCCGCGGTCGACCCCGCCGAGCTGTACGGCGTGGTGCCCACGGACAGCCGCACGCCCTACGACGTGCGCGAGGTCATCGCCCGGATCGTGGACGGCAGCCGGTTCCAGGAGTTCAAGAAGGAGTACGGCGCCACGCTGGTCACCGGGTTCGCCCGCATCCACGGCCACCCGGTCGGCATCGTGGCCAACAACGGCGTGCTGTTCGGCGAGTCGGCGTTGAAGGGCGCGCACTTCATCCAGCTGTGCGACCAGCGGTCGGTGCCACTGGTGTTCCTGCAGAACATCAGCGGGTTCATGGTGGGTCGCGAGTACGAGGCCGCGGGCATCGCCAAGCACGGTGCGAAGATGGTGACGGCGGTGGCGTGCGCGCGGGTGCCGAAGTTCACCGTGGTCATCGGCGGGTCGTTCGGGGCGGGCAACTACTCGATGTGCGGGCGGGCCTACTCGCCCCGGTTCCTGTGGATGTGGCCCAACGCGCGGATCTCCGTGATGGGCGGCGAGCAGGCGGCGTCCGTGCTGGCGACGGTGCGGCGCGACCAGCTCGGCGACGCGTGGTCGGCCGAGGAGGAAGAGGCGTTCAAGGCGCCGATCCGACAGCAGTACGAGGACCAGGGCAACCCGTACTACTCCACGGCACGGCTGTGGGACGACGGCGTGATCGACCCCCTCGACACGCGGATGGTGCTGGGCCTGGCGTTGTCCACGGCGGCCAACGCCCCGATCGAGCCGGTTTCCTACGGCGTCTTCAGGATGTGACGAGCATGTTCGACAGCGTGCTGATCGCCAACCGGGGCGAGATCGCGGTACGGGTCATCCGCGCGTTGCGGCGGTTCGGGATCCGGTCGGTGGCGGTCCACAGCGACGCGGACGCCGACGCGCTGCACGTGCGGCTGGCCGACGAGGCGGTGCGGATCGGGCCCGCGTCGGCGCGCGAGAGCTACCTGTCGGTGGAGCGGATCATCGAGGCCGCGCTCGCTTCGGGCGCGCAGGCCGTGCACCCCGGGTACGGGTTCCTCGCCGAGAACGCGGAGTTCGCGCGGGCGTGCGAGAAGGCCGGGCTGGTGTTCATCGGGCCGCCCGCCGACGCGATCGAGGCGATGGGCGACAAGATCCGCGCCAAGCTGACCGTGGCGGCGGCGGGCGTGCCGGTGGTGCCGGGGCGGACCGAGGTCGGCATGACCGACGACGACCTGGTCGCCGCGGCGGCCGAGATCGGGTTCCCGGTGCTGCTCAAGCCGTCCGCCGGTGGTGGTGGCAAGGGCATGCGGCTGGTGGGGTCCGAGAGCGGGCTGCGTGAGGCGATCGAGTCGGCGCGGCGTGAGGCGCGCGGGTCGTTCGGCGACGACGCGTTGCTGATCGAGCGGTTCATCGGCAACCCGCGGCACATCGAGATCCAGGTGCTGGCCGACGCGCACGGCGGGGTGGTGCACCTCGGCGAGCGCGAGTGCAGCCTGCAGCGGCGGCACCAGAAGATCATCGAGGAGGCGCCGTCACCGCTGGTCACGCCGGAGATGCGGGACGCCATGGGCACGGCGGCGGTGGAGGCGGCCCGGTCGGTCGGGTACGTCGGCGCGGGCACGGTCGAGTTCATCGTGGACGGCGCGTCCGGTGACTACTTCTTCATGGAGATGAACACCCGGCTCCAGGTCGAGCACCCGGTCACCGAGTTGGCGACCGGCGTCGACCTGGTGGAGTGGCAGTTGCGGGTGGCTTCGGGTGAACCGCTCGGGTTCACGTCGGTGGAGATGGTCGGGCACGCGGTCGAGGCGCGCGTCTACGCCGAGGACCCGTCGCGCGGGTTCCTGCCGACCGGTGGCACGGTGCTGGCGTTGCACGAGCCGTCGGACGTGCGGGTGGACTCGGCGTTGCGCGTCGGGCTCGTGGTGGGCAGCGACTACGACCCGATGCTGGCGAAGGTGATCGCGCACGGTGCCACGCGGGAGGAGGCGTTGCGCAGGCTGGACGCCGCGTTGGGTCGGTTCACGGTGTTGGGCGTGACGACGAACGTGCCGTTCCTGCGGGCGTTGTTGACGGATCCGGACGTGCGGGCGGGTGCGTTGGACACCGGTCTGGTGGAGCGCAAGCTCGACGCGCTCGTGGCGGTCGAACGGCCGGACGAGGTGCTGGTCGCGGCAGCGTTGGAGCGGCAGCTCTCGTTGGGCGGCGGTGACGACCCGTGGGCGCGGTCGGATGGTTGGCGGGTCGGCGAGCACGCGTGGACCCGGTGGCTGATCGACGGCGTCGAGGTGCGTGTGCGTGGCGATGAGGTGGCTATTGCAGACAATCAACCGTCGCGCCACACCGTGACGGTCGAAGGTGGGCAGTTGACTGTAGACGGTCGACTGTATGCGATGTGCCGGGACGGGGACGTGCTGTGGCTGGGCCGGGACGGTCACGCGTGGGCGCTCACCGAGACCCGGCCGTCCGAGGTCGCCGCGTCGGGCGCCGTCGCGGGCGGTGGGCCGGTGACCAGCCCCATGCCCGGCACGGTGCTGGTGGCGCGGGTCGAGCAGGGCTCGCACGTGACCGCCGGGCAGGCGTTGTTCGTGGTCGAAGCGATGAAGATGGAGCACACCGTCACGTCACCCGTGGCCGGCGTGCTCACCGAAGTGCACGTCCAGGCGGGCCAACAGGTCGCGCTGGACCAACCCCTGGCCGTCGTCGTGCCCCACGAGGAGTGAACGATGTTGGACTTCCGCCTTGATGAGGAATACGAGGCGCTGCGCAAGACCGTCGAGGAGTTCGCGCGCGACGAGGTGGCGCCGGTGATCGGCGGGTTCTACGAGCGCGAGGAGTTCCCCTACGAGATCGTCGCCAAGATGGGGCGGATGGGCCTGTTCGGGCTGCCGTTCCCGGAGCAGTTCGGCGGGATGGGCGGCGACTACTTCGCGTTGTGCCTGGCGTTGGAGGAGTTGGCGCGGGTCGACTCGTCGGTGGCGATCACGCTGGAGGCGGGCGTTTCGCTGGGCGCCATGCCGCTGTTCCGGTTCGGTTCGGCCGAGCAGAAGGCCGCTTGGCTGCCCCGGTTGTGCGCGGGTTCGGTGCTGGGTGCGTTCGGGCTGACCGAGCCGGGTGGTGGTTCGGACGCGGGCGCTTTGCGGACGACCGCGCGGATCGACGGTGACGAGTGGGTGCTCAACGGCACCAAGGCGTTCATCA
The DNA here is from genome assembly GCF_001905065.1 of Saccharothrix sp. CB00851. NCBI lineage: Bacteria > Bacillati > Actinomycetota > Actinomycetes > Pseudonocardiales > Pseudonocardiaceae > Saccharothrix > Saccharothrix sp. CB00851. The sequence continues at coordinate 105,044 of NZ_LWLC01000016.1, forward strand.
CCAACTCGGGCACGGACATCACGGGCCTGGTCACGGTCGCCGCCGTGACCGGTCGGCGGGAGAACGGCAAGCCGGAGATCTCGGCGATCCTGGTGCCGTCGGGCACGCCGGGGTTCACCGTGTCGCGCAAGTACTCCAAGGTCGGGTGGAACGCCTCCGACACGCGTGAGCTGTCGTTCCAGGACTGCCGCGTGCCGTTGGGCAACCTGGTCGGCGAGCGCGGGCGCGGGTACGCGCAGTTCCTGCAGACGTTGGACGAGGGTCGGGTGGCGATCGCGGCCATCGGTGTCGGGCTGGCGCAGGGGTGCGTGGACGAGTGCCTGCGGTACGTGGGCGAGCGGGAGGCGTTCGGCCACCGGATCGGCGAGTACCAGGCGATCCAGTTCAAGATCGCCGAGATGGAGGCGCGCACGCACACCTCGCGGTTGGCGTACTACCAGGCGGCGGCGAAGATGCTGCGCGGTGAGCCGTTCAAGCGTGAGGCGGCGATCGCCAAGCTGGTCTCCTCGGAGGCGGCGATGGACAACGCCCGTGACGCGACCCAGATCTTCGGCGGCTACGGCTTCATGAACGAGTACCCGGTGGGCCGCTTCTACCGTGACGCCAAGATCCTGGAGATCGGCGAGGGCACCAGCGAGGTCCAAAAAATGCTGATCGCCCGCGACCTGGGCCTCCCCACCTCCTAACCCCCGCGCGTGTCCTACGTTCAGAACGGGCGTGTCCTACCTTCGGAACACCCGAGTTGAACGCTCAGAACAGCCGCGGCGGTCGCGAGCGTTCAACTCGGGTGTTCTGAACGTAGGACACGCCCGTTCCCAACGTAGGACACGCGCGTTCCCGACGTAGGACACGCGCGGGGTTAGAAGTGGCCGTGGCGGCCTTCGCCCGAGTGGAAGCGGCGGAGGCCTTTTTCCACTTCGGCGAGGGAGGTCAGGCCGTGGTCCAGTTCGTTGGCCAGGGCGGTGTCCTCGGGCAGGTCCTCTTGTTCCAGCAGGGACAGGCGGTCGTGGCGCAGGCACAGCTGGGGGAACGCGGCCAGCTCCAAGGCCAGGGACTCCGCGGCGGAGCGTGAGGTGCCGGTGGGCACCAGGCGGTTGACCAGGCCGATGGCCAGGGCTTCGTCAGCCGCGACCGGGCGGCCGGTCAGGATCAGGTCCATGGCGCGCGACGTGCCGATCAGGCGCGGCAGCCGCACGGTGCCGCCGTCGATCAGCGGCACGCCCCACCGGCGCGAGAAGACGCCGAACACCGCGTCCGAGTCGGCCACCCGCAGGTCGCACCACAGGGCCAGTTCCAGGCCACCCGCCACCGCGTGACCGGAGACGGCGGCGATGACCGGCTTCGACAGCCGCAGTCGCGTCGGACCCATCGGCCCGGACGGCGACGACGGGTCGTTGCCGCGAGGGGAACCCAACGCCTTCAGGTCCGCACCCGAGCAGAACGTGCCGCCCTCGCCGTGCAGCACGGCCACCGCCGCCGAAGGGTCCTCGTCGAACTCCCGGAACACCTCGGTCAACGTGTGCGCGGTCGGCCCGTCCACCGCGTTGCGCACCGCGGGCCGGTTCAGCAACACGGTGAACACCGGCCCGGACCGCTCCACCCGAACGACGCTCACAGCTTCGGCAACCCCCGTTCCACGATCGCACCGAAGTCGACCCCGCGCGGCAGCGTGCCGAACGCCACGCCCCAGTCACCGGACAGCCGCGACGCGCAGAACGCGTCCGCCACCGCCGGGTGCCCGTACCGCACCAGCAACGCGCCCTGCAACGCCAACGCCATCCGCTCCACCAGCCTGCGCGCCCGCACCTCCAACTCCGAGGTGTCGGTCAGCTCATCCTTGATCCCGTCGACCGCCGCGTCCAGCCGCCGATCGGCACCGCGCGCCGCGTCCAACTCGCCGAAGAACTCCTCCACCGCCTCCGGCGAACGCCCCAGAGCACGCAACGCGTCCAGCGCCGCCACGTTCCCCGACCCCTCCCAGATGGACATCAACGGCGACTCGCGGAACAGCCGGGGCATCCCCGAGTCCTCGATGTAACCGTTGCCGCCCAAGCACTCCAACGCCTCAGCGGCGTGCGCGGGCGCCCGCTTGCACACCCAGTACTTGCTCACCGCGAGCCCCAGCCTGCTCCGGGTGCCCGCCAGCCACAACGCCACCGTGGTCGCCGCCTCCGACTCCACCGCGAGGTCGGCCAGCACGTTGCGCATCGCCGGCTGGTCGACCAGGTACGCGCCGAACGCCTTGCGGTGCGCCGCGTGGTGCGTGGCCTGGGTCAACCCCAGCCGCATCCCGGACGCCGAGCCGAGCACGCAGTCCAGCCGGGTCATGTTGACCATCTCGATGATGGTCCGCACGCCCTGCCCCTCCTCGCCGACCAGCCACCCGACCGCGCCGTCGTACTCCAGCTCGGCGGACGCGTTGGACTTGTTGCCGAGCTTGTCCTTGAGCCGCTGCAGGAACATCGCGTTGCGCGTGCCGTCGGGCAGCACGCGCGGCAGCACGAAGCACGACAGGCCGCCCGGCGCCTGCGCCAGGGTCAGGAACAGGTCCGACATCGGCGCGGACGTGAACCACTTGTGCCCGGTCAGCACGTAGTGGTCACCCACGGGCACGGCACGCGTCGTGTTCGCCCGCACGTCCGAGCCGCCCTGCTTCTCGGTCATCGACATGCCCGCGATCAACCCGCGCTTGGACGACGGCGCGCGCAGCCCGAAGTCGTACTCGCGCGAGGCGAGCAGCGGTTCGTACCGCGCGGCCAAATCGGGCGTCCGGCGCAAAGCGGGCACGGCCGCGTACGTCATCGAGATCGGGCACCCGTGGCCCGCCTCGGCCTGGCTCCACACGTAGAACTTGGCCGCGCGGGCGACGTGCGCGCCCGGCCGGTCGTCCCGCCACGGCGCCGCGTGCAGCCCGTTGGAGACGGCGGTGGTCATCAGCTCGTGCCACGCGGGGTGGAACTCGACCTCGTCGACCCGGTGCCCGTACCGGTCGTGGGTGTGCAGCGCGGGCGGGTGGGCGTTGGCGAGTCTGCCCAGGTCCTGGACGTGTGGCGTGCCCGCGAGCACGCCGAGTGCGCGTACCTCGGGCTCGGCCCACTCCGCCCCGCCGCGTCGCAGGCCGTCCAGCAACGCCGGGTCGGCGGAGACGTCGTGGCCCTCCAGCGGCGGGACCTGGTTGGTCACCTCATGAGTGGCGTGCGTCATAACCGCCTAGCGTACTACCCGTCGGTAACTTGAAGGGTTGCCGAATTTTGGGGGTGCTGATCAAGCCACGGCGGCCTAACGTCGGTGCCGTGAGGGATCACCCACGGCTGAGCCGGGAGTCTGACCACGAGCGGGCGGTGGCCGCGTTGCGCGGCCAGTACGGGGCCGTCCCGGCCGGTGCGCCGGTGCGCCTGGCCAAGTCGACGTCGAACCTCTTCCGGTTCCGCGCCGACCAGACCGGCGGGCTCGACGTGGCCCGCTTCGACCGGGTCCTGTCGGTGGACGCCGCCGCGCGGACGGCGCAGGTCCAGGGCATGACGACCTACGAGCACCTGGTCGACGCCACCCTGCCGCACGGCCTCATGCCGCTGGTCGTGCCGCAGCTCAAGACGATCACGCTGGGCGGTGCCGTGGCGGGCCTGGGCATCGAGTCCAGCTCGTTCCGCAACGGCCTGCCGCACGAGTCCGTGCGCGAGCTGGAGGTGATGACCGGCGACGGCGACGGCGAGGTCGTGGTCGTTGGTCCGGGCGACGACTTGTTCCGGGGGTTCCCGAACTCCTACGGCACGCTCGGCTACGCGCTGCGGCTGGAGATCGAACTGGAGCCGGTCAAGCCGTACGTGCGGCTGCGGCACGTGCCGTTCGCGGACGCGGCCGAGTGCGCCGAGGTGATCTCCGCCGTCTGCGCGGAGGGCTCCTACCAGGGCGAACCGGTCGACTTCATCGACGGGACGGTGTTCAGCGGCCGCGAGCAGTACCTGACGCTGGCGAACTGGACCGACACCGCGCCGTTCACCTCCGACTACACCGGCAACGGCATCTACTACCGGTCCATCCAGCGGCGCAGCGTCGACTACCTGACCGTGCGCGACTACCTGTGGCGGTGGGACACCGACTGGTTCTGGTGCTCGCGCGCGTTCGGCGTGCAGCACCCGGTCGTGCGGCGGCTCGTGCCCAAGCGGTACCTGCGGTCGGACGTGTACCGCAAGGTCGTGGCCCTGGACCGGCGGTACCGGCTGACCGCCCGGCTGAGCAAGGCGGTGCAGGAGCCGGTGATCCAGGACGTGGAGATCCCGGTGGACCGGCTCGCCGAGTTCCTCGACTTCTTCCACCGCGAGATCGGCGTCAGCCCGGTGTGGCTGTGCCCGGTGCGACTCCGGGATCGGACCGGCTGGCCGCTGTACCCGATGGACCCCGACGAGCTGTACGTCAACGTCGGCTTCTGGTCGGTGGTGTCGTTGCGGCCCGACGAGGAGCTGGGCGACCGGAACCGGCTGATCGAGGCCAAGGTCACCGAGCTGGGCGGGCACAAGTCCCTGTACTCCGACTCCTACTACGGCGAGGAGGAGTTCTGGGACAACTACAACGGTTCGACGTACCAGGATCTGAAGAAGCGGTACGACCCGGCGGGCCGGTTGCCCGATTTGTACGCCAAGTGTGTTCTCCGTAGGTGAAGGGAGCCGGGGCCATGCGGTTGGCGGAGGTGTTCCAGCGGGCGGTCGGAGGCGGCTCGTCCGTGCGGTTCAGCGCGTACGACGGCAGCCACGCGGGGCCGGCCGACGCGGGGGTGAGCATCGAGGTGCGCACCCCGGAGGCGTTGTCGTACCTGGCATCGGCGCCGGGTGAGCTGGGGTTGGCGCGCGCGTACGTGACCGGGCACCTGGAGATCATCGGTGACGTGTACGGCGCGTTGAAGCACCTGTCCGAGATCTCGTTGGCGGAACTGCCCTGGGGCGAGCGGCTGGAGCTGCTGGCCACACTCGGGCGGACGAGGCTCGGCACCAAGATCGAGGTGCCGCCGCAGGAGCGCCGGTTGCGCGGTCTGCGGCACTCCAAGGCCCGTGACCGCGAGGCGATCGCGCACCACTACGACGTGTCGAACACGTTCTACGAGTGGGTCCTCGGGCCGTCCATGGCGTACACCTGCGCCGTGTACCCGACCGCGGAGTCCAGTTTGGAGGAGGCGCAGTTCGCCAAGCACGACCTGGTGGCGCGCAAGCTCGGGCTCAAGCCGGGGATGCGGCTGCTGGACGTCGGCTGCGGCTGGGGCGGGATGGTCATGCACGCCGCGCGCGAGTACGGCGTGAAGGCGCTCGGCGTGACGTTGTCGCGCAACCAGGCGGAGTGGGCGCAGAAGGCCATCGTGGAGGCCGGGCTGTCCGACCTGGCCGAGGTGCGCTACCTCGACTACCGGGACGTGCGGGAGACCGGGTTCGACGCGGTCAGCTCGATCGGCCTGACCGAGCACATCGGCAAGGCGAAGCTGCCCGCGTACTTCCGGTCGTTGTACGGCAGGCTCAAGCCCGGCGGGCGGATGCTCAACCACTGCATCACCCGGCCGGACAACCGGCAGCCCGCGCGGACCGGCGGGTTCATCAACCGGTACGTGTTCCCCGACGGCGAGCTGGTCGGGCCGGGGCACATCGTGTCGCTGATGCACGACACCGGGTTCGAGGTGCGGCACGAGGAGAACCTGCGCGAGCACTACGCGATGACGTTGGCGGCGTGGTGCGAGAACCTGGAGGAGCACTGGGACGACGCGGTGAGCGAGGTGGGGCTGGGTCGGGCGCGGGTGTGGCGGCTGTACCTGGCCGCGTCCCGGCTGGGCTTCGAGCGCAACAACATCCAGCTGCACCAGGTGCTGGGCGTGAAGCTGGACGGGACCACGTCGCACATGCCGCTGCGGCCGGACTGGCTCGGCTGACGGGCACGCGAGAGTCCAACGTCCAGAACGCGAGTGTCCAACGTTCGGAACAGGTGAATTCAACGCTCAGGACAGCCGGTCGACCTCGGCGTCCACCGCGCGGCGGCCGAAGGTGTTGACCAGCGACAGGTAGAACAGCACGGGGGCGGCCGGCGCCCAGTAGTCGCGCCGGTCGTCGCGCAGCAGGTACTCCACGACGTCGCGCGGGGTGAAGCGGACCAGGTCGAACTCCGAACGCCCGGATCAGGCGTTCCGGCTGCGCGCCGTCGTGCACGCCGGCGAGGTGCACTACGACCGGTGGAGCAGTTACGGGGAGGCGCTCGACCTCGCGTGCCGGTTGCTCGACTCGGCGAGCTTCAAGAACGTACTGCGCCGAGTGCGTGAACCGCTCGCCGTTGTGGTGTCCGAGGACCTGCACCGCTCGTTGGTGCGTCAGGGCTATCCGGGGATCGACGTGGCGGCGTACGAGAAGGCGGTGGAGGTGCGGCTCGGCGCGGACGACCACGCGGGCTGGGTGCAGGTGCCGGGGTACGCACCCAGGCTGCTCCTGGTGGACGTGGCCGAAGTGGAACGGGGGCGGGCCGGTGTCACCGCAACCAGGCGATGACCACGAGCGGGCCGAGTGCCTATCAGGACTTGCCGAGAATCGCGCGGACCTCGTCGAACGTCAGCAGCGTCGACCCGAACAGCGGCCCCTGCGCCCCCGTGACGCCCAACTCCGCCAGCCGCCGCGCCTCGAACTCCGTGCGCACGCCCGCCGCGTACAGGGGCAGGCCCAACGTCCCCGACCAGGTGAGCAAGCCCACCGCCGCGCTCTCCACCAGCGGGTCCGCGCCCTCGGCCAACCCGTACACCGGCGATCCCTGGAACTTCACCGCCGTCAGCGGTATCCGCCGCACCCGGTCGATCGGCACGTTCCCACCGCCGACCTGGTCGAGCATCAGCCCCACGCCGTGCTCCGCCAGGTACGTCAGCTCTTCCAGCTGGTCCTCGTTGACCAACGCGGGTAACTGCTCGCTCAGCTCGAACCGCAGCAGCCGCGCCGGCAGCCCGCCGTCCCGCAACGCCTGCCGCACGGTCGCCACCAGCTCCGGCTCCTGGCACTGCCGCGCGGTCAGGTCCATGCTCAGCACGGGTGCCGCGGCGCCGAACTCCGCGTGCCACCGGCCCGCGTCCGCGCACGCCTGCGCGATGGCCCACTTGCCCAGCCGCGCCACCATCCCGGTGCACGTCGACAGCGACACCAGCTCCCGCGGGTCGAGCACGCCCTCCGTCGGGTGGTCCCACCGCAACCGCGCCTCGACGGCCACCAGCGCACCGTCGGCCAGCGCGTGCACCGGCTCGTAGTCGACCCGGAACTCGCCCTGCTCCAGCCCGCCGGAGATCGACGCCGCCAACCGCATCCGGGCACGTTCCCGCTGGTCACGTCCCTTGTCGTAGAGGGCCCACTGCGCCTTGCCGTCGTCCTTGGCCCACCGCACGGTCAGGTCGACGCAGCGCAGCAGCTCGGCGGCGTCCGCACCGCGTGCCGGCTGCACCACGATGCCGACGCTCGCGGTCACGCCGATGCCGTCGTCACCCACCCAGACGGGTTCGGCGAGCAGTTCGACGGTCGACTCGGCGAGCGCCACCACCGTGGCCACGTCCCGCGGGTCGTGGATCAGCACGGCGAACTCGTCCGGCCCGATCCTGGCCAGCTGCCCGATCCCGTTGAACACCGACCGCAGGTGCCCGGCGACGGCGGTGAGGATCCGGTTGCCGACGTCGTGCCCGAAGGCGTCGTTGACCACGCGGAACCCGTCCAGGTCGAACACGACCAGCGCGAGCGTGTCGGGGCCGCGGGTGCCGACCGCGCCCTCCAGCCAGCCGACGAACTGCGCCCGGTTCGCCAGGCCCGTCTGCAGGTCGTGCAGGCTCTGCCGGACCAGCTGCTTCTGCAGCGCGCGGACCTCGTCCAGGCTCTCGACCATGGTCACGTAGAACGCGGGTCCGCCGTCGTCGTCGCGGAGCAGGGCGAGGGCGATGAGCACGTTGACGGGGTCGCCGTCGGCGCGGACCAGCCGGGTCTCCGCGCGCACGTGCTCGTGACCGGCGTGCAGCAGTTGGGCGAGCTGGGAGATCACGTGGCGTTCGTCCGGGTGGATCAGGTCCCGGCCGAGTGACCCGACCAGCTCCCCGGGCGCGTGGTCCAGCATGGTGAGCAGGGCGTCGTTGCAGTCGAGGATCACGCCGTCGGCGTCGGAGACCGCGATGCCCAGCGCCGAGGTCTGGAACACGGCGCGGAACTTCGCTTCACCCGCCCGTGCCGCGGATTCAGTCGACCGGGTGGATCTCAGCTCGTGGTGGCGTTCCTGCTCGTCCAGCGTGCGGCGGCGCAGGGCGTCGGTGAACCCGGCGGCGACCGCGCCCAGCACGGCCATCAGGCAGGGCGTCGCGGTCGGCACGGCGGTGGGCAGGTGTTCGCCGAGGAACGTGAGCGTGCGTTCCAACGCCTCGGGTGCGACCAGGCCGTGCTCGACCAGGCCGCGGCCGACCTCGCGCGCCCGCGCCGTGGACCCGTCGTCGTGGACGGCGGCGCACAGGGTGTCGGTGAAGCCGGCGAGCAGGTCCGCCAGGCGTTCGTCGGGCGCGGTGTCCGGGGTGACGGCGTCGGGGGCGATGGCGGCGGCCCAGCGGCGTGCGAAGGTGTCCCGGTGTCTGCCGGGCCCGTCACCGAGTCTCGCTGCGCCTGCCATCGTCATTCAGCTCTGCCGGCCAATCGTTCGCGGGGGTCCACGTGCGCATTTTCCGACCATTCTTCACTCGAATGGGGTAATGCGGGACCGTTGGTCCCGGACAGCTTACTTCTCACCGACCGTGGTGCGACAAGACGATCAACACCGGTCTTCAGCAGCCCGTGATCTTGCCTGCACTTGACCTCCAGTAAACTTGAGGTTTTAGCGTCACGATCATGTCTGTGACCGTGTTGGGTTTGGGAGAAATGGGCAGCGCGCTCGCGGGGGCGTTCCTCGACGGTGGGCAACGGACCACGGTGTGGAACCGCACCCCGGGCAGGGCCGACCCGCTCGTCGCGAAGGGCGCGGTGGTCGCGGCGTCGGCGGAGGAGGCCGTCGCGAGCAGCGACCTCGTGGTGGTGAACGTCAAGGGCAACGACGCGGCGCGCTCGATCCTGGCGTCGGCCGGGTCGTTGGTCGGGCGGGTGGTGGTGAACCTGTCCGACGGGACCTCGGGCGAGGCGCGCGAGGTGGCTTCGTGGGCCGCGGAACGGGGTGCGGAGTACGTCCACGGGCAGATCATGACGATCGCGCCGGCTATCGGGCACGCCGATTCGGTGGTGTTCTACGGGGGCGATGAAGGTGCTTTTAACCGCCATAGGGCGGAGCTGTTGTTGTTGGGTGGGCGAGGGACGTTTCTGGGGGACGACGCGGGTGCGCCGGCGCTGTTCGGGTTGGCGATGAACGGCACGATGTGGGGCACGCTCAACGGGTTCCTGCACGCGGCGGCGTTGTTGTCGAGCCAGGGCGTGGAGGTGAAGCGGTTCGTGGAGGCCGCGTCGGCGTCGTTGACCGGGCTGCTCGGGTACCTGCCGTCGTTGGCGGAGGAGGTGGACCGGGGTGAGTACGCGGTGCCGTTCGGCGCGTTGAAGCACCACCTGCCCGCCGCGGACGACCTGGTGCGGGAGAGCCGGGAGCGGGGGATCGACGTCGAGTTCCCGTCGTACACGCTGGGGCTGGTGCGGGCCGCGGTCGAGGGCGGGCACGGCGACGACAGCTACTCGCGGTTGGTCGAGGTGTTCCGCTCGGGGTCGACCACGTCCTGAGCGTTGAACTCGGGTGCTCCGAACGTAGGACACACGCGTTCTGAACGTAGGACACACGCGAGAGTCGTACGTTCAGAACGCGTGTGTCCTACGTTCAGGGGCCTCTAGGAGACGGAGGCGAGGACCGAGGCGATGCGGGTGGCGATGCGGTCGTTGTCGGTCGGCGCGAGGCTCAGCCAGCCGTCCTCGTGCACCATCAGGTACCGGCCCTGGTTGGTGTCGAACCAGGTGATCAGCGCGCCGGCCCGGTCACGGCGGTAGCCGCCGCCCACGGTGACCCCGAACTGACCGCCGGCGACCCGGCTCGCGGCCAGCTCGCTGACCACGGTCGCGTCCTCGCGCGAGAGGCCCGCCTTCTGCAACGCCTCCCGCTCGTCCAGCTCGCCGCCACCGCCCCACGGGTCGTCGTCCTCGTCGTCCTGCTGCTCGTCCTGCAGCGCCACGGCGGCGTTCAGCGTCTCCAGCCGCAGCGACAACGCGCTGCCCGGCCCCGCCGCACCGTCCGGCAGCACCTCCACGATCGACCTGGCCAACGCCGTCGGCCGGATCTCCAGCACGCCGATCGAACCGCTGTCGACCACCGCCAACGCGGCCCGGTCACCGTTGGACACGGCCACCGCCCGCACCGCCCGGTCCACGTGCGCGACCGCGTCCACGGCCACCTCGTGGTCGCCGAGCAGCCGGAGCAGCGCGACCAGCCGGGGGTCGGGCTCGCTGTACGCGGCGAGCACCTCCTCCCGCAACCGCTTGCGCTCCTCCTCGGTGTCGCCCAGGCTCGGCACGTCCAGCGGGTAGGGCAGCCGGCCGAGGTCGAGGTGGTCCCACAGCACGTCCAGCTCGCGCGGCGTGAGCACGAAGTCGGGCTCGATCACGACTGGTCGCCCTTCTTCTTCGACTTCGCGCCGCCGATCACCGACGGGGGCAGGTTCTCGCCCGGCACCTCGAAGATGTCCTCACCGCGGATGTACGCCGCGGCCCGGTGCTCCTTGTCCTCGCCCTGCTGGCCACCGGCCGGTGCGCCACCCATCGGCGCGCCACCCGCCATGGGGGCACCCGCCGCCGCGCCACCGGGGCCGAAACCGCCGACCGGCATCGGCCCGCGAGCCGGCTGGCCGCCGATCGCGCCCGTCGAACCACCCGCGGCCATCGCGCCGGCGCCACCACCACCGGCGCCACCGGACCCGGTCGGACCGAAGCCGCCCGCGCCACCGCCGAAGCCGCCGGCACCGCCACCGCCGAAGCCGCCCGGTGGCATGCCCGGGATCCGGCCCGCGCCACCGCCGCCGCCACCACCGCCGGGCACGCCCTGGACCGGAGGCGTGCCGGGGCTGCCGGCCGGGACGTAGTTCGGCGGCTTCACGCCGGGCGGCAGCGTGCCGCCACCCTGGCGGGGCGTCACGTTCGGGTTCGCCGGCTGGTACGGCGGCACGTAACCGCTGCCGCCGGGCTGGTTGTAGCCGCCACCGGACGGCGGGGTGTAACCGACGCTCGACGGCGGGGTGTAGCCGACGCTGGACGGCGGGGTGTAACCGCCGCCGGACGGAGTGGTGTAACCGACACTGGACGGCGGGGTGTAGCCGCTACTGGACGGTGGGGTGTAGCCGCCGCCGGACGGCGGCGTGTAGGGGTTCGCCACCGGCACCTGGGCCGCCGCAGCGGCGGCCGTCGTGCCCTCAGGCCGGTACGCCTGCGCAGGCTCCATCGGCCGCAAAGCCTGCATCTGCTGGGCCGGCTGGGTGGCCGTGGCGCTCGAAGTCGCCGTCGAACCGCCGGCGCCGCTGCTCACGCCCTCCACGGCCGCGTCGGCCAACGTGGTCGACACCATGGCGCGCATCAACATGGCCGGCTCTTCGGTGCGGCCGGTGACCGGGTTGAACGGCGCGCTGAACCGCGGCGTGGTCTGGTCGACCGCCTGCGACTCGCGCTCCATCGTGGTCATGACCGTCACGGCGTGCTCGTGCAGCGCCCGCGCGTGGTCGTTCGCCGCCTGCACGTCGGCGGCGGAGCTGGCCAGGCCCTGGATGCCGCCCGCGGTGAACACGCCGGTGGCCTGGTCCCAGTTGAACTCGACCGGCTCGGGCATGCTGGCCCGGGCGTTCTCCATGATCTGGCTCTCGTCCTGCACCCGCTTGCCGACCTCGACCGCGGTCTCGGCGGTGTGCGTGACCCAGTCCGCCAGGCCCTTGATCGCGAGCCGCGCCGCGTCCGCCGCGTCGCCCGTCCAGCCGGACTCGCTGACCGCGACCCGCTCGTTGATCAGCCGCGCGGCCTCGGTCAGCTCGGCGCCGAACTGGCCCCACTCCGCGCCGAGCTCGCCCGTCTGACCGGGGTCGTTGTTGTTGTGCACCGCCTCGTACAGCTCGCGGTGCGACCGGGACGCCCAGTTCTGGGTCTCGGTCAGCACCAGGTCCGGCTCGTCCTCGTCCCGCGACCGCCTCGCCTGCCCGACGAGCAGGTCCTGCTCCACGCGCTCCGTCGCCATCGTCGCCAGCCCCTCAGTTCCCGCTCAGCTTGCGCAGCTCGACGCTGCTGTCGTCGTCGACCTGGGTGAAGTTGCGGATCGCGTTCTCCACCGAGTCGTGCGTCTGCTGGAGCACCTCGCGGTAGGCCGTCATCACGGCCACGAACGACCGCGGGTCGCCGTCCGCCCGGGTCTCGAACTTCTGCGCCAGCCGGTCGCCGACGGGGTTGCGGCCGATCGGCGCGGGACGGGCCAGCCGGCCGGCGCGCTCCAGCCACGAGTCGACCTGGTCCATCTGCTCCAAGAGCATCTTGCGCAGTTCCTCGCCGGTGGCGGGATCGAGCGACACCCGGCCGGAGTTCACGGTCTCCTGGAGCGCCACGACCTGGCCGTTGACGGTCGGGACCTCCTGGGGCGGGGCCACTTCACCCCCGGTTTCGGCGATGTACATCGGTATCCCTCGCGGAAGGCAGCCTGCTGGACGCAACCCAACGTCCACGGGTCCTCCAACGCCCGGCCAACGCGCGCCCAACGTGGTCCGCCGGAGTGCGGTGACGACTGTGGGAAACTCTTCGACTACACGGTGACAATGCCGAAAGGGCTGGCGGATGCGGGTGAACCTGCTTGGCCCCGTCGAGCTGGTTTCCGCAGGTGGGGAAGCCGTTCGGCTGGGCGCTGCCAAGCGGCGGACGGTGCTGGCGGCGCTCGCGCTCGAGCTGAACCGCGTGGTGTCCGGTGACCGGTTGTTGGAGCTGGTGTGGGACGGATCACCGCCGCCGCAAGCCAAAGCCGCCCTTCAGGGACACATCGCCCAGCTGCGCAAGGTCCTCACCGGTGGTGTCGCGCTCGTCACCCGTGCGCCCGGTTACGTGCTGACCGGTGAACGCGCGGCCGTCGACGTGCTCCGGTTCGAGGACCTGCTGGTGAGCGCCCGCGAGGCGGCGGACGAGGACGCGGTGCGGCTGCTGCGCGAGGCGTTGGCGCTGTGGCGCGGCCCGGTGCTGGCCGACGTGCCGGGCGACCAGTTGCGAGAGGCGGTGTCGGCGCGGCTGGAGGAGCTGCGGCTGGTCGCCGTGCAGGAGTTGGCGACCCGGCTGTCGCGGCTGGACCGGGCGGCCGAGGCGGTGGCCGGGCTGCGTGACGCGGTGGACGCCTACCCGTTGCGCGAGGCGCTGGTGTCGCGGCTGGTGCTGGCGCTGCACTGGAGCGGGCGGCAGGCCGAGGCGCTGGCGTTGTTCCACCGGACCCGGGAGCGGCTGGTCGACGAGCTGGGTGTCGATCCCGGGCCGGAGCTGCGCGAGGCCTACCAGACCGTGCTGGCGGGTGACACGGCGCCGACGACGCCGGTGGAGCGCGCCTCCGACCGGTCACCGGCCCAGTTGCCACGCGAGCACCGCGGGTTCGTCGGGCGCGAGGAGGAGCTGTCGGACCTCGGCGCGACGCTCATCGGGCAGGACTCGGCGATCGGCCTGCTGGTCGGCCCGGCTGGGGTGGGCAAGACGGCGCTGGCACTGCGGTGGGCGCACGGCGTGGCGGGTGACTTCCCGGACGGGCAGCTGTTCGTGAACCTGCGCGGGTTCGACGAGACCGAGCCGCTGGACCCGCGCACGGCGCTGGTGGGGTTCCTGCGGGCGTTGGGGCTGACCGACTCGCAGATCGCGGTGGACCTGGAGGACCAGGCCGCGCAGTACCGGTCGCTGCTGGCCGGGCGGCGGGTGCTGGTGTTCCTGGACAACGCGCGGTCGGCCGAGCAGGTCCGGCCGCTGCTGCCCGGCTCGGCGCGGTGCCTGGTGCTGGTGACCAGCCGGCACCGGCTGGACGACCTGGTGGTGACGGAGGGCGCGTCGTCGCTGCACGTGCCGACGTTGCCGGAGTCGAGCGCCGAGGACCTGCTGACGGCGCTGCTGGGGCGCCAGCGGATCGAGCAGGAACCGGACGCGGTTGCGGAGCTGGTGGAGCTGTGCGACCGGCTGCCGCTGGCGTTGCGGATCGCGGGCGCGCGGCTGGCGTCACGGCCGCGGTGGACCATCCAGTCGCTGGTGGACGAGCTGCGCGACGAGCAGGGGCGGCTGTCGGCGTTGTCGTTGCCGGAGGCGGGGCGCGGTGTGCACGCGGCGCTGGCGGTGAGCTACCGCGAGCTGCCGGAGGGCGCGGCGCGGCTGTTCCGGCGGCTGGGCCTGCACCCCGGCACGGACCTGGACAGCTACGCGGCGGCGGCGTTGCTGGACATCAACGTGGTCAGCGCGCGCACGCACCTGCGGACCCTGGCGTACGCGAACCTGCTGCACGAGTCGACGCCGGACCGGTACTCGCGGCACGACCTGGTGCGGCTGTTCACCCACCACCTGGCGGCCACCGAGTCCGATGTGGACAACCAGGTGGCGACCGGTCGGCTGCTGGACTACTACCTGCACGTGGCCGACCGGGCGCGGGCGCACCTGTCCGACCACGTGCGGCCGTTCGGGCCGATCGAGCACCGGCCCGCGTCGTTCCCGGAGCTGCCGTCGCACGCGGCGGCGCTGGACTGGTTCACGTTGGAGGAGGCGAACCTCGGGCTGGCGCTGGACAGCGCGGTCAACGGCGGGCAGCGGGAGCGGACGTGGCAGCTGGCGCTGTGCCTGGACGCGTTCCACTTCCGGCGCGGCAACCGGCTGGACCGGCTGGCGCTGTGCCGGATCGGGCTGGCGGCGACGCGGTCGCTCGGCGACCGGCACGCGGAGGCGACGTTCCTGCTGCGGCTGGGTTCGACGTTGGCCGACCTGGGCCGGATCGACGAGGCGATCGAGGCGTGCACGCGGGCGGCGGCGCTGGCCGACGGTGACCGGCACCTGGAGCTGGCGGCGCTGGCGAACCTCGGGTACTGCCTGATGGCCGACGACCAGCTGGACCGGGCGCAGGAGACGATCCTGGAGGCGCTGGAGGTGGCGCGGGAGGTCGGGGACAACCGGTCGCAGGCGAGCATCCAGAACAACCTGGCGAACGTGCTGCTGCGCAAGCACCAGCCCGAGGAGGCGTTGCGGCACGCGACGGAGGCACTGGGCCTGTTCCCGTCGGCGCCGTCCAAGGCGCACACGGCCACCCTGCACACCCTGGGCACGGCGTCGCAGCAGCTGGGCCGTGCCGACGAGGCCCTGGAGTCCTACCGCGCGGGCTTGGCACTGGCGGCCCGCCTGGGCGACCGCTACCAGGAGGCGCTGTGCCACCGCGCGATCGGCGACGTCCTGGAGCAGTCCGAGGGCCCCGCCGCCGCCCGACCGCACTGGCTGGCCGCCCTGCACCTGTACCGCGACCTGAGCCTGGCCGACGCCGACGACCTGTCCCGCAAGCTGGACCTCCCGGCCACCGCCTGAGCGTTCAACTCACCGGTCCTGAACGTAGGACACACGCGTTCCGAACGTAGGACACACGCGTGTGTCCTACGTTCAGGCCGCGAGTGTCCTACGTTCAGGTACCCCGAGTTCAACGTTCGGGTCAGGCGGTGGCCTGGGCCGCGGCACGGCCGGCGACGCGGCCCGAGAACAGGCAGCCGCCCAGGAACGTGCCCTCCAGGGCCCGGTAGCCGTGGACGCCGCCCCCGCCGAAGCCCGACGCCTCACCGGCCGCGTAGACGCCGTCCAGCGGGGTGCCGTCGTGCTTGAGCACCCGGGCCGACAGGTCGGTGTGCAGGCCGCCCAACGTCTTGCGGGTGAGCACGGAGAGCCGGACGGCGATCATCGGACCGGCCTTCGGGTCCAGCAACGGGTGCGGCTCGACCACGCGGATCAGCTTGTCGGTGATGAACTTCCTGGCCTCGCGCATGGCGTTGACCTGCATGTCCTTGCCGAGGCCGGAGATCACCTGCCGGTCGCGCTCCACGATGGTCCGCCGCAGCGCCGCCGGGTCGATCAACGACGTGCCGACCAGCTTGTTCATCCCGGCCGCGAGCTCCTCGGGCGTGCGGCCGAAGATGAACTCCTCGGACCGCTTCGCGAACTCCTCCACCGGCGCCACCGCACCCGGCATCGCCCGCTTCAGCACCGCCCGCACGTCCTTGCCGGTCAGGTCGGGGTTCTGCTCCGACCCGGACAGCGCGAACTCCTTGCCGATGATCTTCGAGTTGAGCACGAACCACGAGTAGCCGTGCCCGGTCTTCACGATGTGCTCCAACGCGCCCAACGCGTCGAACCCCGGGAACAGCGGGATCGGCAGCCGTGAGCCGGTCGCGTCCAGCCACAACGACGACGGCCCGGGCAGGATGCGGATGCCGTGCCTGCTCCAGACCGGGGCGTAGTTGGCGATGCCCTCGGGGTAGTGCCACATCCGGTCCTCGTTGATGATCTCGCCGCCGGTGTCCTGCACGACCTTGAGCATCAACCCGTCCACGTGGTCCGGCACACCCGACAGCATGTGCTCGGGCGGCGTGCCCAGGCGGGACGGCCAGTTGCGGCGCACCATCTCGTGGTTCGCCCCGATACCGCCGGACGTCACGATCACGGCCTGGGCGCGCAGCTCGAAGTCGCCGGACGCGGTCCGCGAGCTGGGCTCGCCCCGACCGGCCGTGCTGACCTCCAGCACCTCGCCGCGCACGCCGTCCACCGCGCCGCCGCTCGTGGTCAGCCCGGTCACGCGGTGCCGGAACTTCAGCTGCACGAGCCCGCGCGCCACGCCCTCGCGCACCCGCCGCTCGAACGGCGCGACGATGCCCGGCCCGGTGCCCCACGTCACGTGGAAGCGCGGCACGGAGTTGCCGTGCCCGTTCGCCAAGTACCCGCCGCGCTCGGCCCACTGCACGAGCGGGAACCAGCGCACGCCCATCGCGTGCAGCCACGGCCGCTTCTCGCCCGCCGCGAAGTCCACGTACGCCTCGGCCCACTGACGCGGCCAGTGGTCGGCGTCCCGGTCGAACGCGGCCGAGCCCAGCCAGTCCTGCAGGGCCAGCTCCGCGGAGTCCTTGACCTTCAACCGCCGCTGCTCCGGGCTGTCGACCAGGAACAACCCGCCGAACGACCAGAACGCCTGACCTCCGAACGAGGCCTCCGGCTCCTGGTCGAGGAGGATGACCTTGCGCCCGGCGTCGACCAGTTCGGCGGTGGCGACCAGGCCCGCGAGGCCCGCGCCGACGACGATGACATCCGCATCTGCCATCGGGCGAGTCTAGATCGAACCGCGGCGCGGGACGATAGTTGAACAAAATTCACTTTAAGGGGTGGTTGACCGTGTCGTACACGGGGGACGTCGGCGAGATCAGCGCGGTGTGGCGACCGGTGGCGGGGGTGGAGACCATCGACCGGCCGCTGGTGCAGAACCGACTGGTCGCCACCGGTGACGTCACGCGCGGGCAGTACGGGCTGTTCGACTGGCGGATGGAACCGCGGGCGGGCGGTGCCAAGCCGCACTTCCACCGCACGTTCTCGGAGTCGTTCTACGTGATCTCCGGATCAGTCCGGCTCTACAATGGTGACAATTGGGTAACGGGCACGCCCGGTGATTTCCTGTACGTCCCGCAGGGCGGTGTCCACGCTTTCCAGAACGACTCCGACGAACCCGCGTCGATGTTGATCCTGTTCGCTCCCGCCCCGCCGCGGGAGAAGTTCTTCCGGGAACTGGCGGAGATCGTGGATTCGGGCCGGCAGTTGACCGCGTCGGAGTGGGCCGAGTTCTACGCCCGGCACGACCAGTACATGGTCTGAGCTGCGGCGACGGTGCAGTAAAAGGCCGCCGGCCGCGCGGTGGGGGGAACCGTTCGGCCGACGGCGGTCGGGCGTGCGTGGGCGCACCTGCAACGTCTCGGGGAGAGGTGCCGCGCGTGGCCTTGGGGGGAGGTGCCTCGCGGGCCTGACGTCCGGTGCGGCGTCCACGTGCCGACCAGCAGTAGAACGGGTGGTGTCCGGCGCGTGTTCCCTCCGTGACGACAGGGTGTCGGGAGTCACGGTCCGTGGTCGCGATGGTGTGCCGCGGGTCACGGGATCAGGCGTCGCCGCGCAGTTCGGTCATCTTGGCCTCGGCGCCCGCGAGCTTGTCCCGCGCGGTCTCGGCGCGGCGCTTGGCCTTCGCCAGCCTGGTCGCCGCCTCGCGCTCGGCCTGCTGCGCCCGCCGCAGTTCGGCCTGCAGCGCGGCGGTGTGCTCCTCGCGTTCGACCAGGGCCTGCTCGGCCTCCGTGACGGCCGCGTCCGCCTTCCGCACGTCCGCCTGCGCGGTGCTGATGTCGTCCCGGGCCTGGGCCAGCCGCCGTTCCCGCCGCTGCTCCCGGCGCGGTGCCAGGTCGTCGCGCACCGGGGTCGCGGTCTCGCTCAACGGGCCGAAACCGGACTGCTCGACCGGCTTGACCAGCCGCCCGGCCCGGATGCGGGCACCGAGCACGGCGTCGGCCAGTGCCGCGGTCAACGTGGTGCGCACCTGCTGCACGGCGTCCGGCCCGAGCGGCTGGCCGGCGTGGCTCGCCAGCACCTCTACCCGTCGCACGAGCGCGCTCAGCACGGCCCGCCGCCGTGCGCTCAGCTGCCGCAGCGCACCGCCGCGCAACTCCTCCTGCGCGGCACGCAGTTCGTCACCCAGAGCGAGCGCCTCGGTCAGGTCGGACGCGCCCTCGCGGGCCAGCAGGTTCAGCGCCCACGCCGAGGAGGTCGGCTTGCGCAGCGCCGAGATCTGCTTGGCCAACGCCTTGTCGCCGCGGTCGGCGGCCACCCGGGCGTGGGCGTCGCGGGCCGCGACGAACTCCGCCGGCGGCAGGGCGTACAGCTCGTCGGCTATCCGGTCGATCGGTGCGGCGTCCACGATGGGACCAGTGTGCTCGCCATCGCGTTGATGTGCGATTTGTTACGGATTCCCCACGCTTCCGGATGGTTCACCGTTGACAGTGTTTGACATTCCGGCCGGTCGGCTCTTGACTGGAGTGGTCGCACCCGTTCCGGTCTTGTGCGGCACTTCTCGCGTGTTTGCGCAATAGCCCGTTCAGTCCAATGTGGACCTTCCTATTGGACTGTTCGTCCGATTGTTACCCGAGTGTCGGAGAGATGTGCTTGCGCCAATCTTTCCCCACGAAGGGTTTGCGCCGTGATCAACTCAGGAAGCCGGTGGAGACACCGCACCAGTGCGGCCTTGCTGGCCGCCGTGCTGGGCACCACTGGGTTCGGCTTCGCCGCCGGGTCGGCCGTCGCGCAAGAGGCGCCATCCGCGCCCGCGCCCGCCGACAAGCAGCTCGACAAGCAGGACCGGGAGCGGATCGCCGAGGCCGAGAAGGCCGGTCAGGCGAACGTCACGCTCCTCGTCGCCGCCGAAGAGGGCAAGCTGGACTCCGCCGCCAACGACCTCAAGGCGCTCGGTGGCGTGGTCGAGTCCACCGAGCGTGACGTCGACTACCTCAAGGTCTCGGTGCCGCGGGACAAGGCCGAGAAGGCCGCCAAGCTCGCGTCCGTGAACGCGGTGGACGTCGACGGCCTGGTCGTCCTGGACAACCCGCGTCCCGAGGGCGCCACGACGCCGCTGCCGCAGCAGGCGCCGGGCAAGGCGACGCCCAAGAAGAACCCCTACCTGCCGACGCAGGACACCAAGGCGGCGCACTTCACCGACCACAACCCCAAGTGGGACGGTCGCGGCACGACGATCGCCATCATGGACTCCGGCATCGACCTGGACCACCCGGCGCTGGCGACCACCACGACCGGTGAGCGCAAGATCGTCGACTGGTACAACGCCAACGCCACCAACTCCGGTGACGGCACGTGGCTGCAGGTCTCCGGCCGCTACAACGGCGCGTTCACCTCGGGCGGCAAGACCTACACCGCCCCCGCCGCCGGTGGCCCGTTCAGCTTCGGCCTGTTCCGCGAGACCGCGGGCGACCTGGCCGCGGCCAACAGCGAGGTCGGCGGCGACATCAACCGCGACGGCGACCGCGTGGACACCTTCGGCGTGCTGCAGGACATCACGACCAAGGAAGTCCGGGTCGACACCGACGGCGACGGTGACTTCACCGACCAGGCCGCGATGATCGACTACAAGTACAAGAAGGACGTCGGCCACTTCGGCACGGACAACCCGGCCACGCCGGTGCTGGACACCATCGCGTTCGTGGTGCAGACCGACAAGTCGAACTACGACGCGACCGGCACCGCCTGGGTCAACCTGGGCATCTCCGCCGCGCACGGCACCCACGTCGCGGGCATCACGTCGGCGAACAAGATGTTCGGCGGCAGGATGGCCGGCGCGGCGCCCGGCGCGAAGCTGATGGCCGTCAAGGTCTGCCTCACGACCCCGTCGTGCACCAACAGCGGCCTGATCGACGGTCTGCTGTACGCGGCGCGCAACGGCGCGGACGTCGTCAACATCTCCATCGGCGGCCTGCCCGCCCTCAACGACGGCAACAACGCGCGTGCGGAGCTCTACAACCGCACCATCGCCGAGTACAACGTGCAGGTGTTCATCTCCGCGGGCAACAGCGGCGGTGGCGCGAACACCGTCGGCGACCCGTCGGTGTCCACGGACGCGATGAGCGTCGGCTCGTACATCACCGCGGACACCTGGCTGTCCAACTACGGCTCGGTGACCAGGCAGCGCGAGGGCCTGCACGGCTTCTCGTCGCGCGGTCCGCGCGAGGACGGCGGCTTCAAGCCGAACATCGTCGCGCCCGGCTCGGCGATCTCGACCGTGCCGCAGTGGCAGACCCCGGGCCCGGTGGCGGGCACCTACGACCTGCCCGCCGGCTACGCCATGTTCAACGGCACGTCGATGGCCGCCCCGCAGGCGACCGGTGCCGCCGCGCTGCTGATCAGCGCGTACAAGGCCGAGCACAACGGCGAGCGCCCACCGGTCCAGGCGCTGCGCACCGCGATCCAGTCCGGCGCCAAGTGGGTCTCCACCCTCCAGGCGTACGAGCAGGGCGCGGGCCTGTTCGACACCAAGCGCGCGTGGACGCAGCTCAACGCGCACCCGCAGACGCAGGCGGTCAGCACCTCGGTGACCGTGAACACCGCGCTGTCGGGCCTGCTGGCCACCCCGAACACGGGCGTCGGCATCCACGACCGCGAGGGCGTCGTCGTGGGCAAGGAGTACACCCGCACGTACACCCTGACCCGCACCACGGGCCCGAACCGCAACCAGACGTTCAGGGTGAACTGGCAGGGCAACGACGGCACGTTCTCGTCGCGGTCCTCGGTGGTGCTGCCGCTGAACACGCCGGTGAAGTTCGACGTCAAGGTCAAGCCGACCGCGGCGGGCGCGCACTCGGCCGTGCTGCGGCTGGACAACGTGCTCACCCGCGGCATCGACGTGTTCACGCTGAACACGGTGTTCGCGGCGGACCAGTTCACCGCGGCGGGCAACTACGCGGTCACCAAGACCGGCACGATCGAGCGCAACCAGTCGAAGAGCTTCTTCGTGAACGTGCCCGCCGGCACGAGCGCGCTGAAGGTCGACATGGCGGCGGGCGGCACGGAGGCGGGCAAGGGCCAGGTCCGGTTCCTGCGCTACGACCCGTACGGCGTGCCCTTCGACTCCACCTCGTCGGTCAACTGCTACAACCCCGACGCGGGCGCCGGCTGTTCCGGTGGCACGCCGACCAGCCGCACGGTCACCAACCCGCTGCCGGGCACGTGGGAGATCGTGGTCGAGGCCCGGCGCACCTCCGACGCCGACGCCGCGCCGTACTCGGTGACCGCGTCCGTGCTCGGCACCGCGATCAGCCCGAACCCGGACACCATCGAGTCGGCCGTGATCGGCACGCCGATCAGCCGCGAGTACGCGGTGACCAACTCGCTGGCCGCGTTCAACGGCAGGCTCGTCGGCGGTTCCCTGGCCAGCGCCCGGATCGACCGCCCGACCATCGCCGACGCGGCGGTGCAGAACTACGACCTGACCGTGGCGCCGGGTTCGACGTCGCTGCGCGCGACGATCGGCAAGACCAGTGACGTGTCGGCCGACCTCGACCTGTTCGTCTACAACTGCACCACCGGCACCTGCGTGCTGGCCGGTCAGGCGGCGGACGGCGACTCGGAGGAGTCCGTGACGATCAACAACCCGGCCGCGGGTGCGTGGCGGGTGCAGGTCGACGGCTACGAGGTGCCCGCGGGCACCACGGAGTACGACTACATCGACCTGTTCGCCGCCGCCGGCCTCGGCACGGTCGCGGTGACCGACACCG
Organism: Saccharothrix sp. CB00851; assembly: GCF_001905065.1. Classification (NCBI taxonomy): domain Bacteria; kingdom Bacillati; phylum Actinomycetota; class Actinomycetes; order Pseudonocardiales; family Pseudonocardiaceae; genus Saccharothrix; species Saccharothrix sp. CB00851. The sequence continues at coordinate 127,347 of NZ_LWLC01000016.1, forward strand.
ACGCCGACCGCACCGCCGGTGCGACGTGGACGGTCCCCGCCACGGTGACCGCCGCCGGCCAGGCCGGTGCCGGCCGGGTGCTGCGCGGTGAGCTGACCGTGCAGACCTCGGGCGGCGCCATCGTCGGCCGCGGCGCGGTGATCCTGCGGAACGTGGCCTGACGCCACCCGCGAAAAGACCTCAGGGCCATTCCCGCCACGCGCGGGGGTGGCCCTGAGCCTTTTCCGCCGATCCGTCGGTCCCGTCGGCTGGCCCGTGACGCCCGTGACGCCTGGACCAGCCCGGTGGTCAGGGTGTGGGGTCGATGTTGCTCAGCGGCTCGTCCACGTCGACCCGGCTGATGCCGTCGACCGCAGTCACCTTCGCGACCGCTTCGACCGGGGCGGTGACGCGCACGTAGCCGATGGCGGCGTCGGTGGCCTCCACGGTGGCGCCCAGTCGTCGCAGGGAGGCAGCCACCTCGTCGGCCTTGCCCCGCTCGGTCGAGATGGTCAGCCCGATGGTCCGCGCGCCGTCGCGCTTGGCCTGTTCCAGCACTTCCACCCCCTTCGGGCTCAGCTTGGCGGGCGGCACGGACACCGACGAGACGGTGACCGGGGCGGTGGGCGAGATCGGCGTGCCGGTCGACCACGTCCCGGTCTGCGGCTGGGCCGCGCAGCCTGTCAGCACCAGCCCCGCCAACGCGGTCGTCACCACGAGTCTTCGCATGTGCCCTCCTGCGGCCGATCCTGCCACCAGGACGGAATGAGAGGTCAGCGCGGTTGCACCGGCTGGTCCGGGCCGCTGAACGCCTGCACCCGCTCCTCGCCGTCCGCGCTCTCGCCGAACACCCGGTTGTCCGACGACCCGTTGGCCGCGGGCGCCGGCGCGGCACCGTTGGCACGGGGCAACTCGCGCACCCGCAGCTGCGGCAGCGCGCCGGGGTGACGGGACCGCAGCCAGCCGACCAGGTGCTCGCGCGCCACGCACCGCAGGTCCCACAGGCGCCCGGCGTCCGACGCGCTCACCAGCGCGCGGACCCGCACGAACGACCCGACCGCGCCGGTCACCTGCAGCACGCAGACCCGGCCGTCCCACAGGTCGCTCGTCTCCAGCGCGTTGCGCAACTCGTGCCGCAGGTCCTCGACCGGCACGGTCCAGTCCAGGTCCAGCTCCACCGTGCCGAGCAGCGCCGACTGGGTCCGCGTCCAGTTCTCGAACGGCGTCTTGAGGAAGTAGGCGGTGGGCAGGATCAGCCGCCGGTCGTCCCACAGGTGCACGACCACGTAGGTGAGGGTGATGTCCTCGACGCGGCCCCACTGGTCCTCGACGACCACCACGTCGTCCAGCCGCAACGCGTCGCTGAACGCGATCTGCACACCAGCGAACACGTTGCCCAGCAACGACTGCGCGGCCAGCGCGGCGATGGCGCCGATCACACCGGCGGAGGCCAGGATGCTCGTGCCGGCCGCCCGCGCGGCGGGGAACGTCATCAGCACGGCGGCCGCCGCCAGCACGCTCACCACGACCACGGTGACCCGGCGGACCAGCGTGATCTGGGTGTGCACGCGGCGGGCGTGCCGGTTGTCGGACACGTCGACCCGGATGCGGGCCAGCGTCGCGTCCTCGATCACCACCAGCAGCGAGGCGAGCAGCCAGGCACCGGCCAGGATCAGCGCTATCCCGGTGACGTGCAGGGCGACCGGCCGCCAGTCGCCCCGTGCCGCCACACCCAGCGAGAACTGCACCGCGACCAGCACGGCCACCGCCACCGCGGGCTTGTGCGCGTGCCGCGCGAGGCCGGCGAACAGGTCCGAGCGGCGGCCGATGCGGCGGACCAGCCGGTGGACGAGCGTGACGACGAGCAGGGCGACCAGCAGCGAGCCGGTGAACGTGACCACGGCTGCGAGCACGGACGGGCACCTCCTACTTGCTAGCTCATGATGGGGACGATCCAGGGTTCGTACCCACGAGCAGCGCCCTTCACTCCTCCGTGTGCTTGAAAAGCATGTCCTCGCCGTGTTTGAAGAACATGTCCTCGCCGGACGGGCAGATCAGCAGGATGACATCCCCCGGTTCCGGCTTCCTCTTGTTCCGTCGGGAACTCCGGTTGGGTTGGTGGTCCCGGGGTACGTGTCATCCCACCGACCTCCCTCCGGGCTACCACACGCGTCAAGGGGGCCCCGAAGTTGGAGTATGAGGCAACGCTGGCACGAGGCCCCCTTGACACGTGCGGTAGGGCTACGCCAGGTCGGCGGGATGACACGAACCCCTCCCAATGAAAAGCGAGAGCAACGCCGCCGCACACGCCCCGGGCCCGCTCGACCCCGCGCTCGTCGGCGACCCCCTGCACGTGCCACTGGCGGCGCCCTTCTCCCTCATAGGAGGGCTTCGTGTCATCCCGCCGACCTGGCTTTGCCCTACCGCACGTGTCAAGGGCGGCGCGTCCAACTTCGACTGTCACTTCACTGGGACCGCGCGCCGCCCTTGACACGTGCGGTAGCCCGGAGGGAGGTCGGTGGGGTGACACGGAGTCCGGGACCACGACGCAACAGGACGTCCCCGACGAAACGAGACCGAGGCGGAACGAGCGGGAGGTCATCCTGCTGATCTGCCCGTCCGGCGAGGACGTTTTTCACTCTTTTCCAGCCTTGCGTGCGGGCAGCTGGTGCGCCACCTGGCCGACGAACGCGACCAGCCTGTCCGGCGTGAACCGCTCCGGATCGGTGATCACCAGTCGTCCCGCCATCTCGGCCAGCGCGAGCACGGTGTGGCCGAGCAGCTCGGCGTCCAGCCCGGTGTCGCCCAACGCCTTCAGCCCCAGCTCGGCCAACCCGCTGACGTGCTCCAACACCTGCGCCCGCACCAGCGCGACCTGTTGCCGGAACTCGGCAGGCGTGCCCTCGGGCGGCAGCAGCACGAGCCGCCAGCGGTCCGGTGACGCGACGACGGCGTTGATGAACGCGCGCACGGTGTCCGTGTAGACGTCCTCCGGTGAACGGTCGCCGAAGTCGGTGGTCGGCATCGCGCCCAGCACCTGCGCGGTGGCGCGTTCGGCCTCGCGGGTCAGCAGCGCGGCGATCACCTCGGCCCGGTTCGCGTACAGCTCGTAGACCACCGGCTTGGTCACGCCGGACCGCCGGGCCACGGCCTCCATGGTCAACGCGTCGAACCCGCCTTCGGCGATGAGGCCGAGCGCCCCGTCCAGCAGCTGGTCGCGCCGCTGCGCCGGCGGCAGGCGCGGTGCGTACTTGCGACGCGTTGTGCTCACCGACCCATATTGCTACGGTGGCGTAGCTTTTACCAAACCTGGAGGCAGGCAACGGTGTACGTGGAGTCCGAGGGCGTGCGGCTGGCCGTCCACGAACACGGCGACCGGTCCGCGCCGACCGTCGTCCTGGTGCACGGCTACCCGGACACGCACCGCGTGTGGGACGACGTCGTGCCGTTGCTGGCCGAAGAGTTCCACGTGGTCACGTACGACGTGCGCGGCGCCGGTGCGTCGTCCGCGCCGCGCGGCCTGGCCGCCTACCGGCTGCCGGTGCTGGCCCGCGACCTGTTCGCGGTGATCGCGGCGGTCAGCCCGGACGCGCCGGTGCACGTCGTCGCGCACGACTGGGGCTCGATCCAAGCCTGGGAGGCAGTCACCACGCCCGACGCGCCGATCGCCTCGTACACCTCGATCTCCGGCCCGTGCCTGGACCACGTCGGGCACTGGATGCGCCGCCGGCCGACCACCCGGCACCTCAAGCAACTGCTGCACTCGTGGTACATCGTGGCGTTCCACCTGCCGTTCGTCGCGCCCCTGCTGTGGCGGCACGTGATCGGCCCCCGGTGGCAGTCGATCGCGCACCGGCTGGAGGGCGTCTCGCCGCACGTGTCGCCGACCGTCGTGCGTGACGGCGTGCAGGGCATCGCGCTGTACCGGGCGAACTTCGTGCCACGGCTGCGCTCGCCGCGCGTGCGGCGGACCGACGTGCCGGTGCAACTGGTGCTGCCGTCGCGGGACAGGTACGTCACGGCCGGTATCACCGAGGACGTGGAGCGGTGGGCGTCGGACGTGCGGCGGCACGTGATCGACGCCGGGCACTGGGCGCAGATCACGCACGCCGGCACGGTGGCCCGCCTGGTCACCGACCACGTGACCGCGCACAGTCGCCCCGCTTGACCTGGGCGAGCGTGTCCCTGGCCTGCTGGCGGCCGAGGTTCCAGGAACGCCAATCGTCGTCCTCGACGCGGGACCGCAGGGCGCAGGCGCGCACGTCCTCCGGGAGGGTGGCCAGGGCGGGCACGGCGTCCGCGGAGAGCCTGGACAGGTAGCTGAAATCGATCTTTCCGCTGGCGTGGTAGCGGTCGATGTTGCGCTCGGCGATGAACCGCTCCGGGTTGAGCGCGGCCAGTCCGACCAGCGCGGCGAAGCCGGTGCCGACGACGGCGCGGGCCAGCCACGCGCCTTCCAGCCGCACGCCCGCCGCCAGGACCAGCAGGTAGACCAGGCCGAGCCACAGTTCGCAGGCGGTGACCAGGACCCGCAGCACGGTGAAGCCGTAGGCCTGCTGGTAGAGCCACATGCGGGTGAGGGCGGAGGCGACGATCACCAGGGTGAGCACGCTCAGCGCGCCCAGCAGGCCGCGCAGCCAGCGCCGGTCGTCCGGTGAGTCGAGGCGGGCGAGCCGTGCCACGACCGCGATGACGCCGAGGGTCAGCAAGGTGACGGCGAGCAGTTGCCAGAAGCCGCTGCGGGCGTGGTCGGCGTAGGTCAGGTCGGGGGTGGTGATGACATGCGCGTCGCCCGCGAACAGCGTGTTGATCTGCACGGTTACGAAGGTGGCGAAGAGCACCACCAACGCGCCAACCGGCAGCACCCAGTCACGTCGGGTGACCGTCCGGGGCAGGACGCTCGTGCCGTCCAGCCGGGGTGGTGCGACCAGCAGGTAGGCCGCGCCGACCGTGCCCAGGCCGACGGCCAGGAACAGCACGACCGGTTCGCCGTACGGTTCGTCCGGGGTGACCGAGCCGAGCAGGTCGGCGAACGCGGCGTCGGCGCCCGCCAGCAGCGGGACGAACACCAGCAGCAGACCGGCGGTGACGAGGATCGGCCGGGCCAGCGGCGGCGCGCCGTTCTCCTTGACGCCGCGTGCCACCCAGGGCACGGCTTTGACCGCCGCCAGCGGCACGGCACCCGCGCCGAACACGACGCCACGCGCGGTCCGCCCCCCGACGACCGCGAGCGAGCCGGCCGCGCAGCCCGTGATGGCGCAGAGCGTGAACATCCACTCGGCCGCGATGAACGCACCGACGGTGAACAGCGCGACGGAGAGCACCGCCCAGGCGGGCCTGACCTTGCGCAGCAGGGCGAAGACGAGGATCGCGGTGAGGGGCCAGCCGAGGCCGGGTTGGCCGAGGGGGATCAGGACGGCCGCTCCGATGCCGGCGGCGGCGCCGGTGAGCAGGACGCGGTTAGGGGTCATCGGGTGTTGCCTCCAGGGCGTGCGCCATCGCCCGCCGAGTGGCGGGTGGGTTCTGGTGTTCTTCGGGTGACGGTGCTCCGGACTCACGGGCCCGGAATCGTCGGTGGACGGGCTCACCGGCCCGGAATTGTCGGTGGTGTGTGGTTGAATTGAATTCAGGGTTCCCCTGGGCGGCGACCCTTGCAGGGCAATGCTTTCGGCCCGGTCAGACCGAGGACGACCAGACCCAGGGCCGGAAAACCCACGAGGGCCAAGCCGAGGGCGGTCAACCCAGGGACGGGGCGATCCATGGCCGTCCGGCGGAGTTCGGTCGAACCCCAGGACGGCCCAGGGGATCAGGTGACCGGTGTGGGACAGGAGGCCGGCAGGGTGGCGCGGATCCGGCAGCCCGGGCCGTCGACCACGGCGATGGTGCCGCCGTGCAGGTCGACCACCCAGCGCGCGATGTTGAGCCCCAGCCCGGTGCCCCCACCTCCCGCCCGCTCACCCCGCGTGAAGCGTTCGAAGACCCGTTCCCGGTCCTGCGGCGCGATGCCGGGCCCGTCGTCCGCGACCTCCAGCACCAACTCCGCACCCACCGACGCCGAGATCCTCACCTCGCCACCGGCCGGACCGTGCCGTGCCGCGTTGTCCAACAAATTCGCGACCACCTGCGCCAACCGCGCCTCGTCGGCGTAGATCGTGGCGTCGAGCGGTGAGACGTCCACGGTGAACCGCACCCCTCGAGCGGCCACCGAGGCTTCCGCGACCACTTCCTCCAACAACGGCGCCAGGGCGAACTCCGCCTTGTCCAACCGGTGCGCGCCGGCGTCGATCCGGGACAGGTCGAGCAGTTCCGTCACCAGCCGGCCCAGGCGTTCGGTCTGCGCCAACGCCGTCCGCATGGTCGCCGCGTCCGGCTGCGCGACCCCGTCGACCACGTTCTCCAGCACGTTCTGCAGCGCCGTGATCGGCGTGCGCAACTCGTGCGAGACGTTCGCGATCAGCTCGCGCCGCTGCTGGTCCGCGGCACCGAGGTCCGCCGCCATCTGGTTGAACGCACTGGCCAGCTCGCCGACCTCGTCCCGCGCCGTGGCACGCACCCGGCTGCTGTAGTCGCCGGCCCGCATCGCCCGCACCGCCGCCGTCATCTCCCGCAACGGCCTGGTCATCCCGTGCGCGAGGATCTGCGACGTCACCAGCACGATCGCCATCGCGCCGAACGTGGTCCCCGGCGCGAGCCACCCGATCCGCCACCGGAAGAACGCGAACCCGGCCGACATCGCCGACAGCAGCAGGATCCCGAGCTTGACCTTGATCGACCGCACCGGGTCCAGCGGGCGCGGCAGCAGTTCGAGCGTCGTCTGGAACGCCGACCGCAAGCTCACCGGGGCACCTCCAACGCGTAGCCGATCCCGTGCACGGTCCGGATCAGGTCCGTGCCCAACTTCCGCCGCAACGCCTTGATGTGGCTGTCGACGGTCCGCGTCCCGGTCCCGTCGGCCCACCCCCACACCTCGCTCAACAGCCGCTCCCGCGACTGCACGGCACGCGGCCGTTCGGCGAGGTGCACCAGCAGCTCGAACTCGGTCGGCGTCAAGTGCGCCTCCGCGCCCCCGCGCATGACCCGCCGCTCGGCCAAGTCGATCTCCAGGTCGGCCAGGGTGATCCGCGACGCCGCCGCCGACGCCGCCCGCTCCACCCGCCGCAACAACGCGTGCACGCGCGCAGCCAGCTCGCGGATCGAGAACGGCTTGGTCAGGTAGTCGTCCGCGCCGACCGCGAGCCCCACCAGCAGGTCGGTCTCGTCACCCCGCGCGGTCAGCATGAGCACCGGCACGGCCCGCTCGGCCTGGATCCGCCGGCACACCTCCAGCCCGTCGAACCCGGGCAGCATCACGTCCAGCACCACCAGATCGGGCCGGACGTCCCGGGCACGCGTGACGGCCGACGGGCCGTCGTGCGCCAAGTCCACCTCGAACCCCTCGGCCCGCAGCCGTGCGGCCACTGAGTCGGCGATGGTCAAGTCGTCCTCGACCACCAGAACGCGGCGTGTCATGCGGCCGACTCTATGTGGGAGCCGTGGAGGTGGACGGCGCGAGTTGTGAACGTCCTGTGGAGGCACCCACACCGCAACCGGAACCCGCCTCCGCACGTCATGGGTGCCATGCCGACCTTCGAACCGGGCACGACCTTCGAACCGGGCACGACCGTCGTCCGCCGTGACGTGTTCCGCGGCAAGGTGTGGAGCGCGTACGCCCTGCGCGTGCTGGAGGACACGGCCGAGGCTCTCGTCGTCGGCTGCCGACCGGGCGCGGAGGTGAGGGCGCCGACCACCTGGATCGAGTGGTTGCTGACCGGTGAGGACGGCGTGCGTGAGCAGGCGTTGCCGAACTTGGCGGCCGGCCGGTGGGAGCTCGGGCCGTGGACGTGGCGTGACACGGCGTACCTGTTGTGGAACCCGCCGGGCACGTGGTTCAGCGTCAACGCCTTCTTCGACCCGTCCGACGGGCACAGGCTGCGGCACTGGTACGTGAACTTCCAGCGCCCGCTGCGCCGCACGGCGTTCGGCTTCGACACGTTCGACCTGCTCCTCGACCTGGTGATCGCGCCGGACCTGTCCGAGTGGTGGTGGAAGGACGAGGGCGAGTACGCCCACGGCCGTCGCCTGGGCGTCGTGGGCGAGGCCGATCACCGGGCGGTCGAGCGGGCGCGGGACCAGGTCGTGGCCATGGTCGAGAACCGTGACGGGCCGTTCACGGCCTGGCACTCGTGGCGGTCCGACCCGTCGTGGCCGGCGACCGTGCTGACCGGAGACGCGCTCTCCGCCGAGCTGACCGGCCAGCCGGGGTGAGCGGCCGAACGAGGGATTCTGGGAGCGTTCCCAGAACGGAGCTGCTTAGCTGGGTAGCGGGCGGGGCTTCGACGAGGAGGTCTGGTCGTGCGACGGACGTTGGGTGCCGCGCTGGCGCTCGTTTCGATGATGTCGGCGGGGACGGCGGTGGCCGAGCCCGGGTTCGTGGAACTCGCGGCGAAGGGGTCGGCGGTCGCGATCAACGACGCGGGCGTGGTCGTGGGGCGGGCCGCCGGTGCGGACGGCCGTGCGCGGGCGGTGCGCTGGGACGCGGAAGGGCGGATCAGCGAACTCGCACCTCCGCCGGGAGCCCGGTACGCGACGGTGTTCGGGGTGGACGCGGCCGGTGCGGCGTACGGCAACACCAGCGACGCCGAGCACTGGGCGCAGGCGACCCGTTGGCACCCTGACGGCACCGCCGTCGTCCTCGACTTCCTGCCCGGCGGTGACTACACGTTCGCCGTCGCGGTGAACGAGGCAGGCACGGTCGTCGGCTACGGCGGTGACGCGGACGGCAAGCGGCAGGCGATCAGCTGGGACCGCGACGGCGTGGCCACCGTGCTGCCCGGCCTGGGCACGGCGACCGAAGCCGCCGCGATCGACGAGCAGGGCACGATCGCCGGCGTCGCCCACACCGGTGCGGGCAGCCGGGTCGTGCGCTGGGACGACGGGGTGCTCACGGACCTCGGCGGGGTTCCCGGCAGCACGTACCTGGGGGTGTCCGCGGTCAACGGCCGGTTCGTGGTCGGCGGGTACCAGACCGAGGACCGGACGTCGTTCGCCGTGCGCTGGGACGGGGCCGCGGCCGCCTACCCGCCCGGCGACCAGTCCAGCACCCTCCTGGCGGTGGACGCGGACGGTGCGGCGTTCGGGCGGGTCGGTGGCTCGCCGGTGCGCTGGGCGGCCGACGGCGGCATCACGACCATGGCGCTCCCGGCCGGCTTCACCGCGGGCGAGGTGGCGGTCGTCAACGAGCACGGCACGGCGGCGGGTGTGGCGATCGGGCGGACCTACCGCCCGCTCAGGTGGTCGCCGTCGGGTGAGGTCAGCCTGTTGCCGGTGCCGGCCGGGACGCACGGGTTCGCCCTGGACGTCAACGACCGCGGCGTGGTGGTCGGCGAGTTCGGTGGCCGGGCGGTGCTCTGGCCCGCGGAGGGCACGTCCTAGTGCCGGTCGCGCACTAGGGTGACGGGGTGGCTGACGCGGTCCTGGAAGCGGTGCTGGAGCGGATCACGTTCGCCAACGAGGAGACCGGCTACACGGTCGCCCGCGTCGACCCCGGCCGCGGCGGCGACCTGGTCACCGTGGTCGGGTCGCTGCTCGGCGCGCAGCCCGGCGAGTCGATCCGGATGCGCGGCCGCTGGGGCTCGCACCCCCAGTACGGCAAGCAGTTCCACGTCGACGACTACACGACCGTGCTGCCCGCCACGATCCAGGGCATCCGCCGCTACCTGGGCTCCGGCCTGATCAAGGGCATCGGGCCGGTGCTGGCCGACCGGATCGTCACCCACTTCGGCGTGGCCGCGCTGGACGTCATCGAGCACGAGCCGCAGCGCCTGATCGAGGTGCCCAAGCTCGGCCCGAAGCGCACCAAGATGATCGCCGCCGCGTGGGAGGAGCAGAAGGCGATCAAGGAGGTCATGGTCTTCCTCCAAGGCGTCGGCGTGTCCACGTCGTTGGCGGTGCGCATCTACAAGCAGTACAACGAGAAGTCGATCGACGTCGTCCGCGAGGAGCCCTACCGGCTGGCCAACGACGTGTGGGGCATCGGGTTCCGCACCGCCGACCAGATCGCGAAGGCCGTCGGCATCCCGCACGACAGCCCGCAGCGGGTGAAGGCCGGGTTGCAGTTCACGCTGTCCGAGGCGACCAACGACGGCAACTGCTACCTGCCCGAGAACGAGCTGATCGGTGACGCGATCAAGATCCTCCAGGTGGACGCGGGCCTGGTGATCGAGTGCCTGGCCGAGCTGGTGGCGGAGGAGGGCGTGGTCCGCGAGATCATGCCGGACGGCGAGCCGGGCATCTACCTGGTCGCGTTCCACCGGGCCGAGATCTCCCTGGCCAACCAGCTGCTGCGGCTGCTCAGGACCGACGAGGAGCGGATGCCGGCGTTCCAGCGGGTCGACTGGGAGCGTGCGTTCGGGTGGCTCGGGGCGTCGCTGGAGGACAAGCAGCGCGACGCCGTCCGGCTCGCGCTGACCCGCAAGGTCGCCGTGCTGACGGGCGGGCCGGGGTGCGGCAAGAGCTTCACCGTGCGGTCGATCGTGAAGCTGGCCGTGGCCAAGGGCGCGAAGGTCGTGCTGGCCGCGCCGACCGGCCGGGCCGCCAAGCGGCTGACCGAGCTGACCGGTCACGAGGCGCGCACCGTGCACCGGCTGCTGGAGCTCAAGCCGGGCGGTGACGCCGCCTACGACCGCGACCGGCCGCTCGACGCCGACCTGGTGGTGGTGGACGAGGCGTCGATGCTCGACCTGCTGCTGGCGAACAAGCTGGTCAAGGCCGTCGCGCCCGGTGCGCACCTGCTGCTGGTCGGTGACGTCGACCAGTTGCCGTCCGTCGGCGCGGGCGAGGTGCTGCGCGACGTGCTGTCCGCCGAGAGCCCCATCCCGAACGTCCGCCTCACGCACATCTTCCGGCAGGCGCAGCAGTCCGGCGTGGTGACCAACGCGCACCGGATCAACAACGGCGACTACCCGCTCGTGCAGGGGTTGCCGGACTTCTTCCTGTTCCCGGTGGAGGAAGCCGAGGACGCGGCGGCGCTGGTGGTCGACGTCGTGGCCAACCGCATCCCGCGCAAGTTCGGCCTGAAACCGCGCACGGACGTGCAGGTGCTCGCGCCGATGCACCGGGGCGCGGCGGGCGCGGGCGGGCTGAACGCGTTGCTGCAGGAGGCGTTGACACCGTCCAAACCGGACCTGCCGGAACGCCGGTTCGGCGGCCGGGTGTTCCGCGTCGGCGACAAGGTCACCCAGATGCGCAACAACTACGACAAGAACGTCTTCAACGGCACGCTCGGCCTCGTCACCGCGATCGACGTCGTGGAGCAGAAGCTGACCGTTCGGACCGACGAGGAAGAGGACGTGGACTACGAGTTCGGCGAGCTGGACGAGCTGACCCACGCCTACGCCATGACGATTCACCGCTCACAGGGCAGTGAGTACCCGTGCGTCGTCATCCCAATCACGACCAGCGCGTGGATGATGCTCCAGCGCAACCTGCTCTACACGGCCGTGACGCGGGCCAAGAAGCTGGTCGTGCTGGTCGGCTCGCGCAAGGCGATCGGGCAGGCGGTCCGCACCGTGGGTGCCGGACGCCGCCACACGGCGCTGGACCACCGGCTCGCCCAGCTGGTCTGACCACTGGGCACCCCACCCGGGCTGGTAGCGCTGCGCGGGGAATCGCAGCGCAGCGCTGCGGTGCTATTTGCAACGTTGCGGTGGGATTGCAGTGTTGCGACAGGAAAAGCACCGCGCGGGTGGTCATGGCATGGTCCCGCGCGGTGCTCGCGCGTCCGGTGTGTCAGCGCATGGGGAACGCGATGTCGCAGACCTCGTCGTCCGGGCCCGCGCTGTCCCAATCCGCGAAGTAGATCTCGCGGGGCGCGTCGTGGATGACGTGGTCGTTGTCCTTGATCCACGCGGCCACGGCGTCGTAGGCCGACAGGATCTGCGGGAACACGACCTGCGCCTTGGTCAGGCGCACGTAAGCCTCCCGGTGCGCCGGCTCGACCCGGGCCGCCACCCCGCTCGGCGGCTCCGCCACCCCGATCGGCACGCACGCCTCGACCGGACCGTCGCTGTCCTCGTTCACCTCGCCGTGGTAGACGACGAACCCCGCGCCGGACACGCCCCCGTACCCCTCCGCCGCCTTCACCAGCCGGTCCATCGAGCTCTCGATCCAGTCCACGAGCGCGGGCTGCAGCAGGTGCCGCTGCTCGGTCAGAACCACCTGTTCGGGTGCTTCGCGCTGCTTGACCTCGTACATCTCCAGCAATCCCTTCCCTCCGGACAACACGACGCGGAGGTGGGCGGCCAGGCCGCGCTGCACGGCCAGCCGGTGCTCGACCTCGGCCCAGTACTCGCCGACCAGGTCGGCCCGCCGGTCCTCGGGCGCGGCCACGATCCGGGCCACGACCGCGAGCGGCATGTCCAACCGGCGCAGCAGCGCCACCAGCCGTGCGGCGGCCAACTGGTCCTCGCCGTAACGCCGGTAACCGTTGGCCGGCTCGACCACGGCGGGCCGCAGCAGTCCTTGCCGTTCGTACAGCCGAAGTGCCTTCACCGACAGCCGTGAGCGGCGGGCGAACTCGCCGATGCCCAGTAGCCGTGTCACCGCCACATCCTCCATGGCGACGACCTTGCGGGCTGCCCCAAGGGACGAGTCAACCGCCGGGCGCGACTACTGGCGGTAGTTCTCGACCGTGCCGGGGTCGCGCGGCTCGGCGGCGTCCGGGTCCAGGCCCGCGGCACGGCGCGCCCGGCGCTGGCGCAGCAGGTCCCACGTCTGGTCCAAGGCGACTTCCAGGTCGCGCAGCCGTCGGGCGTCGCCCTCGCTCAGCCCCTCGCCGATGCGCGACCCTTCCAACCGGTGCTCTTCGTCCACCAGCCGGGTGATTCGTTCGACTAGTTCTTCGTCCGTCACGACGCCTCCTCCATCCGGACCAAGAGCCGGGGTACCTCACCGCCATCTGTCAAAACACCGCTGCCACGACGGTGAGTAATGGCCGGTTGGCGGGTGTGCAAGGGGGCGGTTCGTCCCTCATCCTCCGACTCGACCCTGCCTAGGAGGAACAACCGTGAAGTCGACCAGACGTTCACTGCTGACACTGGCCATAGCCGGTGTCGCGGCGGCCGCGGTGGTCACCGGGGGCACGCCCGGCACCGCCGGTCCCGCACCCGAGGTCGCCGCCGTCCAAGCCGGACCCACCTACGTCTACAAGGTCCACGCGCCGCTCGGCGCCGCCGCCCAAAACCTGCTCGGGCGCGGCTTCGACGTGCTGGAGGACCGGGACGGCGACTACCTGTTCGTGCTCGGCGACGCGAGCACCGGCGCCAGTCTCAAGCAGGCCGGTTTCAGCGCCGTCATCGACGAGGTGCTGCCCGCGCCCGAGTGGCAGCCGCCCGCCAAGAAGTCGCAGTCGCCGACGTTCGACGCGGCGGACATCAACGAGACCTACTACGGCGGCTACCGCACCATCAACGCCCACTGGTCGCACCTCGACCTGGTCGGGCAGCAGTACCCGAACCTGACGACCCTGGTCGACTACGGCGACTCGTGGCGCAAGACCCAGGGTGCGGGCGGGTACGACCTGCGTGCCATCTGCATCACCAAGAAGAACGCGGGCGACTGCGCGCTGAGCACGTCCGCGCCGAAGCCCCGGTTCTTCGTCATGGGCCAGTTGCACGCCCGCGAACTCACCACCGGTGACGTGGCGTGGAAGTGGATCGACCACCTGACCACCGGTTACGGGGTCGACGCCGAGGTCACCGCGCTGCTGGACACGACCGAGGTGTGGGTCGTGCCGATCGCCAACCCCGACGGCGTGAACATCGTGCAGCAGGGCGGCAACTCGCCGCGCTACCAGCGCAAGAACGCCAACACCACGAACGGGTCGAACTGCTCCGGCACGTCGTCGTCGCAGATCGGCATCGACCTCAACCGCAACACCGACTCCCACTGGGGTGGCGCGGGCACGTCGTCCAACCCGTGCGACCAGACGTACAAGGGGCCGTCGGCGAACTCCGAGGTCGAGACGCGGGCGTTGCAGGCGCTGTGGCGCAACCTCTACCGCGACCGCCGCGGCACCGGCAACACCGACGCCGCGCCCGCCGACACGACCGGTGTCGTGATCTCCATGCACAGCTACTCGAACCTGGTGCTGTTCCCGTGGGGCTGGACGACGTCGTACAAGACGGGCAACGACGCGGCGCTGCGCGGGATGGCGCGGGACATGGCGTCGCTGGCCGGTGGCTGGCGGTACGGGCAGCCGGGCGAGGTGCTCTACAACGCGGCCGGCGCGACGGACGACTGGGTGTACGACGACCTGGGCGTGGCGTCGTTCGTGTGGGAGATCGGGCCGTCGTCCGGTACGTGCTCCGGGTTCTTCCCGGCGTACTCGTGCCAGGCGTCGACGTTCTGGCCGAAGACGAAGCCGATGCTGATGTACGCGGCGAAGAAGGCGGCCAACCCGTACGGCGGCGGTGGCAACCCCCCGGTCGGGTGCGCCAAGGCCACCAACGACGCCGACGTGACCATCCCGGACAACGGCGCGGCGGTCACCAGCACCATCACCATCGCCGGCTGCGAGGGAACCGCTTCGGCGTCTTCGCAGGTGGAGGTGCACATCGTGCACACGTACCGGGGTGACCTGGTGATCGACCTGATCGCGCCGGACGGCACGGCGTACCGCCTGAAAGCGTCGAACAACGACTCGGGCGACAACATCGACACCACGTACACGGCGAACGTCTCGTCCGAGGCGCGCAACGGCGCGTGGAAGCTCCGCGTGCAGGACGTGTACTCGGCCGACACGGGCTACCTCAACTCGTGGAGCCTGACGCTCTAGGCGGCGTCTCCTAATTGTGGGAAGCGGTGCGGCAGATCATGATCG